>NZ_BPQM01000026.1 GCF_022179245.1 Methylobacterium gregans
GTGACCCGCAGGGTCAGGTTGCCCTCCCCGTTCATCGCGTCGCGGGCATTGACCGCCATGTTGACCAGCGCGGTCTCGAACTGGCTGGCATCGGCGCGCACGAAGCAGGGTGTGTCGGGCAAGTCCGCGCTGACGCGGATGCGCGCGCCCATGATCTGGTCGAGCATGTCGGCGATCGCCTGCAGACGGGCACCGGCATCGAAGATCTCGGGTTTGAGCGCCTGGCGCCGGGCGAAGGCGAGGAGCTGGCCGGTGAGCTTGGCGGCGCGATCGACCGTGTCGGAGACCGCGTCGAGGTAGCGGGCCTTGCGCGCCTCGGGCAGATCGGGCCGGCGCAGGAACTCGACCGAGGAGCGGATGATGGTCAAGAGGTTGTTGAAGTCGTGCGCTACCCCACCCGTCAGCTGGCCCACAGCCTCCATCTTCTGAGACTGACGAAGAGCCTCCTCAGCCTGACGGAGCTCGGTGAGGTCGCGGCCGAAGCCGTAGAGCACGCCGTCGTCCGGCACGATGGTCCAGAGCACTCGGCGTGGCCCGCCGTCGGCGACGAGGCTCGACAGCTCGATGTCCTCGATCATTCGGCCCTCGCCGAGCCGTTGCAGGGCTGTCTCGGCGGCCGCCCGATCCTCTGCCCCCACGAAATCGAGGACGCTGCGACCGCACACCTCCCCTTCGCCCCAGCCGGTCGCGCGGCTCCAGGCTGGGTTCACGGTGCGGATCCGGCCCTCCCGGTCCGCTACGACCTTCAGCACCGGCGACAGAGTCCAGATCCGGTCGCGCTCGCGCACCTGCGCCTCGACCTGCGCCTCGAGCTGTTCCGTCCGGGACTGAAGTCGGGTCTCGGCGCGCTTTGCGTCGGTGACGTCGTGTACGAAGACGTAGAGGCCGTCCGGCTCGTCGCCCTCCGCGGCCCGGCGCGGCATGTAGCGGATGTCGGCGATGCGCACCCGCCCGTCCGGCCAGCGCCACTCGCGCTCAATCCGGACCTCCTCGCCCGCGAGCGCGCGCATCAGCGCCTCGCGTCGCACCGCGAATTCGGCGGGACCCAGCACCTCGGCGATGCTGCGCCCGACCACGGTCTCCGGCGCCTGCCCGAGCCAGAGGCGGTAGGCGGCGTTCGCGAAGCGGTAGACGAGGCCGCGGTCCACGAAGGCGATGAGGACCGGCATGGCGTCGGCGACGAGGCGCAGCTCCGCCTCACTCGCCCGCAGGGTCGTCTCGATCCGGCGGCGCTCGGTGATGTCGTTGAACAGGATCGCGACGTGGTTCAGCGCCGGCTCGTCCACCCGGTAGGCGTAGACATCGTACCAGCGGCCGAGCGCGTTCGCGGCCTTCTCGAAGCGGGTCGGCTGACCTGTGCGCGCGACCTCGCCGTAGGTATCGAACCAGTGCTGCTCGTGGTCCGGGGCGAGTTCGCGCATCCAACGCCCGGCAGCGTCGGGTAGCCCCGTCTGATCGGCGAACGCCCGGTTGATTTCAAGGAAGCGGTAATCGACGGCGCGTCCAGCCGCGTCGAAGCGCATCTCGACGAGGCAGAAGCCCGCGTCGATGGACTGGAAGAGCGAGCGGTAATGCTCCTCCCGGCGCCGTAGGGCGGCCGCGCTGCGCCGGGTCTCCAGTTGCGCCATCACGGTGCGGGCGAGCGCCTTCAGGATGAAGAGCTGCGGCTCGGTGAGCGTGCGCGGCTCACGGTCGAGGACGCAGAGCGTGCCGATCGCGTAGCCCTCCGGCGTGATGAGCGGCACACCGGCGTAGAAGCGCATGTGCGGCTCGCCCACGACCAGGGGATCGGCCGCGCACTCTGGATCCGCCGCGAGGTCCTTCAGGATCAGGACATCGTCCTCGCCAAGCGCCTGCGTGCAGAAACCGAGATGCAGCGGCATCTCACGCGCCGCGTGGCCCACCGCCGCCTTGATCCACTGCCGGTCGGCGTCGATGAAGTTGATGTGGGCCATCGGCGCGCTACAGGCCTGCGCCGCCATCTGCGCGATGTCGTCGAAGGTCGCCTCGGGCGGCGTGTCGAGGATCGCGTAGGACTGCAGGGCCGCGAGGCGGCCGAGATCACGCAAATCGAAGGCCGGCGGGCAGTCACCGGCTCCCATGGGGCCGCCTGTCATCGCCGCCGCCGTGCTCCTCCGATCTCACCGACCTGCAGCAATCGAGCACATCGGGGATTCATCCGGTGCGGCCTGAACGGGATCGGGATGGCATATCCTGCTGGCTGGGCGGGCATGGTCCTGCCGTAGCATGCGCAATCGCAGGTGTCCCCGAGGAAACGCCGAACACGCGAAGAGGAGTACTACTTCTGCGCCCTCGCGCCGCGGCCTCGACCGGCTATGGTGGGGGCGCCTAGAGAAGGAACTTCAGCCCGCCCCGGCCTCCCAGCCGCGGCGGGCATTCTTTTGTGCGCATCACCGCGCCGCCCGGGCGTGAACCACCGAGGTGGCATCATCAGTGCTTCATCAGCCCCTCGACGCTCTCGAGGGGCGAGATCTTGCCAGCGAAGCGCGCGATGCGGCTCAGGCTCGGTTCGGAGAGGCCGCCGGCATTCGCGAAGGTGGCGAGCGCGAAGCTGACTAGAAGCTCGGCCTCGTCCTGCGTCATCGCACGTCCGCTCAGGGTGCTGGCCGCACCCTTCACGGCAAGGACTGCCTGACGAAAGGCCGGATCACCCTTGAGTTCCTCCAGACGTTTCATCGCTTCCTCACCGGTCCGTCGCCGCCGCGCCGCCGTCTCTCACAGGATGTATGAAGAATCAGGGGCAAGAGTATCCCCCCGCGCGCCCGGCGCCCCACTCAGCCGAGGAACAGCGCGCTCGCCCGCTGCGGGGCTTCCGTATGACCGATGCGGGTCGCCCGAAGATAGGCTGCGCGCTCCATCAAACGCTCGGCGTCGCAGTTGCCCGGACGAACCGCGCACAGGCTGCGGGCGGCATCCTCCAAAGCCTCCGGCTCGAGGCCGAACCACGGCAGCAGGTCGGCGTCCGGATTGGACGAGCACCAGGGAGCATGGGCGTGGGCTTGCATGGAGACCGCTCGTGGACAGCACGACCCCACTTCCGGGGGGCGCACCGCGCCTTCTGCAGCCCCGCAACTGAGCGCCGGCTGAACGGCGGCATCTGGCGGAGGACGGGTTCAGGCCTGCTTCATCCCGGCATCGGCAGGTTGGCGTTGCGTTCCGGACGCTGCGACCTGCCGCGCCCGAGCGGGATGAACCGGCACGGTCTTCTCCCGTTGGTGAGCCGGACATTCAAGGAGGATTGATGCGCAACGATGCCGAGCCCCCGGGATGGTCCCCGGATCTGCTGAGCGCCCAGGTGCTGCGTGTCCAGGAGGCCGCCCTGGGTCTTGCCGATGAACTGGTGCTCCTCACGCTCGGCGCGCATATGGCGTGGCTCGATCTCTGGGCGCGCCCGTTCCTGCAGGCGAGCGCCGAGATGCAGGCTTGGCAGGAGCGGCAGGCCCGAACCGCGCGGCTGATGCGCCGAGGCATACCCGGGCCGGTGGCGCGGGAAGGTCTCCACCTGCTGCCGAACTGACGCGGCTCTCAACACCTCGGCCGCGTCGGCATGCGCGATGGGAGCGCGCCTGGGGATCGGACGTTTGTCAAAGGTGCACGACGAGCCGGAACCTGCAGGGCGACCATGACGAAACTCTTCATCGCGCGGCTCACCGGAGCGGGCGGCGAGCGGCCTCTCATCACGGTCCGAGCCGCGGCAGAGGGCGAGGCCCGCCTCTTTCTGGAAGCGGCCTATCCGGAGGATACGGTCGCGGAGATCGCCGAACCCGGCGCCTGGGTCAGCGACGCCGACACGGGTACGAAGCCCGGCGACGTTCGCGAACATCCCGGTGCGATCTGGCAGGCACCGTCCAGCCGTGCCGACTGAAACCGGTCGCTGGTGCTGGAGCCTCCGCCAAGTCGGACATGGTCGCAGACTGCGGAGGGCGAAGCCCCATGCCGCCACGGTTTGGTGCGGACCAGCGCGACGATGACGCGTGTATTCGTTTATACACGCGCTCTGTCGCGTGATTTCTACAGACTTAACTCCAATGCGTCGACGACGATCCAACTTTAGCGCCGGAGGTGCCGTCTGGCAGGCCTGGACTTGCCTTCGAAATCTCTTAGACTGCTGGCATCAAGTCCGGCGAGCGGTCGCCGTGTGCTCCCTGTCCGGTGCAGTGCCCCCGAAGGGCCGGCTGGGGCGCACCAGGGTCGGATTGCGGGGCATCGGTAGAGATGCCGCCACATTTCGTCTTTAGCAGCGCCTCCGCTCAGGCCCTTCGTTCGGGGCCCGGCGCCTGGCCGACCACCTCGGCAGGTTCGATCTTCACTTCAAGCCCGCCCGGTCCTTTGCCGCGGCGGGCTTCTTTCGGCCTGAGGGCAACGGCGCCGGCCGCAGGCATCACTCCTGCCGGTCGAGGTCGGTGAACTCCTCCGTGCCAGAGCCGGTCGCTGGCGCTTCGGAGAGAAGGCGCGGGCGTTGCGCCCGCCACTCCGCGAGCTGGTGCAGTGGCAGCCGCGCCTCGACCACACGGTCCTCGTCCAGCAGGCCCTGCACAACCTCCGTGGTCGCGTCTGGAAACCGCGACCGGATTGCTGCCTCGACCATTTCGACCTGCCGATCGCGCTCCTCGGTCGTCTCAACAATGACGTGCTTCACGATGCGGATCATGCCGCCCTTTATCACGGCGACGGTTCGAATGTCGCGTGACCGCGCTATGGTCCTAGACGTCGCCCGGACGGTATCGGCGGCCCGCGACACGCCGCACCGCACCATGCGCAAACCGCATGGCCACCCTATGGAATGTGGCATGCCAAAAATTTAGGCGCAGTGCGAAATACCATCCATCGCATCGCATCAAACAGCTTCGCGCCATGACCCTTTTCGCTGCCCTCGCGCTTCTTCCGGTCGCCGCTGGCGTCCATATCTCTCTGGTAATCGCCCTAGCGCGATACACGGACGGCGACCGCCCTGCCGAAGGCTTCTCGGGGCCCGTTCCGACCCTGGCCTGATCCACTGTCGGGCTACCCCGCGACCAAGTTGAGACGCCCGCCCGGTTCACCGCGGCGGGCCGTTTTCATTCAGCGTGATCAGCGCTGGAGCAACCCGCATCGCGATCTGTTCGCCTGTCGGCGCGGAAATCGCTGGATATGGAAGGACACGAACCGCGCCCGGACGGGACAGTAGCGGAGAACGAGGTGACTGAGGAGGGTGGGCGCGCGTAGCTCGCGTCGTTCCCCCGTGCTGAGCCATGCTGCGAAGCACGCTCACTCAACGGCCCTTCCGGTCAAAGGCTTGAATGGTCGGAGCGAGAGGATTCGAACCTCCGACCCCTAGTCCCCCAGACCCCGATGCCATGTCTGTTACGCCTTCTCTGACAGTCACTTAGCTCTATACACCTTCGAACGTGGGTGGAAAACGTGGGTGTCGCGTGCGACGTGGGCATTCTCCATCGCCTCGACGCCGGCGCGGATGTCCTCGACCAGCACGTGGGCATAGCGCATCGTCGTCTCGATGCGGGCGTGGCCGAGCTGCTTCTGCGCGAGCTTAAGGTTGCCGGTTGTGCGCACGAGGCGCGTGCCCAGCGTGTGGCGCGTGTCGTGGCGACGGAAGCCCTCAGCGATGCCGGCGTTGCGCACGTAGCGCCGCCAGTGCGTCTTGAAACCGCTGTCGGTGATCGCCCGGCGCGGGACCTCGCGCGGTTTGCCGTCCGCCGTCTTGCCCGGCCGGGCGGGCGCGTAAGTGAAGACGTGGGTCGGATGATGCCCCTGACACTCGTCGAGGATCGCGAGCTGGCGAGCCGTCAGCGGCATCGTGTAGAATCGGGCTTGGCCCTCCTTGCCCTTGTTTCTCACCCGCACGAGCATGCTGTGCCGGTCGATCTGCGACCAGGTCAGCAGCGCGCCCGACGCCCTGCAGCCGGTCGCTATCATGAAGCGGAACAGCCGCCCATAGTCCGGCCCGAGCGCCTTGATGATCGCCGTCTCCTCGACGAGCGCGGCCTCGCGCACCCGCTCTTCCGGCTCGCGCAGGCGGTAGTTCCCCCACTTGGGCGACATGACCGGGTAACCCCAGACGTCGCGGGCCCGCAGGAAGATTTTGCGCAGGGGGTCGACGGCGTAGCGGTTGACGGTCGCGTTCTGGACGTTGTCCGAAGCGATCTCCCGCAGGCGGTGCGTTGCTTTGTCGCGCACCACGCGGATGCCACGGCGGCGGGCCACCATCTCGGCTATGCGCTGGCCGGTGATCTCGGTGATCAGCGTCTCCTCACCAAAGTGTTCGGTCAGCCATTCGAGCGCCCGCCACGTCGTTTTGGGCACTGCGTGATACTGGCCGACCTGCTCCCAGTAGAGCACGACGAGCGCGCCCATCGTGGGCGCCGCCTTGCCACCCCAGTTCGCCCGCGCCTTCGCCTCGGCCGCGCGTTGCGCCTGGATCTCCGCCTTCAGCCTCTTTTCGGAGAGCTGGGCGGCGCGCCGCTCAGTTTGGCCCGTAGCGAGGCGAAACCGATCACCGTCGATGTGGAACTCGCACCAGTAGGCCGACGCGTCGGGACGCTTATAGACGGACATTCTTGGCGCCTCTGGCCCTCGAGGTATTCCATGAGGTCGGTTAGCAGGAACCGGCGCAGCTTCCGCTTTGTACCGGTGCCGCGCAGAACGTACTTGATTCGGCCCTCTCCCACCTCCCGGCGGAGCGTCTTCGGATCCATCTCCAAGGCGTCGGCCGTCTCGGCGAGCGTCAGGCTCGTCCGGTCGGTGAAGGCCCGCGCGATCCGGTCGGGTACGTTCGCGAGCGCGCTCATGCCGTCTCCGCAGTGCTGAGTGGATCGGTCATCACAGACGCATCAGCGCCAGAACGAAGAGGATCAGGGAGCCGACGAGGAGGCAGCCGATCGCGGCGATGGCCGGCGCGGGCACGGCGAGCCCAGCCGCGTCGGCGCGGTAGGCTCGCTCGGTGAAGAGGGCCGCAAGGCCCATTAGGAAGACGGCGCCGGCCATCGCCCTACTCCGCGGCTTGCAGAACGGGCTCGGCCGCGGCCTTGCGCCGGGTCGTCTTCTTGGCCTTCGGCTTAGCGGCGCCGGGACCATCGTAGTGGACGGTGCGTAGCTCGGGCGGCAGCCAGCCGTGCTTCTTGGCCTCGATCGCGGCCAGCCCGGCGATGTCGCCCTTCTTCGGCGAGATGCAGGTGTTCCGGCCGTGGATCTCCACCAGCGCGGCGATCGCGTGCGCCTTGGTGGCGGCCGTGAAGTACGCCTCGGCGTCGAACTGGCAGGCGAGCTGCTGGCGCATCTCGTCGGCGTCGATGCTCCCGACGATCGCGTCGATCGCCCGCATGTCGACGCCCTTCGCGCTGGCCGTGTTGCCGCCGCGCGCCGAGACCGAGGCGTCGATCGCCGCGCCGGCGACGGCCGCGAGCACGTCCAGCCGGTGCGGCGTCGGCATGGCGGACAGCGTCTGGAGGACGTCGCCGAACTTCCCCATGCGGAGGTCTCCGATTCGCTCCTCGAGAGGGCCGGCGCCGCGGCCGTTGTGCCGCACGATGCAGGGCGACCCGAGCGTCGTCAGGAACGAGGCGAGGACCACGGACAAGGCCAGGTCACGATCCGTGGCCAGGCCGGCGGCGATCGCGTTGGACAGCTGCTCGGACAGGCCCTGCGCGAGCGCCGCGCTGATCGGCTTCGGCCCAGCCTCAACCTCTTCGGCCGCTGCCGAGGTGGCCGCCGGTGCGGCACCCGGCGCGACGACGCCGCGCGTGATGCCCACGTCACCGTCGTAGCCGATATTGATGATGGCGCCGGCGCGGGACCGCTCCTCCGGCGTGAACGCCCGGGCCTCGACCTCGGACTCGATCGTGCGAGCCCGCTGGTTCAGCCGGGTGTACTCGGCGCCATGGCAGTCCTGCTCTTCCTGGCGCTCCTGGATGCGCGCCAGCTCGGTCTCCTCCTCCTTTGTGAATTGAAGGTCAGCCGGCTGCAGGCGCTCCCACCGGTAGTGGTCCTGGGCCAGGTCATCCCTCAGCGAAACCCACGACCAGCCCTCGGCGCGCAGTTGCTCGGCGATCGTCTCGATCTTCTGCTGGACGAGGCGATGCAGGATGTCCGGCCGCGTGAGGTCCTGGCGGTCGCTGAACAGGTCAGCCCGCACGGTCCCGCCGGCGGCCGTGTAGGTGTCGAGGCCGACGAACTTCACGAAGCGGCTGTCCGCCCGCTCGACGTTCTGACTGAACGCAGCCTGGATATGGTAGCTCTGGAGCTGATCCCCCTGCTGCAGCTTCTCGAAGACCTCGCGCTGGTGGTCCATGTTCCGGGCCAGGGTGAAGGCCTGGGCGGATTCGGCGCGGATCTCTCCGGACCGCCACGCCGCCAGGATCTCCGGAGCGAGGCGACCGAGCGCGAGGCGCTGACGCACCTCCTTCCGCTCGATGCCGAATCGAGTGGCGATCGCCTCCTCGCCGATCGCGTTAGGGCCGGTGCCGAGCCGGGCGAAGACCTCGAACTGGTCGACGGGATGAAGTGGCAGGCGGGCGAGGTTCTCGGCGAGCGAGATCTCGAGCGCCTCGCCGTCCTGCAGGTCGCGCACTACGACGCTGACCCGAGGATCGGCATCGGCGAGCTTGCCCGCCTCGACGAGCTGGCGCAGCGCCGCGAGCCGGCGGTTGCCCGCCACGACCGTGAAGCTCGCACCGGCGTCAGGCCGGACCATCAGCGGCTGGATTAGCCCGTGCGCGAGGATGGAGGCCGCGAGCTCGTCGAGGCCCTGGTCGCGGTCCACGACGCGGGCGTTGACGCCGACTGCGTCGTCCGTGTGCCCGAACTGCAGGCTGGACAGCGGCACCGTGCTGGTACCGGCCTGCGGGAATTTCTGCGGCTTGGCCTTAGCGGCGCGCGTTCCGGTTCGCTCGGTCATCGTCACAGCACCTTCCTGTCAGCGGTCGCGGGACATGCGACCTCGGCCTTGGATGAGATTCCCGGCGGGCGAGCCGGCCGGTTGTCGTTGGCGTGGCGGCGCGCGGAGGTGCGCCGGAGCTGCTCGTCGAGGATCGGGATCAGGATGATCGCGACCACGATTGAGAGGATGAGGAGCGCCATGGCGACGCCGATCAGGGTCTCGCGGCCGGTCATGCCTCCGTTCCCGCGCCGCTTCGGGCTGGTGCACGGATCCGGCGATGCCGCTGCGCCCACTGGCGGACGTCGTCGAAGGTGACGCCGCGCAGCGCCTTCCAGGCGGCGCGGCACTGCTCGAGGTCGAAGCGTACGACCTCGCAGGCCTCCGGCTCGATGCTCATCCGGTCGGCCAGGAACCCGGTCAGGCGGTCAATCGCGAGCGGCTGCAGGTTCTCCTGGCCGCCGGTCGCCTCGTGGATCAGCGGGTAGATCATCCGCTCTGCGAGCAACTCGCGCGCGTTGCGGGTCTCCAGTCCGGCCGGCGCCGCTGCCGGCACGCCTACGCTCGGCGCGTGGTGAGCCCAGGCAGCCGGACATACTGGGCAGCCCCACACGCGGACGTCGGCGATCTCAGGGTCGCGAGGGTCTACGTCGCGACCGTCCACGAGGCGGCATTCTGTGCCGCAGTCGGCGCAGAACACGTCCGTCACACCCGGATCTCCTCGCAGCGGAAGCGCGGGCGGGCGGCGACGGGCAGGCGCTCGGCGCCGTCCTCTTCGCCGTCATCGTTCGCGGGGCGCGAGGGCCAGGCCGGCGCGGCGGCCGGCCAGCAGTCCGGATCCTCGCAGGCGCACCCGCAGGCGTTGAAGCGTGGCGCGCCGCAGCAGTGAAACGAGCAGGCCAGGCACATCTCAGGCGGCCTCGCTGTTCGGCGGGGCGAAGCCCGGGAAGCCGTCGTCGGTGAGTAGGCTGTCGAGTTCGGCCTGAATCGGGACGAGAGCCTCGACCTGCGCCGGCTTCAGGCGCTGGTGCCAAGCCTCGAACGCCTCCCGCCCGGATCGGGCTTTCATCCTCGCGGCGTTGAGGAGGTCCTGCAGAGTGGCCTTACCCTTCGGCTTACCCTCGTTACCGCCGCAGGACCAGCGCGCGAGGGCAGCACCGTGCTCCTCTCCAATGCGGTCGCCGTGTCGGAAGATCTCCTGGTGCGCCCCCTCCATCTTGAAGGACTTCGGGTCGGAAAGGTCGATGTAGCCCTTCCGTTCGGTCTCCAGCCGGAACGAGACCGTGACCTCGAACGGAAACATCTTGTTCGTGATGGACTTGAAGAGCTTCGTGTTCGGCGGGACGAAGGTCTCCTCGCCTCGGATCGAGAACACGATCGGGATGCGCCGCTGCAGCAGCGAGTAGACCATGGCCTTGTGGGCCATCTTTGGCTTGATCCAGGACTGGCCCTTTGTTCGGTCCGCTCCGCCGAGCTTGCTGTGCTCCTCGGCCTGCCAGTCGAGCACGCCGCCGACGCCGACCCACTCCATGCTGAAGCTGTCGATCACCAGGGCGTCGTAGCCGGCCTTCTCGGCCGCGAGCGCCGCCTCGCCGAATCGCTCGGGCCGGAACGGCGCCTCCATGATGTTGGCGTCGAAGGCGAAGGCCTCCTTCAGGTGAAGGGTGCGGCCGCCCTCGGTGTCGAGGACGGCGACCTTGCCCTGAGGGCCGGCGATTCCCCGGGCGAGCCGGAGCGCGGAGAAGGTCTTGCCGCTGTTCGTCCCGCCGGTGAGCGACACGAAGAGTCCGGCCCGCTCAGTGAACGAAGCGGCAGGGGCGAAGGTGAAGCTCACGCCGCGTTCTCCCAGTCGAGGGGACGGTGCGGGCTGCGCGCGATGTCGTAGGCGACGCCGGCGAGCTGCGGGTCGAGCTCCTCGCGTTCGCTCCAGCGGCGAGCGGCGTACTCGGGGAAGTCGACGCGCACGATCTGCGCCGGATACCCGGGCCAGTCCTGGGCGCGCAGGCAGCGGTTCCAGAGGTGGATCGCAGCGTCGACCTTCCGGCTGCCGATGCCCATGCCGACGTTGTCGGCCTCCGCCACGCTGAGCGCGTGCGGGAAAGCGTTCTCGACGAAGACCCAGCGGAAGCTGATCCGCCCAGCGAGCCGCGGCAGCAGGGTCTCCAGTACGCGCACGTAGAGCGCGGCCTGGACCTCCATGCCCATGTTCTCGATGCGGCGGCCGAGGCCCTGCGGCGCGGCCGAGCTGTCGCCGGTCTTGAGGTCCCAGATCACCGCGTGGGTGTCGTGGATCTCGACGCGGTCCATCATCACCCGGAGCCACGCCCCGGAGCGGTCCCGGACGACGGCCACCACCTCGGACGGCGCCCCGCCGAAGCCCGCGCATTCGGGGATCGCGGCGAGCCGCTCCACGACCTGGTCGGCCATGGCGTCGGCCCGCTCGGCGTCCGGCTTCAGGATCGGGCAGTGGCCCTCAGCGTAGGCCCGGGCCCGCTCCGCCTTGGCGGCGGCCGTGCGATAGTCGTCGGCGTAGATTACCACGATGTCGGTGCCGCGCCCCAAGATCAGCTTGTGGGCGGCCGTGCCGATCTCCTTGGGGCGGCTCGGGTCGTCCTGGCGCTCGATCGTGCAGCCGAGGCGCGGGTGCGCGATCCAGGCGTGCTGCGGGCTCTGCTCGACGAGCGTGCGCGCGATCGACGACGACAGGCTCGGCTCTGGCGCGCAGTCGGCATGGTAGACGCTGGCCGGCATCTGAAAGAGGCCGGGACCGCGCACGAAGCCGGCGAGGTGGGGCGTGATCTTCATGGTGGTCACTCCGCAACGATGGCTGAGCGGTCGCGCGAGGCGCCGCGGACCTGGGCGAGATCGTGGATCGCCTGTGCGACCCCGACGCCGAGGACGAGGGCGGCGGGCACCAGCGCCGCCATGACCCAGGGGCTCGTGACGCCGGCCCAGATCAGGCCCGCGATCGCGAGGAAGAGGGCGCCGAGCCTGATGGCGGGCGGGAAGACCTGCGCTGGCGGCTGGGGTGGGGGGCCGCCTTCCGAATCCGGCCGCGGGTCCGGATCGATCCCGGCCCGGTCGTAGGCCTGCTGCGCCTCCTGCAGCGCGGCGTCGGTGGCGGGCGGAAACGTCATGGCCTTCCCCTCTGCGACTGCGATGCGGTGGGCCGCGAGCAGGGCGCGCTCCTCGGCGGTGCGGGCGACGTGTGTGGCGCCGTCGAGGGCGTCCGGCGCGAGCTGGAGGAAGCCGGTCAGCGTCTCGAGGTGGTCGGACGGGATCCGCTCGCGCCCGCTCTCCCAAGCCTGGACGGTGCGGAGCGAGACCGCGGCGTGAGCGGCGACCTCACGCTGGGCGATCCCGCGCCGGGCACGCGCGGTGCGCAGCGCCGTGCCGACGGCGGCGATCGCCGGATCGGGCGAGCGCGGGCGGGAAGGGCAGGTCTCGCGCAGGAACGCGGTGTCGGACGTGCGAGCGGGTCTCACGCGGCCCTCCGGGTGCTGACGGGGGTGGGGCGGCGAAGGGCGCGCACGGCCCGGATAGCGAGGTCGTAGCCCTCGTCCCGGGCGGCCGCCCGCTCGTCGCGGGGATCGTAGGCGCCACCCTGCGCGTCGATCGCGCGCTCGGCGGCCTCGAGCGCGGCGTTCCACGTCGCCGCGTCCATGGCCTCGCCGAAGCGGACCTGCGTCGTAGCGGCGATGCTGTTCGGCACTGGGACCGGCACCATCTCGTCCAGCGCGATGGCGATGCCGGCGAGGACATGGGAGAGCGGCCGGTTCATCGGACGCGCCCTGCGAGGAGCTGCGCGATCTCCTCGGCCTTCGTCGCGAACTCGCGAGCGTAGCGGGCCGCGTGCTCGGGCGAGCCCGCCGCGGCCGGGTTGGTCACCGAGCGTTGGAGTCGGATGAGCAGCCCGGAAGCCTGCGAGAGCTTGGCGTGCACCGCGGGCTGGGCGGCGCGGGGGAGATGGGCCGCCATCAATGACGCACCTCCGCACCAACGCCGCGGCGGCGGTCGACGATGCCCTGGACGGCGCCGAGCACGGCGCGCTCGATCTCCGCCGATTCCTCGGTGGTCAGTTCAGGCTCGTCGCCGAAGAACCAGCTGATCTGCTTCCCGACGAGGTCGGCGATGACCGGCAGCGACGTCGCGCTGAGCCGGTTCGTGCCCTTCTCGTACTTCTGCAGCTGGGCGGCCGAGACGCCGATCGCGGCGGCAACGGTGCGCTGGGTGAGGCCGGCGGCGCGGCGGGCCTCGGTGAGCCGGGCGCCCATGCGGACGTCGGCATCAGTGGACTTGAGGCCGGCCATGATCAGCGGCCCCAGCCGAAGCGCGCCTGACCGGCACACCAAGGCAAGCCGCCGATGGTCAGCGGGGCGACAAGGGTGAAAGCTTCCAGAAGAGGCATGAGCGGCTCCATCGCAGGTGGCGATGGAGCAATTTAGCCAAATGGCAAAAACGACGTCAAGAGCTTTTTGCCATATGGCAAGATCGGTGTCGTGCCTACGCCGCCGCCGGGACGGTCTCCTCCTGCTTCACGCTGACAAGCGTGGCGACTGGTGTCTCGCACTGGGAGCAGCTGAAGTTCTGCCGCTGCAGCCAGGCGCTCTCCAGCAGTTCCTCGACGGTGCAGGGAGCATCCTCGAGATCGGGAGACTCGATCGTACGGAGTGTCGTGTGGTGGCAGTTGTGACAGCGCAACCGCATTGTGAACCGGGCACGTACGGTCGAAACCTCAGCGAACATCCAGGCGCTCCTCCGTCTTAGATGTTCCTATAATGTTCTAGTACGTACTCGCCCGTCGAGGGGTGCGTTGAGGTTGTTATGGCAGCCTGTGGATGACTGGGGATGGCTACCAAATCGCGTGCTACGGCTTGGCCTTACCGAGCCGCCGGACCTTCAGGGACACATCGCGTACGAGGCCGATTACCGAGAGGGAGTTCCACTGATCGGCAGCCGGATCGTTCACCACCTTGATCGGCTTGTGCGTCTTGTTCGCGGACCGCGGGCAGAACCACACCTCGTCATCGTGCAGCTCGATCTCCTTCACGGACCACTCCCTGAGATGGCCGCCCTCACGCAACCGCTCGATGACGACGATCAGCCCCTCCATGAAGGGGAGGCCGGTCTGTTCGAAGTCGACGCACACGACCCGGGCGCCATCCGGTATCGCCGGATCGGCAGCGTTCATGCTGTCGCCTTCCACCAGCAGTGAAAAGCGCCGCGCTTTCGGAAACTCCTCATCCTCAGGTTCAAACACGTACTCCGGCTCCGCATCCGCGAACTCTACAACCTCGCGGAACACGCCAGCTGCGGTGCGGCCAATGATCGGCACCGGCAGTAGCCCGCGGCGTGGGCCAGGCTGACGCTGTTCGGATGCGGGGGCTTCATCGCCCGTCAGGTCCTCGACACGACACTCGAGCGCGCGGGCCAGGTTCTGCAGATCGATGAGGCGCGGCTGCCGCTCACCTGTCTCGAATCGCTGGATCTGAGACGTTGATAGCTCGACGAGGTTCGCCAGCTTCTCAAGGGAGAGCTTGAGCTCCTTCCGACGTCGTTTCAGCTCGGGCATCGCCATACGGCGAAGTTGCTGGGAAGGCCTCGCACGGACCAGAGCCATTTGGCAAACCCTGCTTGACATTTCTTGCCATATGGCAAAATCATGAGGCATGGACCTCGCTGCCTACCTCTCCGAGCGGAAGATCAGGCCCGCGGCATTCGCGGCCGAGATCGGCGTTCCGCCATCCACGATCACGCGCATCCTCCGGGGTGAGCGCGATCCGCGCGCTGGCACGATCCGCAAGATCGTCGAGGGGACGGGGGGTGAGGTGACGGCGGCGGAGCTGATCGCAGCTCCGCTACCAGCCAACACCGATGCCGCCGACCCACAGAGGGCCGCGTGATGCGCGGCATCGTCATCGGCCTTTTCATCATGGTGCCGTTCTACGCGGCGGCCTGGGCGTACGCCTCGGGCGCCGCGTCGAGAGGCGCGCTGCCAGTGCTGCATCTCGGGGGCCAGCCGTGAGCGCCCGGCGCCATCACCGCGTGCTGCTCCGGGTTCGCTCCCGCCGCGGCGTTCAGACTTTCTGGCTGGTGGCCGCCGACGGCGTGCCCGTCCTCGTCTGGGCGCAGGCTCGATCGACCGGCGACGGCCTGCTCCTGGCCTCGTTCGGAGGCGCGTCCCGATGAGCGCGCCCACTCCCCTCTCACCGCGTGCGTCTGCCGGCTACCAGCGTCGGGCCCCTGGTCCGGTGCCGGCTTCCTCCTGTCCGGACCGTCCGATGCCGCACGACACCGCTCGACTGCGCCTTCTCGATCTTGCCGGCGCCTGCCGGCTCGCCTCGGCTGATGCTCTCCTTGCTGCCCGCGTGTTCGAGCGGGACACCGCCGATATCGGATCGGCCACCTACGTCACGCGGATCCGTGCCGACATGGCCGCGCTCGGCGTCCGTCTGGAACAGGCGGCGTACCACCTCGAGGGCGAGGCGCACGATCCCGACCTTCCGGGCTGGCTCGCGCACCGCGCGGCGGGCGGGGTGGTCCTCTGCAAGCAGGCAGACGGCGCCGGGCGTGTCGTCGTTGCCGACGAAGAGCGTCGCACCGCCCAGCCGGTGCGGCTGAAGCACCTGCTGATGAAGCTCGGCCAGCGCCTCCGGCAGGTGGCGTGAGATGTCGTCGCTCGCGATCATAGCGGTCGGTCCCGCCCCGGTTCGCGAAATCTGTACTGCGCACGTGCCGCTCATGCGGTTACTGCGCGCCGGGCCCCTGTGCATATCTGTCTCCCTCTCGCGTCGCGTGTCGCGGCCGAGCGCCGGTCCGTCGTTCGCCCCTCATCGGCGGGCCGGCGTCCAAGTTTCGCGCCTTGTGCGCGTCCCCGGGCACCTGCGGGTGCAAACGCTGGATGGCGTTTCCTCCCCGACTGCCGGCGCCCTCGCGGCGCCGGCCTTTTCTTCCCCGGATCGCACCGGTCGCAGCCTCACGGCTCCCGGATGCGAGCGCGCCGGCCGACCCGTGTCTCGGGGCCCGGCCGGCGCGTCCCTTTCCCGGCGTGATCGCCTCCGCCGCCAAGCTGTCGGCGATCGCGCTGCTGTGCCTGCGTCCCCCACCGAACTGGCTGGAGGTTGCTGAGATGACCGCTGCCTCCTTCGCTACCAGCCTCGCCTCCGGCCTCTCCTCCGATGCCCCCTCCTTGATGCTCACAGCATCGGGGAGTTCGATGGGAAAGACCGGTCAGATTCGGCGAAAGGTTTCTCAGGTCGATGGCCGAACGTTAGCGGAACACGTCTGCGCCTTCCTGCGCGAGCAGCACCCGGTGAAGACAGCCCAGAGCGTCGAGGCCGAGACCGGGATCTCCGCGCACACGGTGCGGAAGTGGCTCGACCAGGGCAACGCGCCCAGCGGCCCGGCCTACGACGCGCTGGTGCGCCGCTACGGCGCGCCCTTCCTCTGCAGCGTGCATCCCGAGACGCGCGACGCCTGGTTCGCGCACGTCGCCCGGATGCAGGAGCAGGAGCGGCTCGAGGCGAAGGCCCGGCAGATCCGCCAGCGTCTCACCGACATGCGGGAGGGGCACCTGTGATCCGCGTTCAGTTCGCCGAGCTAACCGCCAACATCCTACGCGGCCTCGCCTACGCGCTGACCTGGATCGGCGATCTCGCCAACCCTGTCCTCGCCTCGTCCCGCCTCTGGCAGCAGCGCGCCCGCGAGTGGAACCCGCGCCTCTGGGATCGCACCGGCCGCCGCGGTCCGCCCTAGCACCGAGACTGATCCCGAAACGAGAACCGCCCGGCCTGCTGGAACAGGACCGGGCGGAAGGTCGAAGTTTGTTGGAGCGCGACATGGAAGACATAAGTCTCCACCCGGCGCAAGATGCCGCGGCTGTTCTTTCCGACTCGAATACTGCCCTCAGCACGACGGGCCCGGCTCGGGTGATCCTCGGCGTGGATCCAGGCGCCTCGGGCGCGCTCGCGTTCTACCGGCCGGATCAGCCGGCCCGGATCGAGGTGTACGACGCGCCCATCGTCGACAAGCAGCTCGACGTGCCGGAGCTGGCGCGCCTGATCCGCGCGTCGGGCGCCACGGAGGCGATCGTCGAGCGCGTCTCGGCGATGCCCAAGCAAGGCGTCTCCTCGACCTTCAAGTTCGGCATGGCCTACGGGGCGGTGCTGGCCGCGGTGGCGGTGCTCGAGCTGCCGCTCCGCCAGGAGACCCCGGGTCGTTGGAAGCGGCATTTCCGGCTCGATTCCGACAAGGAGCGGGCGCGGGCGCTCGCGATCCAGACGTGGCCGAGCTCGGCCGACTTCCGTCTCAAGAAGCACCACGGCCGGGCCGAGGCCGCTCTGATCGCCCGCTTCGCCGCGGAGGTGGTGCGGTGAAGATCGGCTTCGCCTCGGCCCGGCTCGGCATGACCGAGACGCGCGTGGCGTTCTGGCTCGCAGCCGGGTGCGGCCTCGTCCTGGCCGACGGCGTATGGCTCCTGGAGGGGCCGCACCGCCTGCGTGGGCCGGGTCCGTGCCCGGCGCCGGTACCGGAGAAGCTCGCACGCGCGGCGATCGCGCGCGGCACGCGCTACCGCATGCCCGACGACCTGTTCGCGAGGGCGGCATGATCCCGGCCGGCCACACCGCCGTCATGGCGCAGCGCTGCGAGGCGCCCGACAGCCTCGACCTGTTCTGTACGCCCCCGTGGGCCACGCGCGCGCTCATCGAGAGCGTGCTGCGCCCGCGCCTGCTCTGCCGACGCTGGGAGAGCGCGTGGGATCCAGCCTGCGGCCTCGGCCATATGTCCGCGGTCCTGGAGGAGTACTTCGCCCCGGTCGTTGCGACCGACGTGTTCGAGCACGGCGGCGTGCGCACGCCGTGGCCGGCCGCCTGGCTGCGCGTCCAGGACTTCCTCGACGAGCAGGCCGAGACGCCCGTCGTCGACTGGATCGTCACGAACCCGCCGTTCAAGGTGGCAGACGCGTTCGTGCTGCGCGCGCTCGAGCTCGCCCAGGCCGGCGTCGCCATGCTGGTGCGCACCGCCTGGATCGAAGGCGCGGACCGGTACCAGCGGATCTTCAACGCCCACCCGCCGACCTTCGTCGCGCAATTCTGCGAGCGCGTGCCGATGGTGAAGGGCCGTTGGGATCCGACGGCCAGCACCGCCACGGCCTACGCCTGGGTGATCTGGACCGTCCGGCGCGGCTCGGCCGGACACGACCCGCGTGCGCGCTGCACGGATCTGATCTGGATTCCACCGGGCCAGAGGGATGCGCTGACCCGGCCAGACGACGCCATGCGGCTCGGCTTCCAGGCCGATGCCCCACTCCTCGCGTGCGTGGAGTAGCGGCATGGGTCAGCCCTCCCCCCAGTGGCTCGCCGAGCAGCAGCGCGCCGAGCAGGCCGTCATCGACCGCTTCGCCGACCTCGACCGCGTGATCGATCGCGTCGAGGCGCTGGTCCGGCGCGCCGACGAGACCGCCCGCGTACTCGCCGCCACCCCGAACTGCGACGGCACCCCGCGGCTCCAGGAAGCCAACGACCTTCGGCAGGTGCTGGAGATCGTGAAGCACCACCAGGCCAACCTCGACCGGGTGCACCTCCTCGAGGAGCCCAGCCGGCGCCCGAAGCCCGCCGCGCGCGCCGGGGGCCGGCCATGACGTGGTCCCCGCAGCAGGACGCGGCGCTCCTCGCCATCCGCGACTGGCACCGCGATTCCGACGACCAAGTGTTCTACCTCGGCGGTTACGCCGGCACGGGCAAGACGACGATCGCCAAGGAAGCGGCCGCCAGCGTCAGCGAGAACGCTCTCTTCGCAGCCTTCACCGGCAAGGCCGCCCTGGTGCTGCAGTCGAAGGGCTGCACCGGCGCGCAGACCATCCACTCGCTGATCTACAAGGCCTACGAGCACGAGGACATCGACGAGAAGACCGGCGAGATCCTGCGCGTCGAGTGGCGCTACGGGCTCAACCCGCTCTCCGAGGTGACCACGGCCGACCTCGTCGTGATCGACGAGTGCTCGATGGTGGGCGACCGGCTGGGCGAGGACCTGCTCTCCTTCGGCACGAAGGTCCTGGTGCTCGGCGATCCCGCACAGCTGCCGCCGGTGCGCGGCGAGGGTTTCTTCACCCGCGTCGAGCCCGACTTCATGCTCACCGAGATCCACCGGCAGGCGGCCGACAACCCGATCATCCGCATGTCGATGGACGTGCGTGAGGGGCGCCGGCTCAGCCGGGGCGGCTACGGCGACAGCCGGGTGATCGAGCTGCGCAGCCTCGGCCAGCGCATGGTCACGGGCGCCGACCAGGTTCTGGTCGGGCTCAACCGCACCCGGCGCACCGTGAACGCGAAGGTCCGGCACCTGCAGGGCCGCGACCCGAACCGGCCCGAGGTGGGCGACAGGCTGGTATGTCTGAAGAACGACCGGAATCGCGCGCTGCTCAACGGCGGCCTCTGGACCGTGTCCTCGATCGAGGATCGCGATGAGGGCTTCCTCGCCCTGGAGCTGGCCTCGATCGACGTGCGCCGCCTGACCGCCCGGGTGAAGGTCCACCGCCTGTTCTTCGACACCCGGGCCGACGAGATCCCCTGGGAGATCCGGAAGAAGAGCGACGAGTTCACCTACGGCTACGCGCTCACCGTCCACAAGGCGCAGGGCTCGCAGTGGGACAACGTCCTGCTCATCGATGAGAGCTCGACCTTCCGGGATAACAGATCCCGTCATCTTTATACTGGAATTACCCGCGCTGCAGAGCGCTTGACTGTAGCTGTGGCGTGAGAACGACGATGGGACGCGTCATTCACGGGCATTCGCCGGAAGGTCGACCTTCACCGGAGTACCGCGCCTACGCGGCGATGAAGAACCGGTGCCTGAACAGGAACCAGGCCCGGTACAAGGACTATGGCGCGCGCGGCATCGGCATCTGCAGCCGATGGCTCCACGGCGATGGCGAGCTCACCGGCTTCCAGTGCTTCCTCGTCGACATGGGCACGAAGCCTAGCCCCGGTCACAGCCTCGAACGACGCCGCAACCAGGATGGGTACGGGCCTGACAACTGCGTCTGGGCAACCCGGACGGAACAGGCTCGGAACACGCGCGGGGGTCGGATCATCGACGTCTGCGATCACCCGATGCTGCTGGTCGAGGCTGTCGAGCGCTGGGGCGCCGTCTCTTACGACACGACGTCGATGCGGCTTCACCGCGGCTGGTCGGCGCACGATGCGCTCTTCGTACCGAAGGGAGGCAAGCCGGGGGACGCCGATCTGATGCTCTATGGCGTCAGTGCCGAGGTGACGGCATGAGCGCCGCCGAGATCTATGCCAGCTGCGCGCGGCTCCGGCAGGTGCACCTCGAGTGGTTCGCGGCCGCCGGCGTCTCGGGCTTCGCCCTGCTCGGCTACCTCGCGGACCCGGCCGCCGTCGGCGTCGCCGCCCACCACCTCGTCTGGCGCGGGCGCATCCCGTTCACGCTCGGCTTCGAGGTCCGGCAGGCCCGGGTGCAGTTCCTGCGCGGTAGCCGCTTCGTCTTCGCCGACGACAAGCGGGCCGATCCCGACGCGCTCGTGCCGGCCTTCGTGATCCCCGCGATCGAGGACGACGAGCTGCTCGACCTGGTTGCGTGGCATCCGAAGACGGGCCGGCTCGCGTCCCTGAACCGGCATGTCGGGGTCCTGATCGGTCCGGTCGCGCCCACAGTCGACGAGCCGCTGCTCGTCTTCCCGGACCCGCTCGCGTGGCTCGCCGTGTGCCGGCGCGGCGCGGTGATCGTGCACGAGAGCCTCGCCCGGCCCTTCCTGCTGGACCAGCCCGCGCTCCAGGCCGCGGACGTCGCGCACGGCGAATCCCTCCAGGCCATGCTCGCGAAGGTGCGCCTGCCGCGCATCGTCGTGCCCACGGACAGCATCGCGCGAGCAGCAGCATGACCAGCGTCACCCAGCTCTACGATGCGAAGCGGCTCCAGAAGCGTGCGAAGACGAACGGGGCGCACGCTCCGGACGACGACGGCGATGGGCCGGACGGCTCACGCCGTGTCATCCAGATCAAAGCCGCGGAGCAGCCGCGCGTCGTCGACGAGACGGAAACGGCGCTGATCGATATGGGCGCCCCGGTCTACGTGCGTGCCGGGCGCCTGGTGCAGCCCATCCTCGAGGAGACCTTGGCTTCGGGCGGGCGGGCGACCGTGGTCGGCCGCATCAAGGAGCTGTGCTCGGCCTCGCTCACAGACCTGCTCGGCCGCGCCGTGACCTTCAAGCGGTACTCGGAGCAGCGCCAGACGTGGATCAAGACCGACCCGCCGCGATGGGTGGCCGAGCACCTGCTCGCCCGCGCCGGGATGTGGACGTTTCCCAGGCTGTCGGGCGTCATCACCACGCCGACGCTGAGGCCTGACGGAAGCCTCCTGGACACCGCAGGGTACGACGAGGCGACCGGCCTCTTCGTCCTGCTCGATCCGGGTTTCCGCCTCCCCCACATACCGTCACGGCCGACCCGTGCCGACGCCGAGCGCGCCTTGGAGCTGCTCACCGACATCGTGTCAGGCTTTCCCTTCGTCGGCCCCGCAGACCGTTCCGTCGCTCTGTCGGGGATCCTCACGACCGTGCTGAGACCGGCACTGCCAGTCGTGCCCTTGCACGCGATCCGGGCCCACAGCCCCGGGACGGGCAAGAGCTATCTGGTCGACCTGTTCTCGGCGATCGCCGCCGGGCGGCCGTGCCCGGTGATCACGGCGGGGAAGACAGAGGAGGAGACCGAGAAGCGCCTCGGCGCCATGCTCCTCGACGGCGCGCCGCTGATCTCGATCGACAACGCCAACGGCGAACTCGGCGGCGACATGCTCTGCCAGATGACGGAGCGACCGCTGGTGCGGGTGCGCGTGCTCGGGCGGAGCGAATCCCCAGAGATCGAGTGCCGCTCGATGCCCTTCGCGACTGGCAACAAGCTCACGCTCGTCGGCGACATGACCCGACGGGCCGTGCTCTGCTCACTGGACGCCCAGGTCGAGCGCCCCGAGCTGCGAAACTTCGACTTCGATCCCGTCCTTCGCGCGATGGCCGATCGCGGGCGATACGTGGCTGCCGCGCTCACGATCCTGCTGGCCTACCGCGCTGCCAGTTCACCCCGGGTCTGCGGACCGCTTGGCTCCTACGGGGCTTGGTCGGCGACCGTTCGATCCGCCCTGATCTGGCTCGGCGAGGCCGATCCAACGGCCAGCATGGAAACGGCTCGGGCCGAGGACCCGAACCTCTCTCAGCAACGCGAGCTGTTCGAGCACTGGCAGGAACACCTCGACGAGGGGCGCTTCTACAGCGTCTCCGAGGTCGTGGCGGTCGCATGCGAGACGGACCAGTTCGACCAGCAGTACCGCAGGCCTCTGTTCCGCGATCTCCTGATGGTCCGCACCGGGGCCAGAGCGGCAACGCCGTCCACGGTCTCCATCGGGAAGTGGTTCAAGACCCTCAGCGGCCAGGTCATGGCCGGGCATCGGCTTGTGGACCATCCCGACGAGAAACGCGGCAATCGGTACGCCCTTATGCGGCTCCACGCGTCGGACGACGACGATGCCCGACAGACCGTGAGCCCGTGATCTGGGGGGGATTGGGGGGATTGGGGGGGTATTTTAAGCGCATGCGCAAACGTTCGGGTCATGTGTTCAGTGGTTCAATAATCCCCCCCAATCCCCCCAATCCCCCCCAAAGAACAGAAGATGGAGTCCTCCTAGTGGGAGCTTCGAAAGCGAATCCGACAGCGATCACGACGTCCGGGCGTGGGCGCTTCGTGTCTCGCGCTCTGGCTCAGGCCGAGGCAGACCAGGCGCTCCATTTCGCCGTTGCGATTGAGCGCCTTCGCGGCTGGCCGGTGCACGCGACCTACGTCGGCGAAACGGTGGTGCGGTACCAAGCTGAGAGCAGCGGCGATCAGGTCTTCGACCCTCGGGGCATCTTCACGTCCGAACGGTTCAGCAACATGGTCGTCGTCCCGCTGGTCAGGTTGCGCCGGGACTGGCCGTCGGACGCCCTACAGAACGGGCAGCTGCGGATCGGAACGAAATGCCTGGGCGAGGAAGGTATCGCTGAAGCCGGCCTCCTCGACGAAGCTGCCATCGAGCAGGCGACGGCTCTGCTGCAGTCGAATTCCGTCTACTTGGACCTCGTCCCGGAACGGCCTCAACCGCGCCTGCCGGCCAAAACGCTCGCGCTGTATTCCTGGAGCGGCTGCGCCGTCTACGCCGAGGCCCTGTCCCGTGTGACCGGACTTCCTGCCGCGACCATGATCCTGGACGGGCTTCTGGACGGCCACGATCTCACCGGCGACCGATTCCACGCCGTCGTCGTGCACCCTGACGGCTCGGTCGAGGACGTATGGGGTCGGCAGCCTGCAGAGCATGTGGCCCAGCGCTATGGCATGGCGCGCTGGCATTTCGACCCTGATGCGCACCGGGCCATGATCGGCGAAGCGATGCGGGTGCGTCCTTCCGCAGTGGACGATATCGCGCAGGCCGAAGCCGTGATCCTGCAACATCGAGATGCGAGCGCCGGGCAGCTTTCTACGCTGCGTCCCAACGCAGCCCCAACCCCACGACACCCTCAACACTGAGGACGTGATCGTCCCGGTCCAGTAGATCACCCAGGTACGAATGCAGGATCGCCCAGCAGGACCCGACCCGCCCGCATATCCGCCGCGCTACAGCCACCGGCAGGTGGTCGCCTGGATCATCTCGGGCCTCACCGACAAGCCCCCCTTGCCCGAGCTGGGGCCCGTCCCGTTCGATATGCGCATGCGGCGCCTGGTCGACCGGGAGATCCCGGACCGCGAGCATCGCGAGCAGCTGAAGGCCTGGTGCCGCGCGCAGATGGACGACGGGGCATTCCGCGAGACCTGCCGGCTGCGCGGCTGGAATCGGACGACGGCTCAGCGTCACGTGGACCTCGCCCTGGCCCACCTGTTCCTGGTGATGATCTACCAAGACCTGAACGAGCGGGTCGGCAATCCGTGATTGACAACTGTGCCAATCCGGTCCGACCCCCGCGGTGTTGCCCGTTTGTTTCGAAGCGGGACAGGCACAGGGGACCACCGTGACCGCGCCGGCCTCGTCGACGAGCACCACCCGAACCTTCGCCCCCGAGCGCCGGGCCGCGCCCGGCCGTCACGCCGGCGGCGCCCGCGCGAGCCGGGTCTACATGCTCCCGCCCGCGCAGAAGCCGAAGGCGCCGGGCAAGCGCCTCATGGACATCGAGGCGCTGCTGACCTGGGCCTTCCGCGAGGAGCTTCCGAAGCGCCGCGACGGCGACGACGGGATGCCCCGGGAGTACCGCTCGATCAGCCCGATGTTCGCGATGGCCGCGCTCGGGGGCCGGGTCGAGAACTTCAGCCGCGAGCCCGGCTTCCCGCTCGCCATGGGTGACCCCCATCCCGATGCCCTGATCGTCGAGGAGGCCGTGAAGGGGCTGGCCCGGTTCGCCGACCACCGCTTCGAGGGGTCGCTCGGGCTGCTCACCTATCTGCCGCAGGACCTGGACGAGCATACCGCGATGACGGCGGCCATGGGCCAGATCGTCGAGCTCGTCCGGATCAAGGCCCGCCTCGGCAGCCGCCCGACCTTTGCGGCCTCCCCGCTCCCGGCAGCGATCGTCGACAACCGCGGCCGCCCGCAGGTGATGATCATGCGCGGCACGAAGGAAGAGCCCTGCAGCGCGGAGGGCAAGGACCGGTACCCGCGCGGCGCCTACTGCCCGCTCCACTGGGACAACCCGACCTCGATCCTGATCGAGCGCGCGCAGTACGCGGCCTGGTGGGCGGGCATCGACCTCCTGGCGCACGAGCTCGCGGGCAAGCTCGAGACGATCGGCGTCCTGCCGCCGTCGGCGGCGCAGCGCCCCTGGACCGGCGAGGCCGACGCGGTCCTGCCGAAACGGGTCCTCGACAACCCTGAGAGCCGCCGTCGGCTGCGGGAGATGCGGGAGGACCGCTGCGTCGATTACCTGCTCCGCCATCGTCGCCGGTCGACCAGACGCAAGGCGTCCGCCCGGCCGGCCCAGGCCGCTCCTGTTGCCGTCGGCCAGACCGGGGCTTGACTGCGGTTTGTCGCTTGACTAGACCGGATGACGCAGAAATGTAGCAACGGCCCCGGCGGACACCCGCACGGGGCCGTTCTCGTTTCCGGACGACCAACGTTCGGGGGAGGCGGCCATGTAACTCGGCGCGCCCTTCCCGACGCTTCCACTCTTCGACCGATAGCGGCCTCACACGCGGAGCCCGAGCCATGTGCGCGCTTGGGTCGGCATGCCGCATGTTTTCCGAACCTCACCGACGGCCTTCGTGCCGAATGGCCGCTCTCGCGGGCGGCCGACGATAGAGCCTTCACCGCCTGCCCATCAGCGGCAGTCCGGCCGGCGCATCGTCATCTATCCCGGAAGGGCGCGTGCCGGCGCGTTACCCGGCCCCTATCTCTCAGCAGGCGCGCCTGTGATCTGCTAAGGTCTGCCCCAATGTCGGACGCACCGTTGTGACGGATCGCGAGGTGGCAGAGCGCGTCGCCGCGCTCGTCGGGCTCGCCGACAATCTCCGGATGCCCGGACACCGGCGCTCGGCCGAGGAGTGCATGGCCGCCCAGGACGAGATCCGGTCCGGCCTTCGCCGCCTCCATCGCGAGCTTACCGGCCAGGACCTGCCCCGCTCCGCGCGGCCCGCTCACGATACCGCCTCGCTGCGGCATACCGGCCTGCAGGTGCCCGCGGCGCTGATCCGCGACCGGGCGCGGCGACTGCGCGCCCGGGCCTGATCGGCTTCGTCCGGCCCGCATCATCACCAACCACCATCGGCCGATCGGCTGATGCGAGGCCCCCATAGGGGGCGGAGGCCCGACAGCCTGCTGGGGATCGTCGGGGACGTGCCGGAAGCTCGGGAGAGCGGTCAGCGCCTGCCGTAGTGGGCGGGGGACACGGGATCAACACGTCGGACGGAAGCTCTCGCATCACCCCATCGTCCGCAGGACCCGGCCAAACCGGGTCGGAACATTCCGGATCTATTCCCAACCCCGCTCCGGCGGGGTTTTTCTTTGGAAAGCGCCCATGCCCTCGAAGATGCCGACCGTCGCGGAGATGCACCGCGCGCGGGTGGATGCCGCCTGGAACGCGATCGCGCCGAAGCGCATCGCCGCCATCCGCTACCTCGCGGACGCGATCATGGTGCTCCACCCGACCAAGGGCTGGCGCCGGATCACGCACCGCCGCCTGGGCATCGCCTGATGACGGCCCGCCAGCGCTCCGCCCTCGTCGGCATGATGGACGCCATCCTGGCGGTCGATCAAGCCTCGGTCGGTATCCGCGCCCGCGCGCAGGATCTCCGCGACCGGCTCGACCAGCCGACTCCGTCGGCCATCATCCTGATCTTCCGGCGGCGCTGATGCGTGGGCTCATCCCTGAACTTGTCGTCGGTCTCGGCGCCGACGTCCGCACGCCGCTGGCGGAGCGCCTCGACGACGCCGAGCCGACCCAGGCCGAGCTCGCCGCTGCCTCGCAGGTCCGGAGCCTCGTCGAAGGCCTGCCTGCCGGCGGCAGCGTCGTCATCGTGCATTCGCCGACCGTCGTCGGCGCGTACCGCGAGCTGATCCAGGACCTGCGCGGTCCCGTGATCGCCGCGGCCACCAAGGTTTTCGCCGCGCCGGCGCTGCGGGACGAGCTGGCGCTCACCCGCAACCTGATGCTGCCGGTCGTGCGCGCTCCCCTCGTCGAGGAGCAGCGCCAGTATCGCCGCGCCCTCGCGCAGGCCTGGAGGCTGTGATGGTCGAGCGAGCGTCCTCCTACATCGCGCTGCTGCGCCGTCTGCTCGCCCGCCCCGAGGGCGGCGCGGTGCCGGAGCCGCGCCCGGCCGTCCACACCGGTTCCGTGCCGGGCCTCGTCATCCGCACCGGCCGCGTCCTCTCGCAGGGCGGCGACCGATGATCGAGGACCTGATGCTCGCCGGCGGCTTCGAGATCCCGGCCGCAGCCGCCGCAGCGCTGCCGATGGTCGTGTCGCCGCTCACCATGAAGGTGGTGCTGATGGCGCTCGTCATCCTGGTGCTGCTCGCGATCGGCGACACGGTCGCCCCGAAGAAGGGCCCGCGCCGATGAACGAGCTGCTGGCCACCATCCTGATCTGCGCCGCGACCACGGCCGTGCCGGACTGCTCTCGCGCGACCGCCGTCGACGTCATCACCGCGCCGGTGCCGTCCCTGTTCGCCTGCATGATGGCGGGCCAGCTCGCGCCGGCCCATCACCAGCTGCTTGGCGACGGCCGGTACCCGAAGGTCCGCTGCGGCGACCGCGCCCAGGTCGCGAGGCGCTGATGTTCCGGTCCTGGGTCTGGCGCGTAGCCCGTGCGCTCGCGCGACGGGTCGACCGGGCGAGGAGACGAAGCCTTACCGGCCGACCCGCGGCCCCATCCTCGGGTTGAGACCTGGGAGGGGCGGCCAGCCATAGCACACTGTATGCCACAGGCCTGTGAACGACTGGCCGTGAGCCTCGACATCGCGCATCGGCGCGAGCCCGCGGTGCTCCATCTCGCCATCGCCGTCGCGGCCTGACCCGGGGTCCAAACCCTCCGCGCATGTCGGTGTTTCCAAGGTCTTTTGAGATCTTGGAAATTCTGGACATCTGGCCGGACAACAGCGCGAAAAACGCAACAAACTGAGGGTCTTATGGTGGTCGTTGGCTCGCGCCGCGTGGGCCGCCAGCGGGCCCGGAATAAAGTCCAGGCCGATACTAAGGCTGCCAGCGCGACGCGGGCGCTCGGATACCTACGCGTCTCGACCGACGAGCAGGTTTCGAGCGGCCACGGCCTCGACACTCAGGAGAAGGCGGTCCGGGCGTTCGCGGAGAGTCAGGCCTACGAGCTCGTCGACGTGCTGACCGACGCCGGCGTGTCCGGCGCGACCCGGCCCGCCGATCGCCCTGCCTTCGGGCAGGCCCTGCAGCTCGCCGCGTCCGGCGCCTTCGACGTCCTGCTGGTCGCCAAGATCGACCGCCTGTCCCGCGACATCCGCCACGCGCTCACCACCGTGTCGGATCTGGCCGAGCAGCACGAGGTTGCCTTCCGGTCCGTCACGGAGTCGGTAATCGACACGTCGAACCCGATGGGCCGCACCTTCTTCGCGATCTTCGCCGGCATGGCGGAGAACGAGCGCTACGTCATCCGGGACCGCACCGCCGGCGGCCGCGTCGCCAAGGCGGGCAAGGGCGGCTTCGCCGGAGGCAAGGCGCCCTATGGCTACACCAAGGATCTGCAGGGCGGCCTACAGGTCGTTCCCGAGCAGGCCCGGATCGTCCAGCGCATCGTGAAAGAGCGGCGCCGGAAGAGCACGCTGCAGGCGATCACCGACGGCTTGAACGCCGACGGTGTGCCCTCGCCGAAGGGCGGGCAGTGGCGCGTCTCGACCGTCGCCTACATCACGGACAACCCGAAATATCGCGGCGTCGTCGAGTACCTGTTCCGCTGGAACGGGGCGGAGACGCACGTCGTCGCCGTCGGCAGTCACGAGCCGATCGTCCCGTAGGCCTCCGCCTCCGGAAACCGCCCTTAGCGGAACCAAAACGAAGCCCCGGGCACGGGCGCTCGCCACGTCCAAACCCGGGATTTCAGATGGAAAAGACGGACGCCACCCTGACGGTGCGGGTGAACGCGGAGGTGTTCCACGCCCTCAACGCGAAGCTCCGCGAAACGCTCGCGCTCATGCGCCAGCTGCCGGCGGCCGCCTCGGCCGCCTCCTCGGCGGTTCTGACCCGGGACGTCACGTTCGAGGGCCTCGAGGCCCTGCAGCGGGAGACGCGCCGCGCGCTCGACCGTCTACGGGCCATCGCAGAGGATCGTGTCCGGTCGCGGGGCGTGCAGGCGCAGAGTCGCGACGATCTGGCCGCCGAGGTGCGCAACTGCATCAACGCGGTCGGTGGCATACGCCGCCAGCTCGACGACACGCTCGAGAAGCTGCGCCAGCTCTGGCTGATCGCGCCGCAGATGATCGGCGAGGGCACGATCGCGGACCTCGAGCTGCAGGTGAAGCGCCTGGACATCGAGGAGCACGACGTCCTCGTGCTCCGCACGGCCAAGAAGCTGACCCAGGACGAGGCCGACGCCGCGGTCGACATGGTCGAGAGCATCGCCCGGCGCTCGGGCATCCGCTTCGTCACGCCGGTCGTGCTCGACGCCTGCAGCGACCTTTCGATCGAGCGGCCCGAGCCGCGCCTGCCGCACGAGGGCTGAGGTCTCCCCATGTTCACGAAGCACGCGACGCCGTACATGGGCGGGGCTCTCGCCGCCCTCGAGCGGGATGCGGGACGGGTCACCCTCTACAAGCCGGCCGCCGTCGGGCGCACGGTCGACCTGCTGCGCAGCCTCGAGCCGCCGGTGCCCGCCATGCAGCACCAGCGCCTGCGCGAGCCGCTGATCGTCACGCCCCAGATGAAGCGGGGTTGAGCCGGTGCTGCGCTCCGCCCTCGCCGCTTTCCTCGGCGCCGCCTTCGGCGCCCTGACCTATCACCCCGCGCTGGACCGCTTCCTCGACGTCTCGGCCGCGGTCGCTCCATTCTACGCCCTGCTCTTCGTGGCCACCGCGGCCGCGCTGCTGAGCCTCTTCGTCATGGCTTGCCGCGACCCCGTGAGAGTGGTCGTCACGACGCCCTTCGATGATGAGGACCTGGCCGCGTTCGCGCGCAAGGTTCGCGAGGAGCTGGCGCCGCTGCGCCGGCCGGGCGCCCGCTTCCGGATCCGGAGGTCCTGATGTCGAGCACCATCATCATCGGTAGCTGACGCCATGCCGGCGATTACGGTCCGCCTCGACGGCGTGATGGAGCGGTACGCCAAGCAGCTGCAGGCCATGGGCACGCAGGCGCCCGTCATCATGACGACGGCCCTGATGAGCGCCGCGCCACAGATGGAGCGGGCGCTCGAGGACGCCCTGACGCCGCAGACCGGCCTGCTCCCCGGCACGATCGCCCGGGCGGTGACCTACAAGGGCGGGGCCTTGTCCCTGACCTTCCGGACGCAGGGCGGCGACGTCCGCCTCAAGTTCTTCAAGCCGCATGAGACAGAGCCCGGCGTCTCCGCCGCGCCGCGCAACGCCCGCTCCACCTTCCCGGGCACGTTCATGCGGGCCGGCTGGTGGGCCAAGCGCCGCGTCGACAAGCCGGGCTGGAACGGCCAGGTCTTCCGCCGCGCTGGGGGCAAGACGAAGACCGGCAAGGCCCGGTTCACAACCGCCCGCTCCGACATGGCCATCCCCGACGAGATGGTGAAGGGCGCGTCCCTCGGGGCGTGGGAGCGGGGTCAGGCCGCGGTCCTGACCACCGTCGAGCATCGGATCATGGCCCTCCTCCCCTGACGGGGCCGGAGGGGCGGAAGTTGGCCCAGGATGGCCCGTGGCGGCCGGGAGCCGCCCAGGCCTCGCGGTGGCACGCAGCCCGCTGGCGGGCCTCCGCGGGGGCGCCAGGGGGACGGGGGAGGCCCCCCGGGGTTCATGGGTCCTTCCCCGCATACTGGCCCCCTGCGGGTCGGAGTTGCGGCACTTCTCCAGTCTGAGCCCGATGGGAAAGCCTAAAATTTAGGGGCTAAAGAGCCGAAAAACGGCGGCCTAAACCCCTGATATGACGGCATTTCACCGCGCGGGGACGGATTTTAGGGCCCTAAAGTCGGGCTAAAGAGCGGGCCTAAAAAGCGCCCCTAAAAAGCGGAGGCTCGCGGAGCGGGGAACGGCATGTCGAACCCCGACGCGATCGTCAGCAAGAGCGAGTTCGCCAAGCTCTGCGGCGTGGTCCCGGGTCGGGTCACCCAGTGGATCAACGAGGGGAAGATCTCCGGGGCCGCGCTCGTCGGCGAGGGGCGCTCGGCCCGGATCCGGGTCGAGGTGGCGCTTCGCCAGCTCAAGCTCCGCCGCGACGTCGGCCAGGCGCTCGCCAACGGCAGTGCGACCCGGCTCGACATACCCGTCGCCTTCGTGCCGGCCCGCGCGGCGATCGCCGCCGCCGGCGACGACGTCGGCGAGGACGACGACGGCGAGCCGGACCCTTACGGCGGCTGGGCGCCGGACGGCGCCAGCGACGACATCGACCGCAAGCTCAAGCGGGCGAAGCTCGAGGCGGCCGAGCGCGACAATCGCATCGCCGCCGCCAAGGAGGCCGCGGCCGAGGGCGTCTTCACCGAGACGGCGGCCGCGCGGTCGGAGATGGGCAAGATCGCCGGCCAGATGATGCGCATCTTCGAGGGTGCGCTGCCGGAGATCGCCACCGCGATCGCGGCCGAGTTCAAGATCGACGCGCGCGACGTCACCCATCACCTGAACGAGCAGTTCCGGAAGGTGCGGGAGCAGGCCGCCGCTGCGGCCGCCAAGGTCGCTGCGGCGATCCCGGAGACGATCGACGCCTCTGGGTAGGGCAAGCCTCCATGACGGTCCTGGCGAACGCGGCGCGCCTCGCCGCCGAGGCCATCGCGGCCGCGCTGAAGCCGCCCGCCAAGGTCGATTTTCTCGACTGGGCGGTGCGCAACATCGTCTTCACGAAGCGCGAGAGCCCCGAGCCCGGGCCCTACAACCCGGACCGGTTCTCGTATTTCAACGAGGTCCTGCGCGCGCTCTCGCCCTCCGATCCCTGCCGGATCGTGACGCTGGCGAAGTCAGCGCAGCTCGGCGGCACCGTGCTCGCCAACGTCTTCACCGGCGGGTCCATGGAAATGGACCCCGGCGACCTGATGTACGTCCACCCGACGGACAACAACGCCGAGCGCTGGTCCAAGATGAAGCTGACCCCGATGCTTCGGGGGACGCCGGCGCTGAAGGTCCTGTTCCCGGAGAAGAGCCGCGAGGGCGGCAACTCCACGCTCTACAAGGAACGCGCCGACGGCCTCGGCGCCATCCTGATCTCCGGCGCGAACTCACCCGCCTCGCTCTCGCAGGTGACGGTCCCGCGCCAGGTCCAGGACGATCTGGCCAAGTGGGAGACCAACTCCGCCGGCGACCCCGAGGTCCAGGCGGACAGCCGCTCGCGCGCCATCACCTTCGCGAAGATCTTCAAGATCTCCACGCCGCTGGTGATGCCGGGCTGCCGGATCACGAAGAGTTACGAGGCCGGCTCGCAGGAGCGGCTCTTCGTGCCCTGCCCGCACCCGGGCTGCGGGCACATGCAGAGCCTCGAGTGGGAGAACATGCAGGCGAACCTCGATCCGGAGGATCCGGAGCGGGCTTTCTTCACCTGCGTCGAGTGCGAGCAGCCCATCGAGGAGCACCATCGGGCCTGGATGCTGAAGCGCCACGAGTGGCGCGCCGCCAACCCGAAGATGAAGCGGATCCACCGCTCGTTCTACATCTGGTCGGCCTACAGCTTCCTCCAGTCCTGGAAGCAGGTCGCCTTCGAGTGGTTCAAGGCGAAGGGCGATCCGGAGGCCGAGCGGGCCTTCCTGAACGACACCGTCGGGCAGGCCTTCAAGAGCACCGGCGAGGCCCCGCCCTGGGAAGCGCTGCGCGATCGTGCCGCCGACGCGCCCTACGGACGCGGCGTCATTCCGCTCGGCGCCCTGCTGATCACCATGGGGCTCGACGTCCAGCAGGACCGCGTCGAGTGGCAGGTCGTCGGCTTCGGACGCAACGGCCAGCGCTGGGTGATCGATTACGACATCGTGCCCGGGCACGTCAGCGAGCCGGGCACCCGCGCGCGCCTGGACGCCCTGATGGGCAAGACCTGGCCGAACGGTGTCGGGCGGCGGCTGGGCATCGACCTCGCGGCGATCGACGGCAACGCCTACACCGAGGATGTCTGGGGCTGGGCCGGGCGCCACCCGGCCTCGCGCGTCATCATGGTGCGCGGCGCCAACCGCGACCACTCGCCGGTCCTCGAGCAGGTCCGCAAGGAACGCAACGCCGCCGGCAAGCCGCTGAAGTACCAGAAGCGGTTCTACAACTTCGGCTCGAGCGTCCTGAAAATGGCGCTCTACCGGAACCTGCTGAAACAGGATCCCGGCGAGCCCGGCTACGTCCACCTGCCGCAGGGCATGGAGGACGAGTTCTTCCGCCAGCTCACCGCCGAGCGCCGCGTCGCCGTGAAGAAGTTCGGCGTCGAGGTCTACCGGTGGGTGCCTGACCCCGGGCAGCGCAACGAGGCGCTCGACACGCACCTGCAGGCGGAGACGGCCGCGAACCGGCTCGGCCTGCGCAGCATGCCCGAGCGGCGCTGGCAGCGCCTGCAGGACGAGCGCGAAGCCCCGCTCGAGCCGGGCGAGGCCGTACCCGAAGAGCCCGCCCCGTCGCCCTCGCCCGATCCGGCGGCGGACACGTCGCCCGCCGCACCGCCCGATCCACCGCCACCCGCTGCCGAGGCTCGCCGTCCGCGGGGGCTCATGGCGCTCGCCCGACTGAACCGCAGGTAGCCATGACCAAACAGGCGATGCTCGACGAGGCGCGAGCCGCCTACCACCGCCTGCTGACCGGCGGGCGGGTCTCCCAGGCCCGAGGTCCGGACGGCCGCGAGGTCCGCTGGGACCGCATGCCGATCGCCGAGCTCCGGGCCTACATCAACCAGCTCGAGACGGAACTCGGCCTGCCGGTCACGCCCTGGACGGGGACGGCGCGGATCCCGGCCCGCCGGGTGATGTTCTAGTGGCCGACGTCCCGAAGATCCTCGGCCCGGACGGCGCGCCCGCACAGCGCGTGCTCGCTTCCGACACGGCCTATGAGGGGGCCTCGCGCCGCCACACCGATCTCGCCCGTTTCGCGCCGTACAACTACTCGGCGCAGAGCGCGATCTCCTACGACCGCGAGGCGCTGTCCTCGCGCATCCACGACATGGCCCGCAACGACGGCTGGGCCTCCGGCGGCGTCGCGCGGCTCGTCGATGCGATCATCGGCTCGGGCTGGCGCCTGTCATCGACGCCGAACGCCCGGACGCTGGGCATCACGCCCGACGAGGCCGCCGAGCTCGGCGAGATCTTCGAGGGGTACTGGCAGGACTACGCCACGGATCCCGATTGCTGGTGCGACGCCGGCCTGCGGCTCACGGTCGGCGGCCTGCTGGCACTGGCCTTCCGCCACTTCGTCTGGGACGGCGAGGCGCTCGGCACCCTGCTCTGGCTCGAGCGGGGAGGCCCGACAGCGACGGCGCTGCGCCTCATCGACCCGGACCGGCTCTCCACGCCGCCAGGCAAGATGGACAGCGAGGCCCTGCAGGACGGCGTCGAGCTCGGCGCGAACGCGGAACCGATCGCCTACCACATCCGGACTCGCCACCCCGGCGACCTGAAGGCGACCACCTCGCTCCTCGCCTGGGAGCGGATCGAGCGCTCGACCGCGTGGGGGCGCCGCAAGGTGCTCCACCACTACGAGCCGGAGCGGGCCGACCAGTACCGCGGCGTCTCGAAGTTCGCGCAGATCGTGAAGAAGCTGCGCATGCTCGGGCGCTACGACGAGGCCGAGGTCCAGGCCGCGGTGCTCAATGCGCTGCTCGCGGCCTTCATCGAGAGCCCCTACGACCACGCCGCCCTCGCCGACTCCATGAGCGGCGGCGACGACAAGCTCGACGACTATCAGACCTCCCGCCTCGCCTACTGGGACGCGGCGCCGGTCCAGATGCCCGGGGTGAAGCTGAACTTCCTCTTCCCCGGGGAGAAGATCAGCATGCCGGAGGCCGCCCGGCCGAACCCGGCCTTCGAGATGTTCGAGCGGGTCGCGCTGCGCAACGTCGCGACCGCGCTCGGCACCACGTACGAGCAGCTGTCCTCCGACTGGAGCCAGGTGAACTACTCGTCGGCGCGCGCCGCGCTGATCGAGGTCTGGCGCGGCTTCACCGCCCGCCAGGGGTTCTTCGGCACCGGCTTCCTGATGCCCTGGTACGCGGCCGTCCTCGAGGAGGGCGTCCAGACCGGGCGGATCAAGCTGCCGGCAAAGCTCGCCGACAAGCCGTTCCACCGCTTCAAGGCCGCCTACTGCGCGGGCCGCTGGATCGGCCCGGGCCGCGGCTGGGTCGATCCGCTCCGGGAGGCCGAGGCCGCCGCCGCGCGGATCAACAACGGCTTCTCGACCCTCGAGCGGGAATGCGCCGACCAGGGCCTCGACTGGCAGGAGGTCCTGCAGCAGCGCGCACGCGAGCGGAAGTACGCCGCCGCGCTCGGCCTGCCCGACGTGCACGCCCGGCCGCCAGGCCAGCCCAACCCGCAGGCCTCGGACGATCCCGACGAGGGCGAGGGCGAGGGCAAGAAGAAGAAGCGCGCCTGACGGGCGCGCCTCGTGACCGCCTCCCGCCGCTCGCCGAGATCCTGAGATGACCAATCCCCTGCTGGCCCGCTTCGCCGGCGAGGCCGCCCTCGTCGAACCGGGGCGGCGCGATCGCTTCGAGGCCTGCCTCGACGCCGTCATGGCGCTCGATCACGGCCCGGAGATGCTGCGTGAGGCGGCCGCGGCCGAGGACGGCTTCTGGCCGGAACCCGGCTCGTGGAAGGCGGCCTACCGGCCCTACGTCGTCGCCGACGGCATCCTGCAGGTCCCGGTGAAGGGCGTGCTGCTGCACGACTTCTCCTTCGCGGTGAGCAGCTTCGTCACCGGCTACACCTACATCCAGCGCGCCTTCGAGCGCGGGCTGGCCGACCCCAACGTCAAGGGCATCGCGCTCATCTGCGACAGCCCGGGCGGCGAGGTCGCGGGCAACTTCGACCTGGTCGACCGGCTGCACAAGGCGCGCGGGACCAAGCCGATCTGGGCGTTCGCGCACGAGGGCGCCTACTCGGCCGCCTACTCGATCGCCTCGGCGGCCGACCGGATCTGGGTTTCGCGCACCGGCGGCGTCGGCTCGATCGGCGTCGTCACCTCGCACATGGACGCCTCGGGCGCCCTCGAGCGCGCGGGGCTCAAGATCACCTTCATCTTCGCCGGCGAGCACAAGGTCGACGGCAACTCGACCCAGCCGCTCCCCGACGCGGTGAAGGAACGGATGCAGGCCCGCATCGACGGGCTCTACGACGTGTTCGTGTCCACCGTGGCACGCAACCGCGGCATGAAGGAGAAGGCGGTCCGGGAGACCAAGGCCCTCTGCTTCTCGGCCGACGAGGCGATCGCCGCCGGCCTCGCCGACGCGGTCGGCGCGCTCGACGACGCTGTGGCCGCCTTCGCGGCCGACCTCTCCACCCCACCCGAACAGGATGAGAACATGATCACTGCGGAGGCCCACGAGGCCGCCGTCGCCGCCGCGCGCGCCGACGGGGAGAAGGCGGGCCGTGAGGCCGGCCGCGCCGAGGGCGCGACCGCCGAGCGCACCCGCACCAAGGCGATCCTCGGCTCGGAGGAGGCGAAGGACCGCGGGGCGCTCGCCGAGCACTTCGCCTTCGACACCGGCATGTCGGCCGAGGACGCCGTCGCGGCGCTCGCCAAGGCGCCGAAGGCCGCGGCCGAGGGCCAGCGCAACGACTTCCTCGCTGCCATGCGCGACGAGAAGAACCCCGACCTCGGGACCGGGGGCGCCCATGGCGAGCACCAGGGTCCGAGCCTCACCGACCGCATGCGCGCGCGCCACGGCGTGACGGCTGCCTGAGGAGTATCCGCCGATGCCCAGCACCTCCCTTCTCGCCACCGAGCCGAAGCGCCTCTCGGACCTCCTGCGCTACCACGTGCCGGCCTACAGCCTCGACCAAGGCTCGCTGGCCGCCAGCGCCGCGGCGCTGGAGTTCGGCACCCCGCTCGCCCTGGCGGCCGACGCCTCCGGTGCCTTCGTGCCGTGGGTGCCCGGCGCTAGCGACTCGACGGGCACCGTCGTCGCGCTCTCCGGCAGCCAGTCCGCCGTGAAGGCCGCGGCGCAGCCGATCCTGGTGATCGCGCGCCACGCCACCGTCGTCGCCAGCGCCATCGAGTGGCCCGCCGGCGCCAACCCCACCCAGAAGACTGCCGCCCTGGCCGCGCTCGCGACCCGCGGCCTCATCGCGCGCCAGGGAGCCTGATCGCCCATGTCCACGATCCTCGACATCTTCCGCAGCCCGCACTTCTCGGCGCGCGCGCTGACGGATGCGGTCAACATCGTCCCGAACCTGTACGGTCGGCTGGGCGAGCTGAACGTCTTCCCGGTCCGGCCCGTGCCGACCACCTACGTGACGATCGAGTTCAAGAACGGCGTCCTCAACCTGCTGCCCACCCGCGAGCGCGGCTCGGCCGGCACGCAGGGCGTGCGCGGGCGCCGCAACAAGCGGGTCTTCGACATCCCGCACATCCCGCACGACGACGCGCTGCTGGCCAAGGACCTGCAGAACCGCATCGCCTTCGGCAGCAACGATGTCCTGACCCCGATGCAGGACGCCATGACCGAGAAGCTCTCGGACATGACCTCGAAGCACTTCATCACGCTGGAGCACCTCCGCATCAGCGCGCTGAAGGGCCAGATCGTCGATGCCGACGGCACGGTGATCTACGACCTCTTCGACGAGTTCGGCGTCAGCCAGAAGATCGTCGATTTCGGCCTCGACGACGTCAACACCGACGTCGGCACCAAGGCCGCCGAGGTCACCGGCTACATGGAGGACAACCTCCTCGGCGAGACGATGACGGGCGCCCGCGCCCTGTGCGCCCCGGACTTCTTCGCCGACTTCATCAAGCATCCGAGCGTGAAGGACGCCTACAAGTTCTACACCTCGCAGCAGGAGCCGATGCGCAACGACGTGCGCAAGGGCTTCCGCTTCAAGAACATCGTCTGGGAGGAGTACCGCGGCTCGGCGACCTACCTCGCCGGCGACGGCTCGACGTCCACCCGGAAGTTCATCGCGCCCGGCAGCGCGCAGTTCTACCCGGAGGGCACCCAGCAGACCTTCACCACCTACATCGCCCCGCCGGACTCGGTGGACGAGGTGAACCAGGCCCCGAAGCCCGGTCAGCTCATCTACGCGAAGCAGGAGCGGATGCGGTTCGACAAGGGCATCGAGGTGCACACCGAGTCGAACCCGCTGCCGCTCTGCAAGCGGCCGGCGCTCCTGGTGAAGGGTGTGGCCTGAGGCATGGCCCGCATCCGCATGCTCTCCGACTTCACCTACCCGACCGACCGGTCGGGTAGCGTGACCCGCACCCTGCCGGCCGGCGGGGTGTTCGACGAGGATCTGGTGGTCGCCGAGGCGGCCATCGGCGGGGGATACGCCGAGCCCTTCGAGGACGAGGTCGCCGACGCGCTCTTGGAGGCGGCGTTCGCAGCGGCGTCGGCGGTCTCCGAGGACGGGGACGATCGCCAGGACGACGTCGGCTCGGACGACGGCAGCGAGGCTGACGCGCCGGCCGAGGACGCCGCCGCCGAGAAACCGGCCGAGAAGCCGGCCGCGCCCGCGGAGACCGGCGGCAAGCGCCAGTCGCGCGCCCAGGCCTGACCCATGGCCTCGCCGTTCGACGCCGCGATGGCGGCAGCCGATGCCGTCCTCACCGGCCTGTTCGGCGAGCAGGTGCGGGTCCTGGCCCGGGTCGAGAGTGAGAAGCGCGGCTTCCTCCCCGACCCGACGCGGGGCGAAAAGGATGGGGTCTGGGGCGCGTTCTCGCTCCGGGCCGGCACCGATCGCCTCGGCGGAACCCGCCAGGGCACCGAGCTGCAGGGCATGTCCACGATGGCGGTCGCGCCGGCGCAGATCTGGTTCTCCGCCGAGGAGCTCGCCGCGATCGGCTTCGTGCCCCGCCAGGGCGACCTGATCACGCTGACGGACCGGCCGGGCGAGCCCGCCTACGCGATCGCCAAGCGCGGTCCCTCCGACCTCGACGACGCGACCTTCCCCCTCACGCGCGAGCGGTAGGCCCATGAGCCTCGTGAACTTCGCGATCCGCACCTGCCTCCAGCAGGCGCTGATCGGGCGGACGCACGCCGAGAAGCGCGTCTTCGACAGCAAGGTCACGCCGATCGACGAGCTCGCCGAGGCGGACCCGAAGCCGCTCATCGTGATCTCGACCGACGATGACCAGACGCTGGGGACGAGCTTCGACCTCAACGCGGACGGCCGCGAGCTCGACGTGGTGATCGAGATGGTGCTCGCCGGCGCCGTCGACGTCACGCTGAAGGACCAGGACGGCAACGACGTCCCGGGCTTCGAGCTCCAGATCCCGCACACCGATGCGGGCATGGAGATCACGCTCGACTTCATGCAGCGGCGCGTGATGCGCGCGCTGGCCGAGCCCGGCTCCGAGTGGGCCGAGCTCTGCCGGCGCCTCATCGGCACGCCGAAGAAGATGCTGAAGCGCCGCGGCTCCTCCACCGAGAAGGGTGTGAAGTTCGCCGCCCGGCAGATCGTCATCACCTGCGAGCCGGACGTGAACGAGCCGGCCTACGGGACGGCCCCGAACAAGTTCTGGACCCGCTTCATCGCGGCGATGCGGGGCGACGAGGAGCTGGCCCCCTACGCCGACGCCCTCGAGGCCGAGATCACCGGGGCGGAGCTGCCGTCCTGGCGCGTGCTGCAGGGCATGCTCGGCTGGGGCGACGTTGAGGTGCGCAACCTCGGACCGGCCCCGGTCGATCCGACCGAGACCGGAGAGCCGCCCGTGCTCACCGAGGCGACGCTGGAGGTCGACGTCCTGGACCTCGACATGTCGGGCGCGCCGTTCTCCTCGGACGTCCGCACGATCGCGGCCGGGCCGCGCGCGCCCTTCGAGGTGCCGGCATGAGCCGCGATTACGAGGCCCGCATCGCGCGCCTCGAGCACCGGCTGGCCAACCTCAACCCGGTCGGGCGCGTGATCGAGCGCGACCACGAGAAGGGCATCCGGGTCAATCTCGGCACGGACGACAAGCCCTTCCCCTCGCCCTGGATCCAGCCGGGCGACCGCACCGGGGCCACGCGCTACCTGCCCGAGGTCGGCGAGCAGGTCATGGTCCTGAGCCATGGCGGCGACTGGAGCCAGGCCACGCTCCTGCCGCTCACGCATTCGAACGCGAAGCCGAACCCCGCCGAGGACAAGGACGAGACGGTCCACCACAACCGGGACGGCGAGCGGAAGTCGGTCAGACGCGGCCACGCGCGCCACCAAGCGAAGAACAAGATCAGCCAGGGGGCCGGCGACGGCGGCAAGAAGGGCGAGGGATCGGGAAAGTCCGGCGCGAACCTCTCCCACGAGATCAACCGCCAGCTCCAGGGCATCCGCGCGAACCTCACGCAGCTCGAGAACAACGTCGCCGGCGTCTTCGAGGCCGCCTCGAAGATGCGGGAGATCGCGGAGGGCCGGATCCCCGAGCTGAAGGCGATCAAGGCCATCCTCGACGGCAAGCCGGAGAGCCTGGAGAAGGCGGCCAAGATGGCGCTCGGGAACCTCGAGGGCTACGTCGCCAAGTCCATGCAGCAGATGCTGGGCAAGCTCACCAACGGCTTCATGAACAACGTCCTGGGCATGGTCCAGGGCTTTGTGCAGGCGCAGATCGGCGGGATCCTCGGGCAGATCGCGGACCTCGCCGACCTGCACGGCATCGCCGACGCGATCGCCGATCCGCTCGGCGCGGCCGAAGGCCTGATCGCGGATGCCGCGTCGGGCGCCGCCCACAACCTGCTCGGCAGCCATCTCGGCACGATCGAGGCGGCGTTCGCCGGCACGCCCGGCGAGGCGGCCTTCGCGGCCCTGCGGGGCGAGCTCGGCGGGATCCTGAACGGCGCGCTCGACGTCGCAGCCAATCTCGGCGGGATGCTCGATGCCCAGCAGAACCTCGTGAAGGGCATGTCCAAGAGCCTGCGGCTCGGCGGGTACGAGGGCGAGGATTGATCCATGGCAAAGCTGATGTCGGCCCTGCAGGTCGCCCTGCGGGATGAACTGCGCGACCTGTCGGGCGTGCAGCGCGTCTGCCCGGTGAGCACCGGCCTCGCGGCTGCGGCGGCGCTCGCCTATCCCGCCGGCACCGAGGCGGGCTTCCTCGCCGAGTCGATCGAGATCCACGCGGCGATCGAGAGCGTGCTGCCGGTCACCGCCACCGCGGTGGAGCGCGCGATCGCGCTCGGCGCCGCGATGGTGCTGGCGCTGGAGATGCGGCCGCGGCCGATCTCCGGCACCTGAGGAGCAGCCATGTCCGTCGGCATCGACCGCAACACCGGCCGGGTGCTGCGGGGCTTCGCGCATGTCAAGCAGAGCCTCGGCGTACTGTTCTCGACAGGCATCGGCTCGCGGATCCTGCTCCGCCTGTTCGGCTCTGCGATCCCCTCGCTCCTCGGCAAGAACATCGTGCCGTCGACCTTCCTGAAGTTCGCCACCGCGATCCACGTCGCGGTCGAACTCTGGGAGCCGCGCTTCCGGCTGATCCAGGTCACCTTCCCGCGCGACACCAGCGCCGACGGGTCCACGCCGGCCACCAACTCGCCCGAGCGCATTCGGGCGGGCCGGATCGGGGTCGCGCTGCACGGCCAGTACCGGCCGCGCGGGCACCTCGGCGATCCGACGCCGGAGGGCAGCAGCCAGACCATCCTCTTCTAGGGCGGCAGCGACCGCCGGAGCCGCGCGATGACGGTCAGCCTCACCGACCTGCAGGCGCTGCCGGCGCCGACCCTGCTCCAGCCCGTCGACAGCGCGGCGGCCAAGCGCACCCGCATCGCGCGGGTGGTGGCGCTGATGCGAGCGGCCGGCATCGATTACGACGTCGGCGGGACCGAGGACGGCTCCACCGTCATCGAGGCCGACACGGTCCCGGTTGTCGAGGAGGCCGGCGCCTTCCGCGACGTGCTCCAGGCGCAGACCATCAACGAGGTCGCGCTGCAGCTGCTCGTGGCCTTCGCCAAGGGCGCGAACCTCGACCAGCTCGGCGCCCGGGTCTCGACCCCGCGTAAAGCTCTCGTCGCGAGCCCGCGACCCTTCTCGACCAACCCGGAGGACTGGGAGGCCGACGACGATTACCGGCCCCGTGTCGCCAATGCGCTCGAGCGGCCGAGCACCGCCGGATCCAAGGCCGGCTACCGCGAGCACGCCAAGCGGATTGCCGGCGTCAAGGACGCCGCCGTGGTGCGGCCGGGCCCGCCCCGGGTGCTGATCTACGTGCTCGGGACCAACGGCGCGCCGTCTGTCGAGGTTCTGGCGGCGGTCCGGGACCTGCTCTCGGCCGAGGATGTCCGGCCGCAGAACGACGATCCGGAGATCTACGCCGCCGGCGTCATCACCGTCGACGTCGCCGGGACCTACACCCTCTACCCGGGCGCGACCGCGGCGACCTGCAAGGCCCTCGGGGACGAGCGGATCGCCGCCTACATCGATGGGCACTTCGCACTCGGCCACGACATCACGCTCGACGGGGTCAAGGCGGCCGCGATCGTTCCGGGCGTGAAGGGCTTCGCGGTCACCCTCAACGGGCAGGCCGCGGATCTCGTCCTGAACGGCACCCAGGCGCCTCAGCGCGGAAGCATCGTCACCGACATCGCGGACACCCGCGATGCCTGAGATCGACCACCTGCTCCCGCCGAACGCGACGCCCCTGGAGCAGGCCCTCTCGATCGTCGACGGCGAGCGGCTCGCGCTGTTCCCGCCGCAGGTCCTGCTGCGGCTGCTCGACCCGCTGACCTGCCCGGCCGCCTTCCTGCCGGCGCTCGCCTTCGAGCTGTCCGTCGAGGAGGAGTGGGATCTCGCCGTCACCGAGGCGCAGCAGCGCGCGCTGCTGGCCAACGCCTACGCCCTGAACGCCAAGAAGGGGACACCCTTCGCGATCAAGCGCGGGCTCGCCGTCATCGGCTATCCCGGTGCCACGCTGGTCGAGGGCAAGCCCGAGGTCCTGCACGACGGCATCATCCGGCGGCGCAACGGGCGCTTCCGCTACAATTCGCCGGCGCGCTGGGCGCTGTTCGACGTCGAGGTCCCGCTCGCCGACGGTCAGTCGCTCGACGCCTCGGACCGCGCCCGGGTGCTGCGCGGGATCGAGACCTGGCAGCGCGCCGCCTGCTACCTCGACGTCCTCCGGGCCGTGGTCCGGCAGGTCGTGGTGCGGGACGCCCCGGCCGCGATCGTGCCGGTGGCGCGCGTCGCCCTCGAGATCCCGGTGCGGCGGGATACGCCCCGCGACGGGCGCTATCGCCGCGGAGCGCTGAAGGCCTACCGCTACGACGGCCTCGACCGTCACGACGGCAGCGTGCCCCGCGACGGGGCCCGGCTCGTCGCGCCGACGATCCGGTTCGGCGTGCAGCAGATCGACCTCTCCTTAAGGGTCGGCGTGACGATCGCGGCCTCGCGTGGGCCGACGCTCCGGTTCGACGGGGCGGCGCTGCGCGACGGCAGCCTGCGGCGCGGCCACGACGGCGCAATCATCCGGCTCGGACCGGAGCCGGTCGTGATCGAGCAGCCGGCCGACGTCATCACACGGCCGCCCGCGCTCCGCTTCGACGGCGTGATCCAGCGCGACGGCAGCTACGGGCGCGCCTTCAACGGGGCGCTGGTGCGCTTCGACGCCACCGGCACCTTCTCCTCCGGCTTCGACGAAGGCTTCGCATGACGCCCTCCCTGCCCGACCTGCTCGCGCAGGTGGCGGAGACCCTGCCCGACAACACGATCGGCAAGGTGCGCCCGGCCCATATCCGCGCCCTGTTCCAGGCCTTCGCGGCGCTGATCGGCTCGATCACGCCGGACGATATCGGCGCCCTCGACCGGGACGCGGATATCGGCCCGATCCTCGGCGTAGGGCAGCCGAACGGCGTCGCCTCGCTCGATGCGGGGTCCAAGGTGCCGCTCGCGCAGATCCCGGTGCTCGACGCCGCGCAGATCGGCACCGGCGTGATCGACCCGGCCCGCCTGCCCGTCGTCGCCAGCGGCGTGCAAGTGCTCTCCGCCGGCGACCTCACGGCCCTGACATCCGGCCAGAAATCGGCCGTGACGAAGGGTGCGGTGGTCACGACAACGGACGGGTATCGATACCTCTACACGGGGGCCGGGGATAAGACGCAGGCCGGCAGCTACATCGTGCTCGCGGACATCACGCCCGAGTGGCTGGTGATCGCGAACAAGCCCACGAGCTTCCCGCCCTCCGCTCACCAGCACACCGCGTCCGACCTGTCCGACGTGCCGGCCGACGCCCGCGCGCTCATCACCGCCGCGAGCTACGCGGCGATGCGGGCGCTGCTTCAGATCAGCACCGCTGACGTCGCAGGCTTGGCCGATGATCTGGCCGACCGCGAGTTCTACGGCCCCTTCCTCGGAGCGCGCTGATGGCGAAGGTTCTCGACGTCGACAACATCGACACAACGCTCGGCACGGCGCTCGCAGTCGTGATCCCGGCGCCGGGTGCGAACGAGCGGAAGCGGGTCGCCTTCACGATCTGCAACACCGGATCGGTCGATGCCTCATTCGATCTTACCCGATACGACAGCACGACGGACCGCTATGTCGGAAAGACTGTCGTGGTCTCGCCCGGCAAGCCCTTCGTGGTCGATCAGATCTACCTGAAGACGGGCCGGAGCCTGAAGTTCCGCGCCTCGGCCGTCAACACGCTCGACCTCACGGCGGACGTCATCACCCAGACCACGAGTTGATCGATGCGCGGCAGGCCCTTCGGCACGATCGCGAGCCCGGTACAGCGGCTCGGCTTTCCCGCCGCCGGAGCGGTCGGCGCGGCACTCGGCTCCATCCTCTACGCAGCAGCTTCACCCGGTGTGGGCTACGCGCCCTGCAACGGCGCCCCCGTCGAGGTGCAGGCGACCGATTTCCCCCTGCTGGTGCGCCCCGGCTTCCTTCCTGTTGCTGGCACGCCCGCAACGGGCACGGGCCAGTCGGGGGCAGCGTCCCGCGGCGTGTCGATCGCCTACGGGGCGGGCGTCTACGTGGCGGTGGGAGCCGGCGGCTTCATCTACACCACGACGGACCTCATCAACGGTCCCTGGACCAAGCGCACCTCGCCCACGACGGCCGACCTCGGCGACGTGTGCTTCGGCAACGGCGTGTTCACGGCGGTGGGGACCGGCGGCGTCACGGTCTGGTCGGCGACTGGAACCGGCGGCTGGACGCTCGGGTCCGGCCTGACTGCGACGGTCACCGACCCGAATACGGGCCAGCCGGTCGCGATCGGCTGGAACAAGCTCGCCTTCGGCAACAACGTGTTCGTGGCGATCGCCTCTGTCGGCGCCTCCTACGCTTGGTCGGCGGACGGCAAGGCCTGGACGACGGTCCAAGCCAACCTGCGGTTCAGCGGGGCCCCGGAGACGCACGACGTCTGCTTTGGGGCCGGCTATTTCGTGATGACGCGGACCGCGTCGAACTCCAACAACGTCTATGCCGTGACGAGTGCGGACGGCGCGGCCTGGACGCAGCGGGCCTCACTCGGCTCGACCCTGACGCAGCCCGTTGTCCCGATCGCTTTCGGCAATGGGACCTTCATCGTCGGCCAATCGAACAACGCGCCAAGCTACATCTACTGGCACACCAACCCGCTCGCTGCTAACTGGAACTTCTACAACGTAGGCAGTTACGGCGTCATCAGCGCCGTATTCTGCTTCAATACGCAGTTCCTATTCCTGGCAGGCAACGCCAACAAGCTGCTCTCGACCTACGATCTGAGCGCCGATCCGAGCGCCGGACTGAGCGCGCAGGATTGGGACGCCACGGCGCGGGCCGCGGGGCAGGTGGTCAACGGCCAGCTCCTGTTCCACCCGAAGACGAGCGCGGCCGCCGGCCTCGTGGTTGGCTCGGCCAACGCCCGGATGTTCGCTCCGCCGGTCCTGCCCGCCCTCAAGGCGAAGGACGGGACCACGTCTCTCACCGCCTACATGAGGATTGCGGCCTGATGGACGTCCTGTACCGCCGCAACGGCGGCGCTCCTGCGCCGCTGCCCTTCGACGCCTTCGACGCTCGCAACGATCACTGGACGAACCTCGCGGAGAATGCCGAGGGCCGTGCCGCCTGCGGCTTCGTGGAGGCACCGCCCCTACCGGCTTTCGACCCGGGCGCCGAGGCGGTCCGCTGGGACGAGGCCGGAGAGGTCTGGGTGGTCGAAGCGCTGCCGCCGCCGCCCGCGCCGCCCCTGGCGTCGCTCGGCGACGTCGAGGCCGAGCGGGACCGGCGGATCGCGCTCGGCGTGCCCTACCTCGGGCACCTGTTCCAGACCCGGCCGCAGGACTTCGACAACCTGCGGGACATGGCCTCGACGGCGATCGCCGCGATCATGGCCGGTGCGCAACCTGATGATCTACGCTGGGCCGATCCGAGCGTGGACTTCACCTGGATCGACGCGGCCAACGTTCTGGTCCCGATGGACGCGCCGACGGCCCTCAGGCTGCATGCCACGGCCGCCGCCATGCGCGGCAAGCTGTTCCTCGTGGCCCGCGCCATCAAGAACGCGCTGCTCGGCGGTGCCCCGATCCCGGACGTGGCCGACGACGCGCTCTGGGCGCCGCCCTCGGCCGCCTGACACCGCCCATCCCGTTGCGAGAGACCATGCCGAGCCAGCGCCACCAGCCGCGGGGCCTCGGTTTGCGCGACCTCTACCGCCGCTACGACCTGCCCCGAACCCGCCTCGCAGACTGCCGGCCCCTGACGGTCGAGCAGGTCGCCCGTGTCGCCGCCGCCCTCGAGGCCGGCGCCCGGGCGACCGGCACGTTCGGGTACCCCCTCGCCGCGCCGCCCCAGCCTCCAACCGATCGGGACGATCGATGCTCTACCCCGCCTATTACGACGCCCTGCGTCGGCTCGCCGGTGATGGCGACCTTACGAAACGTATCACGCAGGCTGTGGTGGGCTCGTCGGCGCTGAGCCCCAACGCCCCGGTCGCAGCCTTCACCGATGCGGTGTTCACGCCGATCACGGCGGTGCAGCACGACCCCGCCAACCCGCGCCGGACCGTCTTCCGCTTCCTCATCCCGCAAGATCGGGCCGTCGGCCTCGTCATCCGCGAGATCGGGCTCGCCTGCGCCGACGGAACGATCGTGTTCCGCCGGGTGCGACAGCCCATCGAAAAGACCGCCGACATGGAGTTCGGCGACCGCTTCCAGATCGACGTCTGAGGATCTCCCCCATGGATTACCTGCCCAGCGTCGCCGGCGCCCAGTTTCGCGACGTCTCCATCCTGGCCACCGACGAGCCCGTGCTCGGCGGCATCGACGGCAACGACAACCGCCCGCACCGGGAACTCGCCGAGCGCGACGAGTACCTGAAGGCCAAGGGCGAGGCGCTCGCTGCCGACGTGGACGTGCTCCGCGCGCGCGTCGATGCCATCGACCTCGCCTCGGGTACGGCGCTGCGCTCGGCCGTGCTGCTCGACTGGCTCTACAAGGAGGACAGCGCCGCCTTCGAGCTGTTCACCGACGGCTTTTCCTGGCGCGATCTCGCCCCGATCGCCGTCGTGGCGGCCTCGGCCGGCGACGACACGCTCGACCTCGCCTCGACCGAGGGCCTCAAGGTCGGCAATTCCTACACCCTGATCGATGCCGGGACGCTGCGCCTGGAGACGGTCGAGATCCTGGCGATCATCTCCTCGACGCGCGTCCGGACCCGCCTCAACCTCGCGCATACCCTGACCGCGCGTGACAGCGCCTTCCTCGCCCGGACCTCGTTCGATATCCGCGCCGGCTACTGCATGATGCAGGACGGCGACGTGTTCTTCTCCCGCGTGCTCACGGAGCTCCGGGCGCAGAGCGCCGGCCAGATCGTGGTGCGGCGTCAGGCCTCCGACACCGGCACGCTCACCATCGGATACCGCAGCCCGACGACTACCGCGGGCGCGCCCTACCTCGCGGCGGTCCGCACCGCCGTCGTCGCCGGCGCCGACGGCACCCGCGACGAGTTCTACGCCCTGATCAAGGGCGGCCTGCTCGAGCTGCGCCTCGCCTACGCCAACCCGGACGCGACGAAGCGGGCCCGCATCGACCACATGGTCCTGCTGCCGCCGCCCCGCGCGATCGGCGAGACCCTGGTGCTGCAGCCGAAGCTCGTCGCCCCGGCCGACCAAGCGGCCAACGTCGGCCAAACCCCGACCCTGCAGCTCTCCCCCTACCGCGGCGCCTACGGCGTGCCGCAGGGCGGGGCCCGCTTCCGCCTCGCCCGCGACCGGGCCATGACGGACGTCATCCTCGATACCGACGCGGACCTGCTCGGCGCCTGGAACGCGGTGGCGGGCCAGACGGCGGCCTTTGCCGACGTCCTGGCGCTCGGGGCCCGCGACTTCCTGGCCGTGGCCTCGGCCGTGTCGCTGCGCATCCAGATCGCGCAAGACGGCACGATCACCACCACGCCCGGCACCGTGACGGGTGACCTCAAGCGGGTGCACGGTTCCGCCGCGCTGCTGGCCGCCGTGGGCGTCAACGGCGCGATCCGCACCTCGACCGATGCGGGCGCGACCTACACCGTCCGGACGGCGGCCGCCTCCTACAGCGGCACCTTCTCCGGCGTGAACGTCCGCAACGCCTACGTGGTGGTGGCAGGGGCCGCCGGCATGGTGCAGCGCTCGGTCAACGCCGGGGCGATCTTCAACCAGATCAACCCCGACAACGGCTACACGGGCGACTTCACCGACATCGCTGGCGACGGTGCCGGCGCGCTGATCTTCGTGGGCACCGGGGGCGAGGTGCAGACCTCGGCCGACGACGGCGCCACGTTGATCAAGCGGGCGCTGCCGGGCAACTATGCCGGCACCCTGCGGGCCGTGGCGATGACGCCGGCCGGCTTCGCGGTGGCGGTCGGCGACAACGGGGCGATCTTCACCTCGAGCGACCGCGGCGCGACCTGGGCCGTGAAGAGCGCCGCCGGCGGCTTCACCGGCAGCTTCTACGGCGTCGCCGCCGTCGGCCGGTCGGTCGTCGCGGTCGGTGCCGGCGCGCAGATCCAGACCTCGACGGACGGCGGTGAGACCTTCACCGCGCGCCTCGCGGGCGGGGGCGCCGCGGCCGCGCTGCGCGCCGTCGCGCTCGACCCGAACCTCTACGGCCTGGCGCTGGGCGACGGCGGCGCGTTCCAGCGCACGCTCCGGCTCGAGGGTGCGGTCACGAGCTTCACCGTCCCGGCCGGTATCCTCGGCGTGAACCAGGTCGTGTTCGCGCAGGGCGGCTACTACAGCCAGGACGGGGCGCGCTCGCCGCTCTCCGAGGTGGTGGCGTTCGCGACCGCGGCGACCTTCGCCTACGTCAACGCGCCCCAGATCGTGCAGCCGGCCGCCGGCGACACGGGCGTCGCGGTCAAGCCGCTGATCCAGACCGGCCCCTTCGCCACGACGGGGCAGGCCGACACCCATGCAGCGAGTCGCTACCAGATCGCCACCAGCTCCGGCTTCGCGGCGGCCTCGATCCTCTACGATAGCGGCGAGGTGAGCGACCTGCTGCAGCACCAGGTCTCGGCCGTGACGCTGCCGGTCGATGCCGACCTCTTCGTGCGGGCCTACCACAAGGGGCAGGCGCTCGGAGTCGGGGCGTGGTTGGCCCCGGTGGCGTTCCGGGCGCAGAACCGTCCGGCGCAGCCCGCGATCCTGGCGCCCTCCGACAAGGCCACGGGCGTGGGCCTCAGCCCGCAGATCACCGTCTCGGCCTTCAACATGCCGAGCGCGGTTCAGGACGCGATCCAGATCCAGGCCGGGACCGGGTCGGACTTCGCCGCGCCGCTCTACGACAGCGGCGTGGTGACGGCGGCGGGAAGCTTTTCGGGCTTCCGGCTTCCCGTCGGAACGCTGCCTGCCGCGACCCAGATCTTCGCCCGGGCCCGCCAGCGCGCGGCGTCGGGTGCCTGGTCGCTCTGGTCGCCCGTGATCGTGTTCAGGACGCGGGCCGCCGGCGGCATCGCGGAGGCCCACGCCCAGCTGCTCTGGACCGGAAACGGCCAGCCGCAGTTCGTGCGAACGGATCTCGACCTGACCCCGGGCGGCGCCATCCTGGCGTTCGGTCGGGACAGCGCGGCCCGCTTCCTGGTCTCCACCGCGCGCGGTGTCGGCGAGCTCGGTCAGCCGACGCAGGTCGGCGACCTCTCGCTCGTCGGCGACGCCTACACGTCGCGGTCCGACGTCCTCAACGGGCTCTCGCTCGCCGGCTTCACCGCCGGGGCGGCGCTCAGCGAAGCGGGCAAGCGCTACCTCGCCTACGTGTTCCGGAACCAGGCGCGGTTCTTCAAGACCGGTGTCATGCCCTCGACGGTCGATCAGAACGGGCAGCGGGTGGTCACGGCCGACCTCTCGACGCTCGGCACGGTCGGCGCGGTGCTGATGAAACAGGTCTCCGCGCCGCGCACGCCGCCGGTCGATCCGGAGTATGTCGGGCCGCTCTGGTATCTCTGGCACCGGTCCTACGCGAACGAGTGGGTGTTCAACATCAACTCGTTCACCTGGAGCCGACCCAACGGCGGGTTCTCGCTGCCCACGATCAACGGCACGACACTGAAATCGGTCGGGTACGAGACCCCGGTCGAGTACCTGGCCTTCGCGCACGATCCGAGCGCCGACGGCGTGGTGCAGTGCGTGTCGTTCTCCAACGGGCAGGTGCAGGCCTACGACACCGGCTGGCCTGAGGGCGTGCAGTTCGCTCTGCTGCGCCGGGTCGACATCGCGGGCGGGGCGAACGAGCCCTGGCAGTTCGTCGATGTCGCCCGGGCGCCGGGCTTCGCCGGCAATGATCGGCCGATCGCCACTGCCGGCGTCGAGGCCACGCGGGACATGCTCACCCAGTCCAACGGTGTGGTGAGCCTGGGTCCGGAGGCCCTGTACGGCGGCGGCCAGTACATCGCCGTCCTGATCCGCGCCGTGGGCTGAAGGCCCGCCTCTCCGAGCTGACACCCCCCTGACCCGCCGCCGGGATGATCCGGCGGCGGCCCCTCGCTCACCCTGCCGGCCCGCGCCGGTGGGGTCTTTCCGTTTGGGAGATCCCCCGCATGGCCACGCCCGTCGATTATGGCGTCCTGTTCAATACCCTCGACGACGATCTGCAGCCGATGCAGCAGACCGACATGTCGACGCTCTACCTCGTCGGCACCTCGGAGGACGCAACGCCCTCGTTCCTGCCGCTGAACGCCTCGCGGATGTTCAACTCGTCCGACCCGCTGTTCCTGGCGGCGCTCGGCACCGGCAACCTCGCCACCGGAGTCCGGCTGGTCAACGCGAACCTCGGCCCGTTCCAGCTCGCCGCTCGCATCATCGTGCACCGGGTCTCGAAGGGCGCCACCGACGCCGAGACGATCGCCAATATCGTCGGCAATCAGGCCAACGGCACCGGCATCTACGGTGCCCTCGCCTGCGGCCAGCGCTTCGGCGTGACGCCCCGCCTGTTCTTCTTCGTCGACGGGCTGACCGGCGTCTTCACCCGCGGCCCGACCAGCACGGTGGTCACCCGCGCGGCCAAGTTCGGCGGCAACACCGGCACCGGCCTGATGACGCTGGCCGACCCGGCCTTCGGGGTCGGCGTGAAGGCCGGCGTCTACCGGGTCCGGGCCAAGACCGCCGCGGCCAACGGCGGCGTGTTCTCGGTGGTCGATCCGGACGGCACCGTGCTCGCCGACGCGACGGTGGGCACCGCCTACACGGGCGTCGTCAAGTTCACGATCGCCGACGGCGCGACCGACTTCGTGGTCGACGACGGCTTCGATCTCACTGTGACGCTCGCCGAGGGCCCTGCCACGGTCAACCCGATCTGCGCCGCGCTCCCGCAGGTGCTCAACGCGCTGCTGGCCAACGCGATCGTGTCCGGCCCCGGGACCACGGTGCAGGACGACCGCGACTGGCGCGAGACCCTGTCCCACGAGCGCCTGATCCCGGTCTCGACCTGGGTGACCGCGGTCGGCATGTCGGAGGGCACCTTCATCGAGCCGGGCCCGGTCGCGGCCGGCATCGGTGTCCGGGTCGATGCTCAGACCAAGGGCAAGATCGGCGTGCCCTCGCAGTCCTTCGCCAACCAAGCGGTCTACGGGATCACGGCGCTCAAGCGCTACGACACCTTCTCGCTCTCGGACGGCGCCAACGACGGCCAGCAGCTCTTGGCCGACGACATCGGTATCATCCAGCGCGGTGAGACCGGCGTGGACACGGCCGCGGTGTCGTCCGGCTTCGTGCTGATCTGCTACGCCAATGCCGGAACGGTGAAGCTCAACCGCTTCTTCAACGTGACCCGCACCCGGGATTACGCCCTGCTGCAGATCCTGCGGGCGTGGCGGGCGCGGCTCGGCATCACGAACATCACCCGGACCGGGATCCAGGCCTTCGAGAACGACTGCGACGTGATCCTGTCGCGGCTCCAGACCGACGAGCACATCATCGGCTACCTCACGGGCATCGGCGCCGGCAACACGCCGGAGACGATCCGGGCAGGGCGCTTCCGGTTCAAGATCAAGAACGAGCCGGCCTCGCCGTTCCTCGTCGCGGAGGCCGACGTCTACCGCTACCGCGACGCGCTCAACGCGCTGCTCGCGGACGTCGCCGGCGGCACCAACGCGGCGCTCGCCCCCGTCACCTGATCCCCGCGCGATCTCGCCGCCCGGTCCGCGCCTCGTGCGCCGGGCGGCTCCCCACGCGTACCCGCCTTCCCTGATCGGAGTCCCCGATGCTCTACCTCCAGAAGGGCTCGTCGCTCGTCGCCGGCGACGACGGCCCCGGCAATCTCAAGACCCACAACCTCGACTCGACGGCCCTTCCGGCGCTCGAGGAGATGTCCGAGGCCCACCACGCCGCCGGTTCGATCTTCGAGATCGAGTGGGGCAACATGGGCATGAAGGCCCTGCAGCCGACCTTCAAGCTGAAGGGCTGGGATCCGCAGGTGCTGGGCCTGATGGGCCAGAAGAAGCGGAAGATCTGGACGATCTACGGCAACGTCATCGACAAGGTCGAGGACGAAGAGGTCGAGGTCACCGCGATCATCAAGGCGCGGCTCGCCAAGGTGGCGCCCGACAGCTTCGAGCGCGGCAAGCTGATGGGCCACGACCACTCGATGCACGAGGTGGTCGGGTACAAGCTGTTCTTCAACGGCGTCGAGAAGATCTGGTGGGACCACTTCGCGCACATCTGGCGCGTCGATGGGGTTGACCAGCTCGCCGACGAGCGCCGCATCCTGCGCCTGCCGGGTTGATCGCGGCGCTTCCCTCCTACCCCAGCGGCCGGTGTCCTCGCACCGGCCCTCCCCACACGACACGAGCTTTGACGCCCGCCATGGACACGCCCGCCCCCGCGCCTGCCGCCGACACGCCCCCGGTCGAGGCCGCGCTGCTTCCCGCCGCACCGCGCTTCGCAGGCACCCGCGTCCGCGACCGCGTCGTGCTGCTTGACTGGCCGATCGCGTATGACGGGCAGGTCTACGACCAGATTACCGTCCACCGTCCGACGACCCAGGATGTGGCCGATTTCGTCGCGCGCGTGAATGCGGCGCCCGAGAACGCCTCCGTGCACTTCCCGATGTACGATGTACCCTTCGCGGTGCTCGACGCGCTCGATCCGGATGACGCCGATGCGGTGAACGCGGCGGTGGCGGATTTTTTGCCCCGCCGCTGGGGCGGGGCGAGCGCGCCAGCCCCGGCCTCTGGCAGCACTACCGAGCCCTGATCGTCCGCCACGTCGGCGGCCCCCGCGGCGAGCTGATGCGGATGCCGTGGGACGAGTTCTGCGCCGAGTTCGCGATCGCGCTCGGCTTCGCGCGAGGTGAGGGATGACATCCAAGGTCTCGACCCTCACCGTCAGCCTGAAGGACGACGTCTCCGGCCCCGCAGGCGCGATCGGCAAGGCCCTGAAGGGCGCCTCTGATCAGGCCCGCGCCATGGGCAAGGCCATGGAGGGCACCGGCGCCTCCAAGGGCTTCGTCAACAACCTCGCCCGCCTAGGCCTCTCGGCCAAGGACATCGAGAAGGTCTCCGCGAGCCTCAAGGATTACGCGAAGGCCGCCGGGCTTGCTGGCGACGCCTCGACCTGGACGAAGGACCAGACCGCCCAGATCCGCCAGTGGGAGACGGCGACGATCGCCAGCCTCCGGCATGTCGCGGCCGAGCAGAAGACCGTAGCCAAGGGCGCGCTCGACGTCGCCGCGGCCATGGCCCGGTCGAGCGCGATCACCGCACAGGGCCGGCGCGTCGCCGATGGTATGGGCGCGCCGAGCCGCGCCGCGGCATTGCGGCGGGAGGCCGCCGCACTTGCCCTGGTCGAGGCGCGGACCGCGGCCCTGGTGCGGGCGAACGAGCGGCTCGCCAGCAGCATGGGCCGGGCGAGCGCCATCACCGCCGGGGGAAGGCTCGTCGCCGACGGCATGAGCGCGCCAGCCCGTGCGGCGCGAGCCGAGCGCGAGCGCGCCGCTCAGGCCACGGCGGATGCCCGGGCCGCGGCGCGGGCCGAGCGGCGCGAGGCGGCCGGGATCGTGGCCGCCGGCGCCGGCGTCTATGCGGGCCACAAGAGCCGGGATCTCGCGAAGAGTGCGATTACCTCGGCGGCTGAGTTCGATCTCGCGGTGCGCAAGCAGAAGGTCTTCACGGACATCTCGCACGGTGATCAGGCCGGGCTCCTCGCCCAGGCCAAGCGCATCGGTCAGGAAACGCAGTTCTCCAACATCGATGTCGTGAAGGCTCAGACCGCGGCGATGCAGGGTCTGCCCGCCGGCTTCGCGCCTTCTCTGAAGGCGGCGGTGGCCGAGGGCATCGTCCAGAACGTGCGCAACTTCTCGACCCTGATGGAGACCGATCTCAAGGAAGGCACGGAGATCATCCGGTCCTACCTGCAGCAGGCCGGCAAGGACATCTCGACGAAGGAGAAAGCGCTCTTCGAGGCGAACAAGGCCACCAACCAACTCGTCAAGATGGCCAAGCTCGGTGGCATGGACGGCGAGGACGTCAAGAACTACGCGAACTACGCCATCGCCTCCGGCACGGCCTCCGGACTCTCCACCGACGCCCTGATGACGCTCGGCGCGCTCGCCCGTCGCGGCGGTCTCCGCGGCGACGTCGCCGGCGTGGCCGTGCGCTCGATGGCCTCGAAGATCGTGGCGCCGACCCGGGACGGCATCGCCGCGCTGAACGCGGCCGGCATCAAGCACTCCGATTACGTGAAGATGCCCGATCGCCTCAGCACCGAGGCGCTCGAGGGCCAGTTCCAGAACACCATGGGCAAGGGGTTCACGCCCGCCATCCGGAAGCGCATTGAGGCGATCAACACCGACAAGGCGCTGATCGCCGACCGGGGGAAGTACGTCGAGGCGGTCACGGATGCCGTCTCGCCGATGCTGGGCAAGACGAAGAAGGGAACGGTGCGGGCCTCCGACGCCAAGGTCGCGGCGAAGGCGGCCGGCGCCTACTACAAGGTGGCGGGTGCCTCGGTCGACGCCGAGGGGCTGCTCGACGCGGCCATGTCGAAGAACATGACGCTGCCGCAGCTCAACGCGTGGCTCACCGACAAGCACGGCGGCAAGGGCGCCATCACCCAGAAGCAGTGGGACGAGTTCAAGGCGGCCCGCGAGCAGATCAAGGGGGCGGCCGACGATCCCGACTGGGCGAAGAAGAAGGCCGACGAGGTGTTCGCCGGCCTCGGCGGCGCGGTCGAGAACCTGAAGGGGTCGTTCGAGAACCTGATCCTGACGATCGGTAACGCCAACGCGGGGCTGATCAAGTGGAGCGCGGACGGGCTGGGCTCTATCCTCGACGGCTTCTCGAAGCTGCCGGAGGTGGCGCAGCAAGCGCTCTCGCTGAGCGGCGTGGTCGCCGCGACGGTCGCCGGGGCTTGGGGCACCCTCAAGCTCCTCAAGACGGCGGTCGGGCTCGCCGGTGGAGCGGGAGCCGCGGGCGCGGGGGCGGCCGGTGCCGCTGCAGGAGCGGCGGGCGGCGCAGCCGGAAAGGCCGCCTCGCAGCGGATGATCGCCGGCATGGGCGGCGGCGCCGTAGAGGCGGCCACCAGTGCCGGTGCGGCCGCCGCCGGTGCCGTCGTTGCCGGCGTCGCCGTTGGCGGCGCAGTTGCGAGCGCGGTCGCCACGGAGGCGGTCAAGAACCGTGAGTTCGCCGATCCCTACCTGTCTGGCGGCATGCTGGGTGCGGATCCGGCGGGCTACGGCTTTGGCGCGGCCATCGTGCACGCTCCGGACCTGATCCCGCGTGACCCGCCGCCGATCAATCCGCGTGCGATCCCGAGCATGATGGGGCACGGGATGCACCAGTCACCGGGCGGGGCAGGTTCGGGGACGAGCGGCTTCGGCCTGTCGGGCCCGCAATCCGCACCGGCCATTGCCCCGCGCGGCGACGATGCGGGATTGCGGCAGGTACACGCCAGCGCCGAGCAGCTGAAGCAGGCGCTCGACCAACTCAACGGGGTTAGCGTCACCCCGCAGGCCAACGCGGGGCCCCTTGAGGCCCTCGCGGCCAAGGCCCGCGAGGTCCTTTCGCTGCTGCAGCAGATCCCGGGGGCGGCCGCATCCGCGAACGCCTCGGCGATCGGCGGCATCCGCGCCCGCGGGTCCGCCGCTTCCTTCCAAGGCCCCGACTACGCCGGACCGTAAGGCCCGGCGTCCCCGTCCCTCTGCGGGGCGCGTTGAGGACACCGGACCATGCTCGCCCAGCTCGGCCTTCTCCAGTTCGAGAGCACGGCCCTCGGGCCGCACGAGATCCGGCACGCCACGGCGGCCGACTATGCCGAGAAGGACGTCGTCGGCGCGCTGAAGCCCGCGGAGTTCGTGGGGCCGGGCGACGACGAGATCACGCTGGTGTGCTGCCTGCCCGGGCCGGAGATGGTCGACCGGGGTCTGGGGTCCGTCGCGCTCCTCGACCAGATGCGGCTCTCGGGTGTCCCGTACATCTTCGTGCGGGGCGACGGAACGAGCTTCGGCTGGCGCCGCATCACGAAGTGCGAGGCCAAACACCGGCGGCCCGACGGCGACATGATCGGGCGCGTCGTCGACTTCGAGATCACGCTGAAGCGCACGCCGAGGCCGGGTGCGGCGAGCGCCCTGGCCTTCCTCTACTCGCTCCTTTCCTGAGGCGCCTGCCATGGCGATCGAGACGTTGCAGGTCGAGCGGGCGCCCTGCCCGCTCGACCTGCTGTTGTTCCTGCGCTTCCGACGCGAGGTTCCGGGGCTCCTCGAGGACACGCTCGCCCGCAACCCGGGGCTGGCCGCACTCGGGCCCGTGCTGCCCTACGGCACCGCCGTGGTGGTCGCGATCCCCGACCCGCCCGCGACCGCCCGCACCATCACCCGCGAACTGCTCACCCTGTTCTGAGGCATCCATGCCCCACACGGATTTCTGGGTCTCGGTCAACGGGACCCCGATCTCGTCGATGCTCGAGCCGATCCTGATCGCCATGACGATCACGGACACCGACGGCGAGGAGGCCGACAGCCTGGAGATCGAGGTCGACGACGCCGGCGGCCAGATCAGCCTGCCGCCGACCGATGCGCCGATCCAGGCCGGCATGGTGCGCGTCGAGGATGGCGGTTCCGACGCGGGCCCGCCGAAGATGTTCTCCGGCAAGGTCGACAAGGTGACGAGCCGCATGGCGCGAGGCGGCGGCCTCACCCTGCTGATCACGGCGAAGTCCGTCGATCAGAAGGGCAAGCCGAAAGAGCGCCAGCAGTCCCACCACGACAAGGGTAAGCTCTCGGGCGTCGCCCAGAAGTTCGGTCAGGGCGCCGGCCTCAAGGTGAAGGTCGCGCCCGGCATCGACGTCGAGCGCGATTGGTGGGGGATGCAGGGCGAGAGCTTCCTCGAGTGGGGGCAGCGCATCGCCCACGAGGTCGGCGCCACCTTCAAGGTGCGCGGTGATCAGGCCGTCTTCGCCGAGCGCTCGGCCGGGCAGTCGTCCGGAGGCCAGGGGCTCGCGGCGGTCCGGGCGCACCGGGAGTTCGACACCGACGGCACCCGGATCGGCAACATCGTGTCGGGCGAGCTGAGCCCGACCGAGGACCGGCACGCCTGGCAGAAGTTCGAGGCGCGCTACTACGACCCGAAGGATGCCAAGTACAAGACGCAGGACTTCGAGGCGCGACGCCGCCCCGGTTCGGTTGTGCACCGCGACCGCTTCACCCGTGCGGATCAGGGCTCCGCCAAGGCCCGCACCAAGTCGACGAGCGCCGAGGCCGAGCGCGAGCAGGGCGGCGGCACGCTCACGATCGACGGCGATTCCACCGCCCAGGCCGAGGCCTCGTGCATCGTCTCCGGCTGGCGCCCCGGCATCGACGGCACCTACCGCATCAAGACCGCCCGGCACCGCCTCACGCGCAGCGCCGGCTACCTGACCGAGCTGACGCTCGCCCAGCCGGGAGGCGAGGCCGGTACCGACGGCCGCAAGGGCGCCGGCGCGGAGTCCTGACGCTCCCGGCCCGCTCGTCCGTTCCGCGCCGCCTCCGGGCGGCTTTTTCATGCCCGGAGCCCAACCGATGATCCTGCGCCACCTCGCGCTGCGGGCCGCCCTCGCATGCCTGATGCTCGCCACGACGCCGGCCTGCGCCGATTGGGTCGGGCGCGCCTCCTGGTACGGCCCCGAATCCGGTGCGCGCCGCGCCGACGGCCGCCCCTTCCGCCCGGAGGCGCCCGGGGCCGCGCACTGGACCCTGCCGCTCGGCACCCGGGTCCGGGTGACCGACCTCGCCACCGGCCGGCACGTCGACGTGACCGTCAACGACCGCGGCCCGCATCCGCGGTTGCATCGCCTCATCGACCTGTCGCTCGGGGTGGCGCGCGCGCTCGGCATCGTCGAGCGCGGCGTCGTCACCGTGCGCGTCGTCCGCCTGTGAGGGCCGCGCTCGCCCTGGTCGTGCTCACCATGGCCGGCGCGCCGGCGCTGGCCGCGCCCCGTGCCCACCAAGTCCCCCAACCGCCGCTCGAGCACGATCCGGCGCGCCCGCCCGCGTCAGCCGATTCCACGCTCACGGCGACCGGCTCGGCCTCGGGCCGGCGGCTGCGTGCCCTCGACCTCGACGGCCTCGTCCCGCTGCGCCTGCGCCTGACGATCCCGTTCTGACCCTCCTCACCCGGATCAGCATCATGACCGACTGGAAGCGGATCCTCCGCGCCGTCGCGCCCCGCGCGCGCGCCGATATCGTTGCGGCCTTCGTGGCGCTCGATGCCGAGATCGAGGCCGCCGGCATCGCCACGGATCTGCGCCGGGCTCACTTCCTGGCTCAGGTCGTGCCCGAAAGCGCCTACCTGACGCGCCTCGAGGAGAACCTGAACTACACCACCGCCGAGCGCATCCGGGCGACCTGGAAGACGCGCTTCCAAGACGTGGCCGCAGCCGCGCCCTACGTCCGGAATCCGAAGGCGCTGGCGAACTTCGTCTACGGCGGCCGCATGGGCAACAACCGGCCCGGCGACGGCTGGCTGTTCCGCGGCGGTGGCCTCGGCATGACGACGGGGCGGGCGAACTACCGCAAGGCCGGATTCGAGAGCAGCCCCGAGGAGCTGCGCAAGCCGCTCATCGCGCTGCGCACCGCCCTGACCTTCTGGGTGGACAACCGCTGCGAGGCCTACGCCGATCGCGACGACGTCGTCGGGCTGCGTCAGGTCTGGAACGGGGGGCAGATCGGAATCGCGGAGACCCGCGAGATCCTGGCCAAGGCCAAGGCGGTCCTCAAGACGCTTCCCGCCCAGGCGAAGCTGAAGGCGCTCCGCTACCCCGTCGGCGCCGTCGACGGCGACCATGCCGCCCGGACCACCGGCGCTGTGCAGCTGCTGCAGCACCGCGCAGGCCTGCCCGTGACGGGCGAGCTCGACGACGCCACGCTCGCCGCCCTGGACGAGGCGGAGCCCCTGCCGGTCGCGAAGAAGGACGCCAACCTCGCGGCCTCGCGCACAGTCCAGGGGGCGGGCGCCGCCGGCACCTTCGGCTTCGCCGAGCTCGTTCAGAGCGCGGGCGAGCTGAAGGATCAGGTGGAGAGCGCGCACGCCCAGATCTCGGCCGGCACCGTGTTCGGCCTCGTCATGGGCACGGTGATCGTCGCCGGCGCCGCCTACGCGATCTACGCGCGCTGGGACGACGCCGGCCGGCCTCTGCCGGGCTTCCTCGCCCGCCGCTTCCCCAGCCTCATGGGTGCCGCCTGATGCTCGATTTCTCCACGTCCGGAATCCTGATCGCCGCCCTGCAGGGGCTCTGGCTCACCCTGTCGCCGGCGGCGCTCGGCACCTTCGTCGCCGGCGTCGGCATCCTGGCGCTGGCCGCCTGCGGGATCGTGGTCCTGCCGGTCCGCTACCGTCTGCCGGCGATCGTCCTCGGCGGTGCGCTGGCCATCCTCGGCGTCGGCTGGCAGCTCGCCCTCGCCGAGGGAGCCAAGACCGCGATCCTCGCCAACGCGAAGGCGGCGATCGCGGCCGACCGCGAGCGTGCCGACCTCGCAGAGGCCGCCGCCCGGGACATCGGCGCCCAGGCGGTGCGCGACGCCGAAGAGTACGAGCGCGCCCTCTCAGCCAAGAAGGAATCGGACCATGCCGCGGACGTCCATCCGGACCGCGATCGCATCGCTGTGCCTCGCGACCTCGCTCGCGGCCTGCGAGCACTCCAGCGGGCCGGCGCCCATTGATCTGAGCCTCGGCGCCGGCGTCGCCCACCGGGTGACGCTGCCGCCCGCGCCGGCCGGCGTTGAGGCGTGCCTGCGCCGGACCTTCCCGGAGGTGCCGGACCGTGACCTCACCACGCGCGAGGTCACCCGGATGCTCGGCGACGCCATCCTGCTCGACAAGGCCAAGACCGCCTGCGGTCTGCTCGCGGTCCAGTGGGTCGAGCGCGTCCGGCGGGACTTCGCCCGCTGATCAGTCCTCCGACCCCCGTGAAAATTTCACGAGGGTCGGCACACCTCTTCGCGCCCGCCTCGCCGGCGCCGCCCGGCCTCGGAGGCCGCCCATGACCCAGCAATTCCAGCAGCAGCAGACCCAGCCCATGACCGGTCGACCGATGGACGAGCGCATCACCTCGCTCGAGGTCCGCGTCGGCGGGATCGAGGACGGCATCAAGACGATCGTCGGCAAGCTCGACACCCGCGATCGCGTGCCGTGGGGTGTGATCGGTACCTTCGCGGGCGTCTCCCTGACCATCATCGCCATGGTCGGCGGCTTGGCATTCCGTCCGCTGGGCGACGGGATCTCCGACCTGAAGGCGCAGCTGGTGAAGATGGAGGCCCGTGCCGACCGCTACGTCCCGCGCGAGGACCTGGACACGCGTTTCGCCAACGCCCGCTCCGACATCGATGCGCGTTTCGGCGTGGTGAGCCAGCGCCGGGATGATCTGCAGCGGCTGACCGATGCCCGCATGGACCGGGTGGAGCGTGACCTCGACGCTGTCCAGAAGCACGTCGTTCCCCGCGGTGAGCACGAGCAGATGTGGGCCGCACAGCGCGCCCGGGACGCCGACCTCCAGCGCCAGGCCGACCAAGCGCGCCAGGGGCTCTACGATCTGAACACCCCGCGGGACACGATGCAGCGAATGCAGCGGCAGATCGACCAGCTGGAGCGCGACCAGCGCCGTCCGGGCGGCTGATCCCGCGTCGACACCTGTTCACACCTCAGGCGCCCCTGGCTTCGGCCGGGGGCGCCTTTTGTTGTTTCAGGGGGCAGAGCGCCGCTGGCGCCGCCGCGTCTCTGGGTGATCCCGAGCCGCGTCTTCCTGTGTCTCCGCCTCGGCTGCCAACCTCCGGATCACGTTGCCCAGGCGCGCGAGCATCGGCCGGCGCTCGCGGTAGGAGTGCGCGTCGTACTCCGCGCGCCACGCGGCGAGCGCCTCCTCCAACGTTCGTCCCTTCAGGTATCCTGCCGCGAGCGCCCGGCGGCCCTCGTCCAGATCCTCCACAGCGCGCTCAGCCCTGCAGGCTCTCGGCGAAGTCGTCCGGCACCTCGCCGAACTGGCCGAGGATGGTCGCGCTCTCCAGCTCGCCCGTCTCGTCGTCGGCCACGATCCGGATCGCGGCCGTGCCGGGCATACGCGCGGCCATCGCCTCGGCCTTCTTCAGCGCGCCGCTCTCTGTCGAGGCGAGTTCCGGCCGGTCCGGCTTCAGCCGCTTCCGGTGGATGCTGAAGGTCTGCACCATGAAGCTCGTCTTCAGGGCCATGCTCGGATCCTCTCCCCCAGCGGCCGGAAACGGATAAGCCCCGCATCCGAAACGCGCTTCAGACACCATCCACAGGCGTGCACAGCTGGCGAAGATCGCCCCGCTCACCAGATTGCTCACAGGCCGCCCGCCGTGTTTGTTCGCTAAACGTTCTAGCAGGGGTGAGGCGCCGGAGTGAGTCTGCATCGGGTCGCAGAACTACCGGACGACGGGTTGTCCACGGTGCGCGTGCCGCTGCTGGGACAGCGGCTCTGCGCCGGCTTTCCCTCGCCGGCCGACGACTTCCTGGAGGGGGCGATCGAGCTGCCGCGCTGGCTGGTGCCGAATCCGCCCGCGACCTTCCTCTGGCAGATCAGCGGCGAGAGCATGCGCGGCGCCGGCATCTTCGACCAGGATCTCGCCTGCGTCGATCGGAGCCTGAAGGCCGAGCACGACTGCGTGGTGGTGGCCGTCGTCAACGGCCAGATGTCGATCAAGCGGCTGGTGATCGAGGGCAACCGGGCGCGGCTGGCCTTCGACAACCCGGACCTGCCGGCCTTCGCGGTCGAGGATCTGGAGGAGGCCGCGATCTGGGGCGTGGTTCGCTTCACGATCCGCTGGCACCTCGTGCGCGGGCGGCTCGGCCGATGAGCCGGGCGCTGGCGCTGATCGACGGCAACTCGTTCTACTGCTCCTGCGAGCGCGTGTTCGATCCGAAGCTCGCGGGCGTGCCGGTCATCGTGCTCTCGAACAACGACGGCTGCGCCATTGCGCGGACCGCCGAGGCGAAGGCGCTCGGCATCAAGATGGGCGATCCCTTCTTCAAGATCCGGGAGATGTGCCGCAGCCAGGGCGTGCGGGTGTTCTCGTCGAACTACACCCTCTACGGCGACATGAGCGCCCGCACGAACGCGGTCTACCGGGACTTCTCACCCCGGGTGGAGATCTACTCCATCGACGAGAGTTTCCTCGACCTCTCCGACGTGCGGGCGGATCGGCGCGTCGAGCTCGCCCGCGACCTGCGGGCGACCGTGCGCGCCTGGACGGGCATCCCGACTTGCGTCGGCATTGGCCCGACCAAGACGCTCGCCAAGCTCGCCAACCACATCGCCAAGACGGTGCCGAACCTCGACGGCGTCTGCGACCTAACCGATCCGGTGGCCTACGATCACTGGCTCTGCCGCATCTCGGTGGCGGAGGTGTGGGGCATCGGCCGTGCCTCGCTCGCAAAGCTCGAGGCGCTCGGCGTCGACACCGTGGCGGACCTGCGCGATCTCGACCCGCGGCCGGTGCGCAAGGCGATGACAGTGGTGGGCGAGCGCATCATCCACGAGCTGCGCGGGCTGGCCTGTCTGCCGCTGGAGCTGATGCCGGCCCAGCGCAAGGGCTGCGCCGTGACCCGCTCGTTCTCCCGCCGGATCACCGACCGGGCCGAGCTGGAGCAGGCGGTCTCGGCGCACGCGACGCGGCTGGGCGAGAAGCTGCGGCGCGGCGGGCTCGCCACCAATCACGTCAGCGTCTTCTATCACACCAGCGAGCACGACCGCGGCGATTCGATGCGGTCGGTCTCGACCACGGTGACGCTGCCTGAGGCGACGAGCGATTCGCTGGCGCTGATCAAGGCCGCGCTGCTGGGCGTCGCCAAGACCTGGCGCGAGCCGGGCGAGCGGCCCTGGCGCTACGCGAAGGCCGGCGTCATCACCACCGACCTGATGCGCCTGGAGGAGAGCCCACGGGCACTGATCGGGCAGATGGACAGGGAGCGCTCCGGTCCGCTTATGGCGGCGATCGACGCCTGCAACGCGCGCTGGGGCGCGGGCTCAGTCGTTCCGGCGCGGGCGGGAGTGCTGGAGAAGCGGAGCTGGAGCACGAAGTTCGAGATGCGCACGCCCCGTTATACAACTCAGGTAAGAGAGTTACCGATCGCGGTCGCATAGATATCTCAGCGCGCACCTGCGCACGAGAAAGTGCTGTTGGTAGAATCATATTTTCTCAATAGCAATATCGCCTTGCTGCCTGCGAAATAGGCGATAAGCTTGCGGTCTGATGGGAGGAGCGACGCCTGAATTGATGGCATTTTCAACCGAAGCGAAAGTCTTCTCGCTTAGATTACGAGTGTCAGGCATAGAATTTGATTTTAGCCACGCAGGTATATCGTAATCCGTCCAGTTTGACGCCAAAATCCTCTGAATCAAACGATCAGAGAATCTTGATCGAACAACTCGGGCTGGCACACCTGCAACGATCATATATGGATCAACATCATTTGTGACGACAGCGTTCGCACCAATCACTGCTCCTTGCCCGATCGTCACCCCGGGCGAAACGACCGCGTTGGCGCCGATCCAGACGTCATGGCCAATCCGAATTTTCCTTGTGGCCTCGGGTTCGAATACCGGGATGTCGCCAAAGCGCCAATTAAATGAAGTTTTATCGTAAAAGACAGGCGAAGTTGATAGGGAGGTCGTCGGATGCGTGCTGCCCAAACAAGTGACATTTCTTGCAATGCTACAATACCTACCCACTTCCGTATGCTCTAGCTGAACATTATGCATAATATAGCTATAAGCGGCGATTGATGCATGCTGTAGTATACAATTAGCGGCTAACCTGCATGGATCTTCGAAATGAAAGCTTCCGTCAATCAGTACGCCAGGAGGTGTACGAAGGCCATAACTTGCCAGCGTCGCCCTCATGCTGTCATTGGTGAAAAACATTGCCATGCAACGCCCTCAGCCTAAGGTTGCCTCAGAGCAAGCCCAACGCTGTCCGAGACATACCAGCAAGGATGATCATTCATAGGAACAGGTTGACGGCGAAGATGGCTGTACGGTCAAGCCAGCGCACGAATGGGTCAGATTGGGGCGATGTTTGAGCCGCTCTTCCCGCGTGTCAGCTTCGCGTACCCAGGCGTCGAGTCGGTCGGCCGGGGCGAGCTCGTGACGCTCGTGTTCGAAGGATGATTTGACCATACGATCTGGACAGTTGTACAGCCCTCCGATGTCCAGAGCGAGCCGCTCTACAGGAGCCGAGGCGGCAATCGCGAGCTTGTTTCGATCAGATCGGTCAACACGCCGAAAGCGCTGGAGCGACGGGACTAGATTCTGACATAATGTCTGGATGGCTCGCCCGGCCACTCGACAGGGGCTTCGGAGGCACCTCCCCTGACACTACAGTCGTAGCGCCATAATGACCGGGCGACTCATCGAGTTGGGACCTCGAATGAGGCCCCAACTCTATACTTTGCTTCGTTCAGGTACCTAAATGGATCAAACGAAGTTGGTCGAGCTGAGCGCACCACCGGTGATGCCGGTCAGGCGAACAGCCTGATCCCCGACACGGTCGCCATTGCTATCGATGAACAGGAAGCCATCGGTCGCGCTGCCCTGATCAGCCACGAAGACGACGTTGTTGCCGCTCGCGCCCATCAAGGTGTTCGCAGCGCTCTGCTGACCCGAGAAGCCGGTTTGACCGGGAGCGAGCGTCGCCGTACCGAAGGTCGTGACACCGCTCGACACCGCGATACGGAACAGGTCAGCACCCGCTGCAACGCCGGTGATCAGATCCGCAGTTGCCGCGGTGTTGCCCGAGTCGCCGATGCCGATCTGGAACACGTCAATGCCGCCAGCAGCGTTCAGCGTGTCCTGACCGGCCCCGCCGATGATCGTGTCGCGGGCACCGGTACCGGTGATCACGTCGTTGCCGGCGCCGCCATCCAGCAGCGTGTTGTTCGCGCCGCCCGTACCGATGATGGTGTCGTTGCCGAGGTTGCCGAAGATTGAATCGGCGCCCGCACCTCCCGTCACAACATCGTTGCCCTGGCCACCGTAGAAGATGTCCGCACCCGCACCGCCGGTGAAGGTGTCGTCACCGAGGTTGCCGTAGATCAGCGAGCCATCGGTGTTGAGGGCGTAGTTGACCAGATCGTTGCCCTGGCCGCCGAAGACGGTGTCACGGCCGAGAGCCGCAGTACCACCGGACGAGGCCGCCGTGATGACGTCGTTGCCCTGATTGCCGTAGATCAGGTCCAGGCCAGCGTTGCCGAACAACGCGTCGATGCCGTCGCCACCATACAGGGTGTCAGCGCCGCCACCACCGACGATCGAGTCGTTGCCGACATTGCCGAAAGCGCGCACGCCGTCAGTCGCCGAACCAGAGTAGTTGATCGTGTCGTCGCCCTGGCCGCCGAACACAGTGTCAACGCCGGCCGTACCGGTGATGACGTCATTGCCTTGGTTGCCGTAGACGACATCGGAGCCGACGCCACCGTTCAGATTATCGTCATCGTTGTTGCCGAAGAGGGTGTCGGCGCCGCCGCCGCCGGTCAGTGTGTCACGCCCCTGGCCACCGAAGGCGCGGAAGGCGCTACCGGAGCTGGTGCCGTTGATGACGTCATCGCCGACGTTGCCATAGATGATATTGCCGGTACCCACGCCGGACAGGCCGATAGTGTCGTTGCCGGAACCGCCGGCGACCGTGCTGTTAGCCGAGCCGCCAGTGAGAAGGATCGAGTCACCGTTCGCGCTTCCGGTAACGCGCTGGTTCGTCGCGCCGGAAACCGACTGATCCGAACCGTCGTCGTTCAGGATCGTACCAACCGCAGTGGCGGTGGTGTTGGTCGCGTTCGTGATACCGGTCAGGTTGACGTTGAACGTCTCGTTCAGCTCAGGGATGGTGTCCCCGTTGATCGCGACGGTGAACGTCTGGGATGTCGTGTTCGCGGCGATCGTCGCCGTGCCCGCCGCTGCAACGTAGTCCGAGCCAGCGGTCGCGGTACCATCAGCGGTCGCGTAATTAAACTGAATCGCCTGATAGCTGGCGTTCGTGAGCGTCGCAGTAAACGTCAGGTTGCTGGTGCCGTTGGCTCCTTCGGAGATGGCGACATTGGCAACGCTCAGAGTGGGACGAGCGTCATCGTTCGTGATAGTACCGGTTGCAGTCCCGCCGCCTGCAGCAACGGTGCTGTTGGCAGGAGCCGTGATAGCCGCGACAACGGTCTCGTCTGTCTCGAAGGTTGTATCGGGGGTGGTCGTCACGGTAAACGTGCGGGTCGTTTCACCAATGGCGAACGCAACAACCCCGGTTGCCGGAACGATGTCACCAGTGAGCTGGTAGTCGGTCCCTGCGGTGGCAGAGCTCCCATCGAACGATACAGTTACGTTCTCCGCATCCACGCTGCTGTCACGCGTGATTGTATAGGTGAGTGCATTGCCAGGCGCTGCGTTGCCCTCGTTGACAGCAGCAGCTGCTCCAGTGTTCGCACCATTTGAGACTGCAATCGAATAAACGGCCATGAAAACTATCAACCTCCGAAGGCGAGGCTCGCTTCGCCGCGATGCGAGTGCTGCTGCGTTAGCATCTATGCGGGTGCCTACGAGTCGCGAGATAGCCCGTATGCCCAGGAGGATTCAAGCTAGGGTTCGGTCGTATCGCGTACAAAATCGCTCATGTTGCCAAAGGCACACGGATTCTCGCACCAGAAGTTGTGGACGAGAGGTATGTCGCACAAAAATCGTTGGCATCGCCAAAAACAGGGTCTGATATCATATGGCAAAACACTAGTCTGATTTATCCATCAATAACTTTACAAATTTGGACAGGTTATAATATGAATTCACGCTTTTATTGCCATCATCCTTGCCACGCAGGCGACTGCATACATTCGACCTGCAGAGCACGGGCAGCAGGGTTGCCAGCCCGATCATCGCCAGGGCCGTGGCAAATTCGCTTATATTGTCGAACGCCAAGAGCGGCGTGCTGGGTTGATCGCGAGCTGTAGTGATCGGGCGGATCAAGGCGCCTCAACCGCAGCGCAAGGAGGCCGTGGTTCCACCCCCCCCCTGAATGCCACTTGTGCCAGAGAAGCGCGAACGCTACCGCCCGCACAAGCATTTTAGTAAGGGAAGCTACGAATCTTTCACGTGCGACGTGCTAAGGGATGCGAGCCCCTAGCCGCATGTATGTGTACAGACGAGACCACGCCGCTAACTCTGCGACAGGAATTAGAACGAAGGCATCTGCGGACGAAAGATCTCGATTCCGACCTATTGAGAATGTAATTTTTCTGAGCCACCTCATTAGAGTCATTCTGGCGCTTGGATTGAAATTAAGAGCGTTCCCACAGCCAGGCGGCAAACGGCGTTGCCTTTCTGACACTCCACGCGTCCGTGATGGTGGTTCGCCTGTATGATGCCGTTTTCCGGCTTGATTGCCGCCGCAAGCGTCCGGTATGCACCTTCCAACTCGCAGCAGCGGTGTCCGATTTCCCGGGTCCAACAAAACGCCTCCGAACGTCCCTTTTGGGGGAGGGGCGGGCTGGGAAGTCTGGTTTCGTCTGTGAGTGAACGGATTTATCCTGCTTCGGAGGCATTCTACAAATGGCGACGATCACTACGTCCAGCAGCAACCAGGTGGTTCAGGGTACCGTTGATCCCGATACCATCACCCTTGATGGCGCGGCTGCGAACGACACCGTCCTGGGTAGCAACGGTGGCGACAGCTTCCTCTTCTCCGGCTCGTCTGCCGGCACCGGAAATGTCATCTATGGCAACCTCGGTGACGACACTCTGGTCGGCACTAATGGTGGGACCACTTCGGCCGCGGGCGGCCTGCGCTTCTTCGGCGGTCAGGGCCGTGATTCGATCCTCGGCGGTAACGGCGCGGATACGCTGTACGGCAACAACGATGATGATCGTATCGTTGGCGGCACCGGTGCCGACATCATCTACGGCAACGCGGGCAATGACCTGATCGATTCGCCGGCTATCGTGATCGGCCAGGACACTGTCTACGGCGGCCAGGGCGACGACACGATCAACTACTCGCTCGTGACTGACAACACCACCGGCTTCCGCGCTCTGGGCGGCGTTGGTAACGACTCGATCGTCGGTGGCGCTGGTGCGGATCGCCTGTTCGGCGGTGACGGCAACGACTCGGTCGCCGGCGGCGCCGGTGCTGACCAGATCTACGGCAACGTGGGCGCGGACGTGCTCGTTTCGGGTACTGCCAACGGCAACCTCGGCAACGACACCTTCTTCGGTGGCCAGGGCAACGACATCATCTCGACTGCCACCAACACCACGGCGACCAACGTGTCGATCGTGTACGGCAACCTCGGTGATGACAGCCTGACGGGCGGCGCTGGCAACGACATCTTCTACGGTGGCCAGGGCAACGATCTGATCACCGCTGGTGCCGGCCTCGGAACCCTCAACGGTAACGACGGCAACGACATCCTGATCGGTACGGCCGGCGCGACTGGTACGATCCTGAACGGTGGTGCGGGCAATGACTCGCTCGTTGCGGCGACGAATGGTTCCGTTATCTCCGGCGGTGCCGGTCTCGACACGATCGTTGGTGCCGCTGGCGCTGATACCATCGTGATCGGCCTCGGTGACACGGGCAACACCGCGGCGACCTCGGATCTGATCACGGGCTTCGAGTCCACCGATCGCTTCCGGATCGCCACGAACAGCGGTACGGTGTCGTTCGGTGTGGCGACGCTGCAGCCGGGCCAGAGCGGCTACACCTCCCAGCAGCAGGCTGCCAACACCCTGTTCGGCGCGACCGGCAACAACGTCGCCTTCGTCGCCGACACCAACGGCGGCACGTCGACGGGCTACCTGTTCATCGACAGCAACGGTGACCGTGTCGCCGACGAGTCGCTCCGTCTGACTGGTGCTGCTGCCGCTCCGGCCGCGGGCAACTTCATCTAATCCTGAAGTTAGTATCGAAGGAGAGGCCGCCCGCTTGGGCGGCCTTTTCTTTGTTTGGACGATCCCATGAACAACGCTGCCATCTACTACGAGCCGTCCGCCTTCCACCTCCGGGGCAAGGTGATGGGACGGCAGTCGGCGGGTGCGGCGTTCATGCAAGCGGTCGCGGATGCGCGACCGAACCGTGTCTGGTGCTACGCGAGTGCTCGGGTTCATGCGCAAGACTGTGCGCAGACCCTCACCGAGCTCGGTGCACCGCGGACCGGCGTGACCTGGATCCCATTCTCCCAGCCTCAGCACCTAGCGGAGCCCGGGCTTCTCTATCGTCCCGACCCCGGCATTCATGCCGACGCATGGCGCAGGCTGACCCATGCGCGGCCCGACGCGTACAGTCTCTGCGGCATCACTCATACGACGGCATCGCACGCGGTGATGGATGTCCTGGCTGACTTGCCGACCGCACCGCTCCAGGGATGGGACGCGCTGATCTGCACATCCCGTTCCGTGCGCGATAGCGTCCAAATGCTGGTCGAGAACCGGATCGAGTACCTGCGGGAACGAACAGGTGCAACCCGCTTCGCTCTTCCGCAGCTCCCCTTGATCCCGCTAGGGGTTCACTGTGAGCGGTTCGCCTCCACGTCGGACAAGCGCCAGAATGCCAGGCTCAAGCTTGGGATCGAGCCGGATGAGGTCGTTGTCCTCTTCACCGGTCGGCTCTCATTTCACGGCAAGGCTCACCCCCTACCGATGTATCTTGGTCTCGAGGCCAACGCGAAGACCGCCAAGATTGTGCTCCTGCAGGCCGGTTGGTTTGCACATGAAAGCATCGAGAAGGCTTTCCAAGCGGACGCTGCAGCGCTCTGCCCGTCGGTGCGGTGCATCTACGTGGATGGCCGCAATCAAGACAATATGAAACAGGCCTACGCAGCATCCGACATCTTCACGTCCTTATCCGACAACATACAGGAAACGTTTGGAATTACGCCGATCGAAGCTATGGCGGCCGGCCTACCGGTGGTCGTGAGCGACTGGGACGGCTACCGCGATACCGTCCGCGACGGCATCGACGGCTTCCGTGTTCCCACCCTCACCCTACCGCCCGGCACCAAGCTCGGCTCGGATCTGGCCGACCGATTCGATATGGGGATCGACGACTATGATCGGTACTGCGCCTACACGAGCCAGCTCGTCTCGGTCGATGTCGAGGCGGCGACGCAGGCGTATCGGCGGCTGATCGTCGATCCCGGTCTGCGGGCGAAGATGGGGCAGGCTGGCGCGGCGCGCTCGCGCGAAGTCTTCTCATGGTCCGTGATCTTCCGTGACTATCAGCGCCTTTGGGACGAACTTGCCGAGCGCCGCCGCGCCGATGCCAGACTCGCACCGGCGTTGACGCCGCGCCGAAGGAGCGAGCGTGCGGACCCCTTCGCGATGTTCGCGAGCTACCCGACCGAACATGTCGGGCCGGGCGCATCATTCCGCCGCCACGAGGGGATCGATCTAGCTGCAGCTCTCTCGCGCCTGGAACTCGCTTCTACCAGCTTCGCGAAGTCGATCCTGCCGGCGCCCGCCCTGATCGAGGCCCTGCTTACCGCCCTGGAAGGCGACTGGATGCCGTTCGACGTTCTGGTCCGCGCCGTCCCCGATGTGTCCCCGGAGGCGCTCGCGTCCGCTGTGGTCTGGCTCAGCAAGGCCGGCGTTCTCGACTTCCACAAGCAACCCTGATCGGCTGGAATCGTCCATGTCGCTTCCCCTCAATCGACCGCGGCCGATGTTGACTGCCAAGCGCGAGGTCGTCGCGTGGATCGGTCGGGCCCTCCAGCGTCTTGCCGCATCCCCGTCCGTGGACGCGAACGCGGTGCTCGATGCGTCCAAGCTCGGGTTCGAGTTCAGGCGTCAGATGATCGACGGCTACCTGCGCGACCACTACGGCTTGACCGTACAGAGCGGCCCCTTCCAGGGCATGGCCTACATCGCGGAGGCCGCCGGCTCCCTGTATGGACCGAAGATTCTTGGCACCTACGAGCTGGAGCTTGCCCATATCTTCGGGCAGCTCGAACGCTACGAGACCTTCGTCGATGTCGGTTGTGCAGAAGGCTACTTCGCGGTCGGCGCACTCGTGGCTGCCCCTCACCTCAGGACCCTGGCGTTCGACCTTGACGCTCGGGCCCGTCAGCTCTGCGCAGCCCTGGCTGAGACGAACGAGGTCGCAGGCCGCCTACAGATCGGCGATCTGTGCCGCCCAGAGGATCTCGCTCGGCTGGCGAGTCCGAAGACGCTGATCATGATAGACGTCGAGGGTGCCGAGACGAGCCTCCTGGGCAGCACGCCAGCTGAAGCGCTCTCGGACTGCGACGTGGTGGTCGAGACGCACTACACGTCCGCTGGCTGCACGTTGGAGTTCCTGCACGCCTACTTCTCGGCTACCCACGACCTCACGATCATCGAGCAGACGGCACGCGACCCATCCGCGTTCCCCCCGCTGATGGCACTCGGGCAGGTCGACCGCTTCATGGCGCAGTGGGAAGGCCGAGGGCCGGAACCGTGGATCTTCGCGCAGGCACGGCGCTGAGCTGCTCCACCAATCGATCCGCCTGCCGCTCGAACGTCTCGGCCTCCCACCGAACGTTCTGACGCAAGGACTCCTGAACCAGCCAGTGCGACTCGGGCTCGGCCAAGGCAGCGGAGACCCGAGCGTACAGGCTGCCATCTTCAAGGGCGGCGTCTGTGAAGCGGTAGGCGTCAGGCAGAGGGTAGTCGTCGTAGAACTGCGCCGCACCGCGGTTGCGCACGAAAATGACGGCACCTGAGGCTGCCGCTTCGCGCGGCATAAACTCTCGGCCGGGAAAATGGCTGAAGTCCACGTAGACCCGGGCCCGGCGAAACGCCGCCCAGACGCCCCGTCGGTCGAGGCCGGTGATCGGTCGTGGCGTCAGGTCCGGATGCCGGGCGAAGAACGCCGCGGCCAGTTCACCGCCTTTGCGCGGATTGTAGGCCACCACGGCGTCGGGCCCCGGGCCCTCCGGTTGCCACGTGGTGAACTGGTCGTCGACATGATCCGAGAGCATCGCGATCTCCGGCACGCCCTGGCGGCGCAGGAACTCGCGGGCGTAGAAGGTGGGGGCCCAATGCCGGAGGCCTCTGTCAGCGAAGAGCTCCAGCCGCACCTTCTCGTTCAGCAAGGCCGCGCGCTCGTGGAAGGCGTTGTCGACCGATAGCCACCAAACCGCGGCCTGGGCTGGCGCGTAGGCGCGGTGCAGGTGGGCCAGCACCTCCGGCAACACCACGAGGTGGTCGGACGTGAGGGCGAAGCGCTCGGCAGGCACCGGGCAGTACTTGTCGTAGGCCACGAGGCAGGGGTTCTGCGGAGGAGCTACGCAACGCACCGCGTCACCCTCACGCACGAGTTGCCCGCCGTTGGCATAGTAGGCGAGTTGTGTGGGCAGGGCACGCCGGTTCAGCGCGAAAGCGAGTTGGTGTAGGGCCTGCGGGCCGCCGGTCACCATGGCGGGGCAAAGCAACGTTACCGTACGAATCGGCAAAGAACGCACACGCTTCTCCCGGGTTCGGCAAACGCCTCGTGGCTCCATGGCATCGCTGCCGCACGACACGCAAGGATCCCCCAGGCCACACCATCTGGACATTGGTCGGGAAAGGGGCCACGGCACATCAAAAAGTTGGATTCTCAGGCACCCGCAATGGCTGAAGCTGTGGTTATCCGAGCCCATGTCGCGGACTCGAAACTTAGAGACCTCGTTCGATATCTAGAAAGTTCCGACCGCGATGTTCTGATAGCGGCTGACGAAACGCGTACGCCGTGGCCGGATGGACTGGGTCGAAAGGTTTCTCTAACGCGTGAGACTATCGAATCGCTCGGCCTCCCGTTCGAAAGCAGCTACCTATGGATGTTGGGCGATTATGCACTCTATGGCTGCCGAAATGCGGTGCCAAACTTCGATTTCTACTGGCTAATCGAGCAGGACGTAGCGATCAGATACACAGAGGCGCTAGAGTTTTTCAAAATCTTCGATGGAGCGCAGGAAGACCTGATTGCGCCAGAGTTGGGACGGGTCGATCGGAGTTGGTGGACATGGACCGAAACCATGGAGCCCTTCGTTGGAAGAACGTGGCGGTGTTTCTTTCCGGTTACCAGGTTGTCAGGACGGGCTATCGATTACCTTTTTCATAGAAGGAAGTCCGTCTTCAGCCACATAGCGGCAACTAGAGACAAAACCGGCACTGTCCTACGCATCCCCAACGATGAGGCTTTCGTAGCCAGTGAACTGTGCGAGGCAGGCTTCCTGTGCAGAGATATCAATGACTTCAACGAGAGGATCTATTGCACAGATACCTTCAGATTTCGACGCCCCTTCCCGGCGGGCTTCCTGGATGTGATGGCAGCAGACCGACGCATTTATCACCCTGTCTTGGGCAATGATTGCTTTCTGAGCGCACTGATTGAGCGCTTCACATTTCTGTCGTCGAAACCTGATCCCCAGCGTCTTATCGCGGAATGCGATTATGGTGAGTTCGGCCCGTTAAGGAACATCGTAGCGGACCAGTTTGGTGCCGCCGCAGTCGACGCCCTGAGGTCCCGATGCCCACTCTTGGCCGAGGCGGGATGGTGACCTAAACGACGCCTTCGATGCGCAGGCGTCGGCTTCGCGCTGTATGGCGGCGCCGGCTGTTCGCGTCGTTCGGATCAGGCTCAGGTCACCCCCCCCATGCGCGTCGTCGCCATTC
>NZ_BPQM01000027.1 GCF_022179245.1 Methylobacterium gregans
CCGGCGAGCGCCTCGCGGGTGTCGACGCGGAGGTCGCGATGCCCGGCCACGTGGCGATCACGGGCGGGCGCGGCGGGGGCGCCCGGGTGCTCGCGGCGGTGCTCGCGGGCCAAGTCGAGCCGAGCGCGGGCGCCGTCACCTTCGCGGGCCAGGACCTGCGCGCCTTCGACCCGGCCGAGCGGGCGCGCCGCATCGCCTACGCCTCGGGCGAGGCGATCCTGATCGAGGGGTCCTTGCGGCAGAACCTGCTCTACGGCTCGGAAGGGGCTCCGGACGCGGCGGGCTTCGGCGAGATCCTGCGGCTCACCGGGCTCGACGCCTTCGTGTACGCCCGCGGGCTCACCGGGCCGGTCGATTCCGCCGCCGACCCGGACCTCGCCCGGGCCGTGGTGGCGGCGCGGGAGAGCGTGCGCGCGCGCCTCAGGGCCGATCAGGCCGAGCGCCTCGTCGAGCCCTTCGACCCGGCGCTCTACAACCATCAGGCGGATCTCGGCGAGAACATCCTGTTCGGGGAGCCGGTCGGGCCGGCGCTCGCCCCGGCGCGGCTCGCGCGCCAGCCCTACCTGCGGGCGGTGCTGGAGGCGGAGGGCCTGACCCGGCCGCTGACCGAGATCGGCCTCGCGGTCGCGCGCAACTCGGTCGAGATCTTCGCCGACCTGCCGAACGACCACCCGCTCTTCGACGCCTTCTCGCTCTTCCCGGCGGCCGAGCGCGGCTTCTTCGAGGACTTGGTCGCCCGCCAGACGGACGCCACCCTGCGCCGCGGCCCCGCGGGGCACCGCGACCGCGAGGCGCTGATCGGACTGGCGCTGCGCTACAATGAGACACGCCACCGCTTCGGCCTGATCGACGCGGGCCTCGAGGCGCGCATCGTGGGCGCGCGCCACGCCTTCGCCCGGATGCTGCCCGCCGCACTGCGGGGGTCGGTGGAGTTCTACGATCCCGCCCGGGTCAATCCGGCCGCGAGCCTGGAGGAGAACCTGCTGTTCGGCCGGATCAGCTACGGCGAGGCTGGGGCCGAGGCACGGGTGCGCGCCCTGGTCCGCCGGGTTCTGGCCGAGGAGGGGCTGGAGGATCAGGTCTACCGGCTCGGCCTCGACAGCCGGATCGATCCCGCGGCCACGGGCGCCCTCGCCGAGGGTGCGCCCGGCCCGCGCGAGCGCATCGCCATCGACCTCGCCCGCTGCCTGATCCGGGAGCCCGACATCCTCGTCGTGGCGATCCTGCTGGAGGAGCGCGCGCCCGCCAACTTCGAGGAGCGCCTCGCCGATCTGCGGGCGGCGCGCGCCGGCCGCGGCCTCATCGTCTGCCTGCCCGACACGGCCGACACCGCGGCGCTGCCGCCCTTCGACGCCGTGATCCGGGTGGCGGGGAACGCGGTGGTGGCGGGCTGACGCCCGCCGCTCCCTCCCTCCCCCCGCAGAGGGGGGAGGGTTGGTGGTTCGAGCGGCCTTACCGCGGCGGCTGCCCGCCCTGTCCTTGCGCCTGCCCCTGCTGGATCAGTGGCGTGATCCGCCGCACGGTCACCCGGCGGTTCTCGCGTGAGGGCCCTTGCGTGTTCACCTTCAGGTACTGCTCGCCGTAGCCCTGGGTCGTCAGGTTCTCGGGCGGCACCTGGAACTGCTGGGTCAGCACGGTGGCCACCGATTGCGCCCGGCGGTCCGAGAGCGAGAGGTTGTCCACGTCCGAGCCCACAGCGTCGGTGTAGCCCTCGATCAGGAACACCTCCTGTGGGTTCGCCCGGATCGCCTGGTTGATCGCCGCCGCGATGGTCGAGAGCCGCGCCGCCTGCTCCGGGGTCACCGTGAAGGAGCCCGTGTCGAAGGTGATCGTGTCGATGTCCACGCTGCGCATGCGGGCGCGCAACTGCGGGCTGTAGCGCACCTGATCGAGTGTGTAGCGCCTCTCCACCGGCACCACCGGCGGGGCCGAGAGGGCCTCGTAGACGGCCCGCTCGTCGGCGCCCTCGTAATCGACGATGTAGCGCTCGCGCGGGATCCGGATGTCGGGGGGCGGCAGGTCGACCACGTCCTCGTAGATCGGGCGGCGGGGACCGAAGCCGTTGTCGATGATCACCACCTCGCGCCCGTCGCGGAAGCGGCGGGTCCGGCGCAGCAGCCGGCCGTCATCGTCCACCACGGTGATGATCTGCTCGCCGCCCGGCCGGTCGAGGAAGGTGTAGGTCTCCTGGCCCCGCCGCTCGCTGCGGAAGGCGCGCCGGTCGAGTTCGCGGAAGCGCTCGTTCTCGTCGTGCCGGATGAAGTAGCCGTCCCGGTCGCGCACGATGAGGCGGCCGGGCTCGCGGATGTAGGTGCGCCCGTCCTCGTTGAACTCGCGCCGGTCGCGCCGGATGCGGTCGTAGTCGCGGATATCCTCGTCGTCCTCGCGGAACCCGCCGGGGATGTAGCCGGGGCGACCCGGCACGTTGAAGCCGCGCCGGTCGCCGTCGCGGCGATCGTCGTACCCGCGGCGGTCGTCGCGGCGGTCATCGAAGCCGCGGCGGTCGTCGGCGCGCCCGGCCGGCAGGTCGTCGCGGCCGTCCCGCTCGGCGCCGGGCGGCAGGACCGGGCGGCCGGGGATGCCGGGCGCCTGGTTCGGAGGCGTCGGAGCGCCAGGCTGGACGGCGCCGGGGGCCGGCGTCTGAGCCGGCGGCGCGGCCTGAACCGGGGCGTCGGACTGAGCGGCGCCGGGCGGCTGGACGGGGCGGCCGGGAACACCCGGAGCCTGGTTCGGTGCGGTCGGCGGAGCGGCCGGCGCCGCGTCCGGGCGCTGGACCGGACGGCCCGGCACGCCGGGCGCCTGGTTGGGCGCGGGCGGGGCCGCCTGCTGCGGCGCGCTCGGGGCGGGCTCCCGTCCCGGGGCACCCCCGGGCTGCGGCGCCGCGCGCTCGGGCGCTTGGCGCGGGGCGCCCTCCGGGCGATCCGGCCTCTCCGGGCGATTCTGCCTGTCCTCGCGCCCGGGCGTGCCGGACTCGGGCCGCGGCGTCGGCCTCTGCGGTGCGTCGGCCTCGGGTGCGCGGCGGCCGGGTTCGGGGGCCTCCCGGCGCTCGGGCGCAGTGGAGCGCTCCGGCGCGGTCTGCCGCTCCGGCTGCCGCTCGGGCGCGCGGTCGCGGGCCGGCGGCGTCGGGCGCTCGGACGGGTCGCGGTCCGGGCGCTGCGGGCGCTCGGGCTGACGCTCACGATCGGGCTGACGCTGCGCGGGGGCGCGCTCCTCGCGGGGCTCGGGCCGCTCGCGGGCGGCCGGCGGCTGCGGACGCTCGGCGGGTGCGGCGCGTTCGGGGTTGCGGTCGGGACGCGGCTCAGGCCGCTCGCGCTGGGCCGGAGGCGCCGCCCTCTCCGCAGGTGCCCGCTCGGGCGCGACGCGCTCGGGGCGCTCGGACCTGTCAGGACGCTCGGGGCGCTCAGGTCGTTCGGGACGCTCCGGTCGTTCGGGGCGCGGCGCTCCGCCGCGCGGGCCTTCCCCACCGCCACGCGGACCTTCGCCGCCGCCGCGTGGCCCCTCTCCGCCGCCGCGCGGGCCCCGCTCCATGTCCGGGCCGCCCTGGGCCAGGAGCAGGCGCGCGCCCGGATCGTCCGGACGTGCGGAGACGGGCATGGCGAGGAGACCGGGCAGCACGGTCCCGGCGAGGAGGAGCAGGCGGAGCTTCCGCATCGATCGGCCTTCGCGGCGCGCCGAACCGGAACGGTGGCGGCGCGTGAGGGGTTCGGCCCCGCCCGGCCGCGATCCGTCGAGATCACCGGGCGGGACGGGGCGTTTGGCCGGTTCGAACCTCCGCAGGCAGGATTTGGTTCCCGGCGCGGAGCCCCCGCGGGGCCGCGCCGGGGCGTGGCCCTCAGCGCGCGGAGGGCGCGGGCGCCGGCGCGACGGGCGGGGCAGCGGGCGGGACAGCGGCCAGCGCGGCCGGCAGCGCCGTGGCCGGCACCGCGATCCGGTCCGGCGCGATGATGCGCACGCTCGCCCGCTCGGCGACTGGGAGGGCGGTCCCGGCCGTCGCGGTGGTCTCGCCCGGGGCGGAGGCGCTGCGCCCGGCGGCGTCGGCGGCGATCTCGGCCGCGGTCTTGTCGGCGCGTCCGACCAGCGTCAGGCGGATCTTCGGCCGCGACAGCGCCTCGGCCTGCATCGGCGTGACGAAGATGTCGCCCTTGTGCCGCACCAGCATGCTCTCGGCCTTCGCCAGCGACTGCGCCCAGCTCTTGTCCGCCGGCTTGCAGGAGCAGTTCGGCACGAAGGTCTTCTGGAACTTGAAGGCGTTGGCGAGCGAGGCGTAGGCCCGGCTGCCCCGGACGGTCGCCGCGTGTTTCAGGGCGTCGTCGCCGTTCGGCATCGAGTAGGCCACGGCCTCGGTGCCGGGGCAGAGCGCCTGGCACATGTCGTCGGCGCTGGCGCGGCCCTCCGGCAGGTTCTTCATCGGGAAGTAGCCGCCGTCGCAGGTGCGCACGCAGATCACCTGCGCGCCGCCGCGGGCGTGGGATTCGACGCCCTCCGTCCTGGCCAGCGTCGGGCAGCTCTGCGCCACCAGCGTCTGAAGCTGACGGCGGCGGCCGGAATTGTCGTCGGTCGCCGCGCCCCCGTAGGTGGCGTTGAGCGCACGGATGCGCTGCTCGACCGCGCCGCACTGGGGCGGCCGGGTGTCGAAGAACAGGAAGCGCCCGCCCTCGCAGTTCAGGCTGCGGTAATAGGCCTCCAGCCGGCCGATCTCGCCCTGGAGCGCGCGCATCACGCTGGCCCCGTCCGCCGGCAGGGCGGACAGTTCGGCGCGGTAGCGCAGGCAGGCGGCGCTCGGCGCGCTGGGTGGGACCGGCGTCGCGGCCGGCTCCTGCGCCGCGGCGAGGCCGGGCACGAGACAGGCCGCGGCCACGGCGAGCGCGCGGACGGTCCGGCGAATCGGGGAACGCGACGGCAGCATGGGCAACCGGGGGCCTTGGGAACCGGGAATATCGAGACGCGGACGAACAGGCGGCGCGCGTGCGAGACTCGCGCCGGGGACAACATTTTTAAACGCCCTCGCGCGGCGGCGACACCCCTCCTACATGCCCGGCACCGCTTCGATAGGGGAATGCGTGGACGATGTTGTTTCGGTGTCTCACAGCCGCCGCCCTCGGGCTGGCGGCACTCGCCGCGCCGGCCTCCGCGCAGGAGCCGGACCGGATCTTCGACAAGTCGACGGTGTGGCGCCCGCTGACGCCCAACGACAAGCTCGTCGTCTACGGCATCGACGATCCGGCGGTCTCGGGCGTGGCCTGCTGGTACACCCAGCCCGAGAAGGGGGGCATCAAGGGCACGCTGGGGCTGGCCGAGGACGTCTCGGACATCTCGCTCGCCTGCCGGCAGGTCGGCCCGGTCCAGTTCAAGGACAAGTTCAAGCAGGGCGAGGTGGTGTTCAGCGAGCGCCGCTCGCTGATCTTCAAATCGATGCAGATCGTGCGCGGCTGCGACGCGAAGCGCAACACGCTGATCTACATGGTCTATTCCGACAAGGTCATCCAGGGCTCGCCGAAGAACTCCACCTCGGCGGTGCCGCTGATGCCCTGGGGCACGGAAGTCTCGCAGAAATGCGGGGATTTCGTGCGGTAGGACCGCTCAATCCTTGCAGGTGATGCGCAGCGGGCGCTCGGAGGGCTTCGAGACCGGCAGGTCGACCGAGCCGGTATATTCCTCTGGCGCCGCGATGCCGAAGGAGCCGGCGGCGGCGAAGCCCTGGGCCTCGCACCAGGAATCGGCCACCGTCTGGCCGCAGGCGCTGCCGGGCGTCGTCAGGCAATCGGCGACGCCGTAGCCCTCGCTCGACGGGATCAGGAAGGTCTTCTCGACGTGGTTGCGGGCCGGCGTCTCACTGCCCGCCTGCGCGCCGAGCGCGAGCGTCGTGGCGAGGGCGGCGGCGAGGAGGGCGCTGACGACGGTCGAGGCGCGCATGAACGATTCCTTGGGGCTCAAGCGTGGGCGTGCAGGGAGACCTGCGGCGAGGGTCCATCGCGGCGGTAAACAAAACCTTTCGGGTTCGCCCGCTCTCCGGACGCGGGCTTGCGCGTCCGGCGTTGTCGATTGCATCACGGTTTTGGGTTAGCCCGATCCGGCCGGCCGCACCGTCGCCGATCCGCAACAGGCCTCCGCGCCCGCGCCGCGGCGCAGCAAAGCTTGGCCGGAGGCCGCGCGGGACCGGACCGGGCGGCAGGTCCTTGAGGGGTCAGGCGAGTTTCCGGCCGGCCGCAGGATGCGGGCGGGGCCGGCGCAGGGTCCGGAGGGGACGGGAGAGGATGGGTTTCATGGCGCCGATGTTGCGGCTCTACAACACGCTGACCGGCGCCAAGGACGTGTTCGCGCCGATCGATGCGGGCAACGTCCGGATGTATGCCTGCGGGCCGACGGTCTACGACGCGGCCCATATCGGCAACGCGCGCCCGATCATCGTCTTCGACCTGCTGTTCCGGCTGCTGCGCCACCTCTACGGTCCGGCGCACGTCACCTACGCCCGCAACGTCACGGACGTGGACGACAAGATCAACGCGCGCGCGGCCGAGCGTGGCATCACCATCCGCGAACTCACCGACGGCACGCTGGCGCAGTTCCACCGGGACATCCGCGACCTCGGCGTGCTGATGCCGGAGGACGTGAACCCGGCGGGCGCGCCGCCCCGCTTCGTCGAGCCGCGGGCCACCGATCACATCCGCGAGATGTGCCAGATGATCGAGGGGCTCGTCGCCGCGGGCCATGCCTACGTGGCGGAGGACCACGTCCTGTTCGACGTGCCCTCGATGCCCGATTACGGCCGGCTCTCGGGGCGGCCACTCGACGAGATGGAGGCCGGCGCCCGGGTCGAGGTCGCGCCCTATAAGCGCTCGCCCCTCGACTTCGTGCTCTGGAAGCCCTCGAAGCCGGGCGAGCCGTCGTGGGATTCACCCGCCGGCATCCCGGCGCCGGGCCGACCCGGCTGGCACATCGAGTGCTCGGCGATGTCGGCGAAGCACCTGGGCCAGACCTTCGACATCCATGCGGGCGGGATCGACCTGATCTTTCCCCACCACGAGAACGAGGTGGCACAGTCCCGCTGCTGCTTCGGCACGCCCGTGATGGCCAACTGGTGGCTGCACAACGGCTTCCTGCAGGTCGAGGGGGAGAAGATGTCGAAGTCGCTCGGCAACTTCATCACCATCCGGGACGTGCTGAAGGACTGGCCCGGCGAGGTCGTGCGCCTCAACATGCTCAAGACGCACTACCGCCAGCCCATCGACTGGACGGCGCGGGGGCTCGAGGAATCGAGCCGGATGCTGGAGCGCTGGTACGGTGCGGTCGGCGACGCGGGCCCCGCGGCGGACGCGCCGCCGAGCGTGCTGGAGCCGCTGCTCGACGATCTCAACACGGCGGCGGCCCTCGCGGAGATCCACCGGCTCGACGACCCGGCCACGCTCAAGGCGGGGGCGAACCTGCTCGGGCTTCTCGGCCAGACGGCGAGCGCGCGGGCCGCGGCGAGCGTGCAGGCCGCTGGCATCGACGTCGCCCGGGTCGAGGGGCTGATCGCCGAGCGCAAGGCCGCCCGCGCCGCCAAGGACTGGGCCGCCTCCGACCGCGCTCGCGACGCGCTGGCGGCCATGGGCGTGGCGGTGAAGGACAACAAGGACGGCACGACCACTTGGAGCGTGGCGCGCTGAGGCGGGCTCAGCGCCGCCGCCGGGCCGCCCCGAGCGCGAGCACCCCGATCACGCCCGCGGCCGCGAGGCCGAGGCCGCTGAGCACCGGCGCGGAGGGCATGCCCTTGCGGTGACGCCAGCCGCCGCTCGCCGTGGTGCCGCCCGGTATCGGGCCCCGCAGCGCCCCGTAGCTGTTCGGTGCCGGCCCCGCACGGTCGAGGAGCCGCGCGAGCGTGAAGCCCATGACGTGCTCGGTCGGCCCCGGGGCGAGTGCGTAGGCGGCCTGGAGGGCGCGCGCGGGCCAGCCGACCGCGATCTCGTCGCGCGGATGCAGCGCGAGGTGCAGGATCGTCGCGGCCACGTCCTCGGGGGCGTAGAGCATCGGCCCGGGATCGAGGGTGCGGCCCGAGACGTTGGCGCCGTGCACGAAGCCCGGCGTGTCGACCATCGCCGGGAACACGCCGCAGACCCGGATGCCCGGGTGGTCGCGCAGTTCCTGCCGCAGGCTGGCGGTGAGGCCGCGCAGGCCGAACTTGCTCGCCGTGTAGGCCGCCGCGAAGGGCGTCGGCGCCCAGCCGCCGAGCGATACCATGTTGATCAGCACACCCCGTCCCTGGTGGAGGAAGCGCGGCAACGCCGCGTAGGCGCCGTGCAGGGTGCCGAAGAGATTCACCGCGACCGTCCGCCGGTGCAGGTCGAGCGGCGCCTCCCAGAAGGGTCCGAACACGCCGGTGCCGGCATTGTTTACCCAGACGTCGATGCGCCCGAAGGCCCGTTCGGCCGCCCGCGCCAGCGCCTCGACGGCCCCCGGATCGGTGACGTCGGTCGGCACCGCCTCGGCCCGGCCGCCCTGGCGCCGGCAGATCGCTGCCAGATCCGCCAGCACGTCGCCCCGGCGGGCCGCCAGCACCACGTCGGCACCGGCCCGCGCGAAGGCGAGCGCGGTGGCCCGGCCGATCCCGCTCGACGCCCCGGTGATCACCACCACGGCGCCCTGCAGGGTCTTCAGCGGTCTCGGTCCCATGCGCGCTCCTCGGGTATCCTTGGATCCCAAAGGGTCGGGACCCTTTGGCAGGGTTCAGGGCGGCCCCAAATGGCGAAGCCAAGAACCAGGGCTCCCCCCTGGACCCGCCAAAGGCCTCGGCCTTTGGAAACCGTGACCGTCAGATGATCGGCTTGCCGCCCGTCACCGCGACCGTTGCGCCCGAGACGTAGCTCGCCTCCTCGGAGGCCAGCATCACGTAGACGGGGGCGAGCTCCTTCGGCTGGCCGGGGCGCTTCATCGGCACCTGCGAGCCGAACTGCGTCACCTTCTCGGGCGGCATGGTCGAGGGGATCAGCGGCGTCCAGATCGGGCCCGGCGCGACGCAGTTCACCCGGATGCCCCGCTCGGCGAGCATCTGGGCGAGCCCGCCGGTGAAGTTCTGAATCGCGCCCTTGGTGGTGGCGTAGGCCAAGAGCTGCGGGCTCGGCGTGTCGGCGTTGACCGAGGTGGTGTTGATGATGGCCGCACCCTCGCGCAGGTGCGGCAGCGCCGCCTTCACCAGATAGAACATCGCGTGGATGTTGATGCGGAAGGTGGTTTCCCATTCCGCGTCCGAGATCTCCTCCGGGCTGTCGAAGGTCGCCTGATGGGCGGCGTTGTTGACGAGCACGTCGAGACGGCCGAATTCCTTGATCGCCCTCTCCACGATCAGCCGGCAGTGGCGCGCTTCCTGGATGTCGCCCGGCACCAGCACCGCCTTGCGCCCGGCGGACTCGACGAGCCGGCGCGTCTCGGCCGCATCCTCGTCCTCGTCGAGATAGGAGACCAGCACGTCGGCGCCCTCGCGGGCGTAAGCGAGGGCCACGGCGCGGCCGATGCCGCTGTCGCCACCGGTGATGATCGCGGCCTTGCCGGCGAGTCGCCCCGAGCCCTTGTAGGTCGCCTCGCCGTAATCGGGCTGCGGCTCCATCGCCGCGCTGGAGCCCGGCATCGGCTGCCGCTGATCCGGGAAGGGCGGCTTGGGAAATTGCTCCACGGGGAACTCCGTCGCGTCGGGGCTGCTGCCGGAGCAACCGCGCCCCGTCCGGAAGGTCACCGCGGAACGGGAAAAAGACTGGCTCGGCGCGGCTCCGTCAGGCCGCCCATCACGCCGCCGTCGTCGCCTCCGCCGTCGCGTCACCCTCGTAGGCCAGGATCAGGCGGGCGATCATCTCCGGCTCGACGGGCTTCTCGCAATGGGGCGCGTCGGCGAAGCGCTCCGGGATCGTGGCAGCGCCGTAACCGGTGGCGAAGATGATGGGAATGCCGCGGGTTCGCAGCGCGTCCGCCACCGGAAACGCCATCTCGCCGTGAAGGTTGATGTCGAGCACTGCGGCATCGATCCGCGGCGAGCCCTCGGCCAGGGCGAGGGCCTCCTCGATGCTGCCGACGGGGCCGAGCACCGTGGCGCCGCTCCGCTCGAAGCTCTGCCGCAGCTCGTCCATGATGAAGTAATCGTCTTCGACCACCAGCACGTGCCGGTCGGTCAGGGATCGTGCCACGTCGACCATCGCCGCCTCCTTCACGCTGCCCGAGCCGTCCAAGGCCCGGCATGACCACCCTGCATGAACCCTCAAAGGCCTCAACGTCCCGGGCCGATCGCGGGTCCGTTCGGCACCGCGCCCCCCATGGGGACGCCCCAGAACCCGGGGACGAACAGAACCTTAGATTGGCCGCCCGTCAACAGCCAAGGCCGTGCTCGACCGGAGTAGATCCGAGACCGCCCGCTGTGTGACCCAACATGGATCAGCCTACCGCAGTACAATTCATGTGTTTTTCTCGGAACTTCGTTCGCAAAAGCCTGGTTCAGCCCAACGTATCTTCGGCGTGCGCTGAGACGGGAAGAACAGCCTTGAGCTGACATCCCGCGGCGGCGCTCGGATACAGGCCCCGGCCTTCCGCGATCCGTCCCCGATCGCGCCCAATGACGTGCCCGGAAGGGCGCGGTGCGGGACGAGCCGCTCGTCAGCCGACACCCGAGCAGAGGACCAGCCCATGTATTTCCACGACAAGCGCCTGCAATATCCCGTTCGTGTCGAGAGCCCCGACCCTGTCTACGCGCGCATGCTGCAACAGGCGATCGGTGGCATCGAGGGCGAGATCCGCGTCTGCTTCCAGTACTTCTTCCAGGCCTGGGGCAACCGCGCGCCCAACACGAAGTATCGCGACATGCTCCTCAATACGGCGACCGAGGAGATCGGCCATATCGAGATGCTGGCCACCGCCGTCGCGATGAACCTTGAGAACGCGCCCACCAAGGTGCAGGAGGCGGGCGCCGCCGACGCGCTGGTCGGCGCCGTGATGGGCGGCGAGAACCCGCGCCACATCGCCGAGGGCATGCTGCACAAGACGTTGCTCTCGACCGGCATGGCGGCCTTCCCGGGCAATTCCGACGGGCTGCCCTTCGACATGAGCCACATCTACGCCAGCGGCAACATCGCGGCCGACATGTACTGCAACGTCGCCGCGGAGGCGACGGGCCGGACGCTCGCCGTCCGCCTGCACACGGCGACGAACGATCCCGGCATGCGCGACATGTGGAGCTTCCTCATCGCGCGCGACACCATGCACCAGCAGCAATGGCTCGCGGTGATCGAGGAGCTCGGCGGCCTGAAGGAGCAGTTGCCCATCCCGAACTCGTTCCCGCAGAGCGAGGAGCACCAGAAGTTCAACTACGCCTTCTTCGCCACCGCCCGCGACGGGACGCCCCCGCCCGCCGGCCGCTGGACCAGCGGGCCGTCCCTCGACGGCAAGGGCGAGTTCAGCGTGGTGCAGAACGAGCCGATGGGCCAGGAGCCGGTGCTCGGCCCGGCCCGGCCCGACAGCGGCGCCCAGAGCGAGCAGATCGGCTGACGGGTGCGGCCCGGCGCCGCCTCACGGAGCCGGGCCATACCACCAAAAGTTGCGGAAACGACGAGGTCTGCGCGGTGCCCGGCTGCGCGGACGCGCGATTGGGGGGAAGAGCGAGATGAAACGGGGCGTAGGGCTGCGGTTCGGTGATCTGGGTGAGCAGACGGCGCACGTCTGTGTGGATGTCCAGCGCCTCTTCCACGAGGAGACCGACTGGCACACGCCCTGGCTCGGCCGCATCCTGCCGCAGGTCGAGCGGATCGCCGCGGCGCATCCCGCGCGGACGGCGTTCACGCGCTTCATCCCGGCGGCGAACGCGCAATCCTGCTCGGGTACGTGGCGGCGCTACTACGAGCGCTGGCCGGACATGACCCTCGACCGGCTGGAGCCCGGCATGGTCGATCTGCTGCCGAGCCTCGCCGCGCTGGCGCCGCCCGCACGGGTCTTCGACAAGACGACCTACTCCCCCTGGCTCGAACCGGACCTCCAGGCGCACCTGCGCGACCTCGGCACCGACACGCTGGTGATCACCGGCGGGGAGACGGACATCTGCGTGCTCGCCACGGTGCTCGGCGCGGTCGATCGCGGCTACCGGGTGGTGATCGCGGCCGACGGCGTCTGCAGCTCGGCCGACGAGACCCACGACGCGATGGTGACCCTCTACTGCAGCCGCTTCGGCGAGCAGATCGAGATCGCGCCGACCGACGAGATCCTGCGGGCCTGGCCGTAGGGGCCCTGCGTCTCCCGCGGCCCGGGCGTGGGTGAACGGATCCGCCGGGCGCCGGTTGGACGGTTGACCCCTTGCCCCGCGAACCTGCCCGAGAGGATCCGCCCCATGTGGAAGTCCCGCCATCCGCTCGACCGTCAGGTCGTGGTCATCACCGGCGCGTCGAGCGGCATCGGACTCGAGACCGCCCGCCGGGCGGCCCGCGAGGGCGCCAAGGTGGTGCTCGCCGCCCGCAACGGCGAGGCCCTGGCGCAGATCCGCCGGGAGATCGAGGCGGAGGGCGGCGAGGCCCTCGACGTGGTGGCCGATGTCGGCGACCGCGCCCAGGTCCAGCGCATCGCCGATCAGGCGGTCGGGCGCTTCGGGCGCATCGACACCTGGGTGAACGATGCTGGCCTGTCGATTTTCGGGCGCCTGGATGAGGTGAGCGAGGCCGACCACATGTGCCTGTTCCAGACGAACTTCTGGGGCGTCGTGCACGGCTCGCTCGTGGCCGCGCCCCATCTGAAGCGCAGCGGCGGCGTCCTGATCAACCTCGGCAGCGTCGCCTCCGACATCGCCTTCCCGCTCCAGGGCATGTACTGCGCGAGCAAGCACGCCATCAAAGGCTTCACCGACGCCTTCCGGATCGAGCTGGAGGAGGAGGGCGCGCAGGTCGCCGTGACGCTGATCAAGCCCGCGGCGATCGACACCCCATTCGCGAAGAACGCCAAGAACTACACCCCCCACGCGCCGAAGTTGCCGCCGCCGGTCTACCGCACCGAGGAGGTGGCGCACGCCATCCTGCACGCGGCCGTGCACCCGCGCCGCGACATCTACGTAGGCGGTGGCGGCCGGCTGATGAGCCTCGCCAAGGCGTTGGCGCCGCGCGCCTTCGACCTCGCCGGCCGCACGATGTCCGCCCAGCAGCAGACCGACGAACCGGCCCACGACCGGGCCGGCGCCCTCTACGAGCCCAGCCGCTCGGGCGGCGAGGTCGTGGGCGGCCATCCGGGCTACGTGATGCGCACGAGCCTCTACACCCGCGCCAGCCTCCATCCTTTGACCACGGCCGCCGTGGTGGCCGGGATCGGCATCGCGGCCGCGGGACTGCTGGGCGGGCGCCAAGATGGTCGCCAGGACGGGGACGCCCGATGACGCGGCAGGAGACGTTGCGCGTCTTCGAGGGGCTGCTCGCCGCCGAGCGGCCCGTCAACGCGGGCGAGGCCGACGCCGCGATCTGGGCCTATCTCGAGGCGGTCGAGGGGCTGGCGGCGCAGCGGGCCGCGCTGGCCGAACTCGAGCGCGGAGTAGCCGGGCTCGACGCCGGATCGGCCTTCATGCCGATCCTGCTCGATACCCTGGAGCGGCACCGGGCGCGACTCGCCGAGCCGCAGGCCTGAGGGAGCGGGGCGGGGCGGACATCATGCCGGAGCGTCTCAAGCCGCGAAGTAACCGGCGCTGACCTGATCGGCCCGGATGCCGGCCAGATCGACCACGCCGCCGCCCGAGAGCAAGAGCAGCGCGTCGCCGTTCTGCGCCGAGCTGACCGTGTAGGTCTGCCCGCCCAGCGCGATCCGGTCGCCCTCAGCTTGGTTGAAGCCAAGGATCAGGTCGCGGCCCGAGTTCGGGTCGAAGCGGTAGAGGTCTGCCCCGAGTCCGCCCACCAGCGTGTCGTCGCCGATGCCGCCCGCCAGCATATCGGCGTCCTGCCCGCCGTAGAGCACGTCGTTGCCCTGCCCGCCGAACAGGATGTCCGCACCCTGGTTCCCGTAGACGAGGTCGTTGCCCTGGTTGCCGTAGACGATGTCGGCCCCGCGATTGCCGGAGAGCACGTCGTTGCCGAGGTTGCCGAACAGGCGGTCGTCGCCCTGGCCGCCGAAGGCGCGGTCGTCCCCCTGGCCCCCGTAGAGGGTATCGGTGTCCTGATTGCCGTAGATCAGGTCGTTGCCCTGGTTGCCGTAGACGAGGTCGTTGCCGGCCCCGCTCGCGTAGGTGTCGTTGCCGAGTCCCAGGCTGATCGTGTCTGGCCCCGACGTACCCGTGAGATTGTCGTCGCCCGAGGTCGGACCGGCAGGGCCTGGATCGGGTGGCTGGGGGGTCAGAGCGACGCTTGCGAGAACCGTCGCTCGGCTTGAAGTGTCGAGGCCATCGCTCACCCTGACACTGAAGCTCGCCCCCGTGTCGGCACTGCCATCCTGCTGGAAGCTGATCTGACCGTTGGCGAGCTGCGTCTGCGCGAAGGTGCCGTTGACGGCAAGCGCTGTGCCATTGACCAGCACCTGCCCCCGCGTCGTGCCAGTCAGCGTGTAAGTAAGGTTCTGCCCAACATCCGGATCATTGGCCGTGAGATCTCCGGTCGTGACCGTCACAGCTCCACCCTGAGAAACGTTGATCTGCCCATCTCCGCCGAGGCTAGGCGCATCGTTGATCGAAGTGGCGACCACCGTAGTGGTGCTGTCTGTTGTCGTTGCGGCACCATCACTGACGGCTAGGCTGAAGCCAGTCGTGATCGTTCCACTTGGCGTGACTTGGTTGGCCCTCGGCGTGAAGACGAGGGCACGCAGAGCCAACTCGGTCGCTGCAGGCGTTCCTGGCGTGAGGGTGTAGGTGCCTGTACCGGTCTTGGTCAGGCCAGCGCCGGAGAGTGTGCCGCCGGCATCGCTGGCCGTACCGCCGGCCGTGATGGTGATGGTTGCGGTCGCGGAAGCGTTTGCGTCGGGATCCGTGATGGTGACAGCCGAGAAGGGGCTCACCATCGTTTTGTCGTTGATGGCCTGTCCGCCAGCCGTACCTCCAATCGTGGGCGGTACATTCACAGGCTGCACGGTTACGGCGTTGCCGATCCCAGACGTCTGACTGCCGACAGCAAGCCTGGAGCTGACATTGCCGGAAAATCCAGTCAAGTCGATTGTGTGAGCACCATTGCCGCTCACTGAAACCTGGGTGCTGTGGGCACCATCTGTGAAGACCGCGGTGCCAGATAGTCCGTCGAACCCGGTCACCGTAAAGGCTGTCGCTCTGGCCTCCGTTTGGTCGATGATGCTGTCAGCGGTCGAATCAACCGAGATTGCTGCCTGAGTCGGGATCTGGATGCCGAAATCCAGGCCCGTCGTATGACGATCTGCATGGAAGATCGCGATTTCGTATGTTCCTCCAACCACAAGTCCGAGCCGTGCTGCGGCGGAACCGGTCGAGCTTAGATTCAGCGTGGCCGCTTGCGGTCCATGGACACCACCCAAATCAACTTCCAGTCGACCATTGATAAAAACCCACATATCGTCGTCTGACAAAAAATCGAGAGACTCCGTGCCATGATATGTAAACGTTGTAGTCAATTGATAAGTGTAATGATAGTTATGGTTATTTCCTTGATTGCCGAAACCGATTCCGTCCAGAGGGGCAAAAACCGTTGCCGAATATCCTTGTACGGCTGGATCTGCGGTGTCCGTCAGTACAATGCTGATTGGTAGGCTAACATTGTAATCTGGATCGTTATGGAACCAAGTTTGAAACGAGGCTGCAGAAGTTATGACTCCGCCGGTACTCTGCAGAATCGGGGTTCCGTCGGGTCCAAGGCTCGCAGAGACCAGGCCCGTTCGATTTGAGCTCGAACTATACGTTTCAAAATCAGGATGCTTCAGTGGCTTTCGTCCGGCCGGTGGCGTGAGGTAGGAAAAATCGCGTGCCGTCCCGGTCAGCGTCCGATCGGATGCAGCCATGATATCAATCTCGCGTCTTGCCGAGCTAGGTCCACATCGCACATCAGTGCGCGACGAAATTTACTTTCCGAATATTGCGCAATAATACAGAATACCGCATTACCGCTCTAAGATGCGATGCCTTCTGCCAAATACAGATGGAGACATAACTAGGCCGGGCAACGCCGATCGACCCAGCTCGACCCACAACGCGCGCCTTCAGCCCGGCGACAGCAGCCCGGATCTGTCTCTTTCGAGACTGGGTGCGCTATCCTGGCCTTGCTCCACGACGGAAACCCGCCCGATCTCGCCGCCGAGCTCCGTGGCGGAAGGACGCGCTCCGCGCGGTAGCCGCCGCCAGACGGCTGTGCCGCGCGGGCACGACAAGACCACTGCCGTCATCACCGCCTGTGCAGCAGCGGTCCTGCTGCCATCGCTCTATGCGACGGAGCGTGGTGCCGATCTGCGGACCGATGCCGGGGGCGCCGGCTGCGTTGGGAACGCTCGTGATCGCGAAGGTGGCCATGGAGCACCCTCCCCGGGCGACGGTCCCTGGAGCGGACCGGCCCATATTGAACTGCGCAGAGGGGTAACACCCCCAGTGGCGGAAGCAATAGTTTGAGGACTATAAGCAGAGATATTTTCGTGAGAACCTACAATCACGATGTCAAATGTCGAAAAGCGTGACGCTTCGCGTCGAATGCAGAACAAGCCGCGCTCCGGGACGACCAGCGCCGCAGGGCCTGACCCGACCGACGACTCGCCCCACGCCGCGCGCCTGCAGCCGAGCAACGGCAACCCGCACGGAGTCACCGGCCCCGTCCTGTTCGAGGCCTACCGCGCCGCCATCGCGCCGATCTACGACGTGCACCTGCCCGATCCCGCCGCGCAGGACTTCCACGCCACGGAACTGCGCTACCACACGCGCACGGCCTCGCTGGCCCGCTCGAGCGCCGCGGCCCAGATCCTCACCCGCACGCCCCGGCACGTCGCGGGCGGCACCGACGAGGTCATGCTCTACCGCCAGGAGGCCGGCACGCTGGAGGGCGAGGCCGACGGACGGGCCTTCCGCCTGGAGCCCGGCGACCTCGCCCTGTTCGACTACGCACGTCCCCTCGTCAGCCGGACCACGGACTTCACCAATCTCGTGCTGACGACGTCCCGCGCCAGCGTGCCCGCCGGCCTGCTGGCCTCAGAGCTGCACGGGCACGTCATTCCGGGCGGCAGCGGCCCGGGGAGCCTGCTCACCACGGTGCTGACCGGCCTGTTCGAGGCGGCGGGAGCCTTGCGTCTCGGCGAGGCGGAGGCCGCGTTCGCGGGCGTGCTCGGCCTCGCGGCCGGGCTAATTGAGGCCGCGCGGCTCGCCGACGCCGACACCGCCGGCGCGTCCGAGCAGGCCCGACACGCGGCCGTGCTGGCCTATCTCGACGCCCATCACGCCCGGCCCGACCTCGACGCGGACGCGGTCGCCGGGCATCTCGGCCTGTCGCGGGCCACGCTGTACCGGCTGTTCAAAGCGGAGGGCGGGATCCAGGCCGCGCTGCTGCGGCGCCGGCTCGACCATGTGGCGGGCGCGCTGATCGCGGATCCCCGGGCGCGCCGGGATCTGGCGGGCCTGGCGGCCCGTCACGGCTTCGGCGGTCTGACGCAGCTCGGGCGCAGCTTCAAGGCGCGCTACGGCATGCCGCCCAGCCAGTACGCCGCCTTCGCGGCCCGCCAGGACGCGGCGTGGCACACGGCGCAGATCGCGCGGCTGGGCCTATCGCGCGCGCGCGTCACGGATGCCCCTGGCGGGCCCGCGGATGGTTCTGGCATGCGCTGAGCACACGGGACCAGTCCCGGCTGCGCGGCAATCGGAAGGGTTCTAGGGCCGGCCGGTCTGCTTCAGGCGCACCATCACGGCCTCGGGCGAGGCGTAGGCCTCCTGGCGGGCGGCGCTCCAGTAGCGCAGGGCGTCGAGCTGGATCGCCTCGCCGGTCACCGCGCAGCGCACGAAGCTGCCGGGCTTGACCACCCGCATGGTGCCGTCGCCGTACTCGACGACCGCCTCCCCGCTCGCACCCCGCTCGAAGCGTCCCAGCATCGCAGATGTCCCTGAAGTCTCGGCCATCTCCATAGCACGGGCCGAGCCCGGCAGGAATCAGCCGAGCATCGACGGCGTGGCGTCGGCGGCGAGCAGGCGGCGCGCCTCGGCCGCGTCGATGTCCATGCGGGCGACGAGCGCCTCGGCGCTGTCGAAGCGTTCCTCGCCGCGGATCCAGGCGACGAACTCGACCGCGAGGGTCTGCCCGTAGAGGTCGCCCGCGAAGTCGAAGAGGTTCACTTCGAGGAGCGGCGCCCCGTCGTCGAAGGTCGGGCGGCGGCCGTAGCTCGCCACGCCATTCCGCAACGAGCCGTCGGAGAGCCGCGCGCGCACCGCGTAGATGCCGTGGGCGAGTCCGCAATCGGGCAGCGCCACGTTGGCGGTGGGGTAGCCCAGCACGCGCCCGCGCTTGTCGCCGTGCCGAACCGTGCCCAGCACGAACCAGCGGTAGCCGAGCAGCGCGTTCGCCCGGCTGAGGTCGCCCGCCGCCAGGGCCCGGCGGATGCCCGAGGAGGAGATCGGCTCGGCCTCCGCTCCCAGCGCCACCGGCGGCACGATGCGGCAGGCGAGCCCCGCCTCGCGGCAGAGATCGGCGAGGATCGCGGGCGTGCCCTCGCGCCCGCGGCCGAAATGGAAGTCGTGCCCGATCACCACCCCCGAGAGGCCGAGGTCGCGCTTCAGCAGGTCGTGCACGAAGGCGCGCGCACCGGTGCCGGCGAGCTCGGCGTCGAAGCGGCGGATCACCAGCCCGTCGAGGCCGAGGCGCCGGAACACGATCTCCTTCGCCTCCGGCCCGGTGAGCCGGAACATCGGCATGTCGGGCGCGAAGAAGGCGCGCGGATGCGGCTCGAAGGTCAGCACGATCGCCGGAGCCTCGGCCGCCGCCTCCCGCACCGCCTCGGCCAGAACCCGGTGGCCGCGATGTACGCCGTCGAAGTTGCCGAGCGCGGCGACCGCACCGGCGAGGTTCGGCGGCACGGGCTCGTCCGGCCGGCAGATCGTGAAAGGTCGCGCGGCCGTCTCGTCGCCTGACGCCATCGGTACTTGCGGTCTCGCTCGGGGTGACGATCGGGGTCGAGGGGCCCCGGAAGACGCCGCGGACCCTGTCGAAAAGCACACCTGCGGTCAAGCGAAGCGGGCTCGCGCGCGGGTTAACCGGTTCGCAATCCGGTCAAGCCTATTTTCGCCGTCATGAGGTGCCGTTCGGACTCTGGCACCTCCCGGGAATCGGATCGCGGGAGCTCTCAAGCTGCTCGCCTTGTACAGAACACACGGAGTCACGCGCTCATGGCCCTCGACCTCAGCATGCCGATCCTGGTCGTCGACGACTACCAGACCATGGTCCGCATCATCCGCAACCTGCTGAAGCAGCTCGGCTTCGAGGAGGTCGACGACGCCTCCGACGGCACCGCCGCGCTCGCCAAGCTGAAGGGCCGCAAGTACGGCCTCGTCATCTCCGACTGGAACATGGAGCCGATGACGGGCTACGAGCTGCTGCGCCACGTCCGCGCGGACGAGGGCCTGCGCACCACGCCGTTCATCATGGTCACCGCCGAGTCGAAGACCGAGAACGTCATCGCGGCCAAGAAGGCCGGCGTGAACAACTACATCGTCAAGCCCTTCAACGCCGCCACGCTGAAGTCCAAGATCGAGGCCGTCTGCGGCGCCTGAGCGCCGCACCCGTCCGACGCACGGGGCAGGCGGTCCGATCCCGTTCGGGGGGACCGGGCGGATCGCTGCCCCGGCCCGAGTCTCTCGGGTTCGAGGACATCTTGGGTTCGAGGAATCGTCATGGGTTATTCCGGAACATCGGTACCTGATACGGCCAGCCTGTCCCCGCAGAAGATGGTCGCCGAGCTGGTCCAGATCGCCGACTACATCAGCCACGTGCGCGGCGAGATCGCGGCCCTGCGGGCGAACGAGATCACGCGCGACCGCATCCCGATGGCGCACGAGGAGCTCGGCAACGTGCTGGCCGCCACGGCGGGCGCCACCAACACCATCATGGAATCGGCCGAGGCGATGCTGGCGCTGCCCGACGACGCGGATTACCGCGCCAACGTCGAGGCGCAGATCTACACGATCTTCGAGGCCTGCGCCTTCCAGGACATCACCGGCCAGCGCATCTCCAAGGTGGTCGAGGCGCTGCGCCACCTCGAATTGCGGCTCGCCCGGTTCGCCACCGCGGTGCGCGCCCGCGACGATGCCGGGCTCGACCCGGCCGAGGCGGCGCGCAAGGAGCGGGCCGAGCGCCTGATCCTCAACGGCCCGCAGTCGAAAGGCCCGGCCACGGCCCAGGACGACATCGACGCCCTGTTCGCCTGAGCTTCAGCCGGCACGCCGAACCGCGTTTTCACGGGCGCGGGTCCGGCATGCTAGAGCGGGCGGCCCCGCCGCCCGCGAGACACGGCCGATGCCCGCACGCCCCTGGTCCGAGCTGACCGCCGAGGAGATCCGCACGCGCGACATGGGCCGCGCGGTCGCGGTTCTGCCGGTCGCGGCCGTGGAGCAGCACGGGCCGCACCTGCCGCTCGCGACCGACGTGGTGATCGCCGAGGGCTATCTCGCGTGCGCCGCGGCCCGCGTGCCGGACGATCTCGACGTGCTGACCCTGCCGGTGCAGACCATCGGCAAGTCCGACGAGCACGACGCCTTTCCGGGCACCCTGACGCTCTCCGCCGAGACGGCGCTCCGGGCCTGGACCGAGATCGGCGCTTGCGTGCACCGCGCGGGATGCCGCCGGCTTGTCATCGTCACGTCGCACGGGGGCAACAGCGCACTGATCGACCTCGTGGCGGCGGACCTGCGCGGACGCCTGAACATGGTCGCGGTGACGACCGCCTGGGCCCGCTTCGGCTACCCGGCGGATCTGTTTCCGGCCGACGAGGTCGCCTACGGCATCCACGCCGGCGGGATCGAGACCGCCCTGATGCTGGCGCTGCGCCCGGACCTCGTTCGCACCGACCGGATCGCCGACTTCCCGTCCCGGGCGCTCCGGATGCGGAGAGATTTCACGCATCTCAGCGCCGGCCGCCCCGCCGCCTTCGCCTGGAAGGCGCAGGACCTGCACCCGTCCGGCGCGATCGGCGACGCGCGCCTCGGCCGCGCCGAGGCGGGCCAGGCAGCCCTCGATCACGGCGCGCGGGCCTTCGTGGACCTGCTCGCCGACGTCGCCCGCTTCGATCTCGACGACTGACGGGCTGAAGCTCCAGCCCACCGCGTAACCGCGCGGCCGCGGCGGGCGAAAGCACCGGACCGCCCGCCGCGGCAACGCAACGCCGGCCGAAGCCCATGCTGCTAACCCTCGCCCCGGATGCACGCCTCAACGCACGCCTCGACGCACGCGCCGACCCGCTCTTCCCGCTGCGCCCGCGGGTGTTAGAATCCGCCTCGCAGGCAAACGGGACGGCGATGGCGCAGGAGGAGAGGCTGGCCGCCGCGATGCGCGCGGCGCAGGGGGGCGACGCGGACGCCTACCGCGCCCTGCTCCGAGATTGCCTGCCGGTGATCCGCTCGGCCGTGCGCGCGCAGGGACTGCGCGGCGAGGCCGTGGAGGATGTCGTTCAGGACACGCTCGTCACCCTGCACCGGGCGCGGGCGAGCTACGACCCGGCGCGGGCCTTCCTGCCCTGGCTGCGCGCCATCGCGCAGCGGCGGGCGATCGACGCGCTCCGCCGTGCAGGACGCCGACCGCGGGAGGTGCACGACCCGGCCGCCTACGAGGGGCAGGCCGACGCGCTGCCCGAACCCGGCGAAGGCCTGGAGGCGCGCGAGCGCGCCGCCGACCTCGCCCGCGCCGTGGCCGGCCTGCCCGCCGGCCAGCGCCAAGCCATCGAGGAGCTGGCCTTGCGCGAGCGCTCCCTCGACGAGGCCGCGGCGCTGACCGGGCGGAGCAAAGGCGCTCTCAAAGTGAATCTGCACCGGGCGATCAAGGCGTTGCGCGCCAGCCTCGCGGCAGGCCCCGGAACGGGACGCCCGGGAGAGTAGCCGATGCGTGACACTCATTCCTTGCCGCACGACCGCCTCGTCGACGATCTCGTCGCCGGACTCGAACCGGTCCGCCCGCTGCCATCCCCGGGCCGTCGCGCCCTGGCCTGGACTGGCGCCGCCCTGGCGCTCGGCCTCGCGCTCCTCGCCGTCCTGGAGCTGGAGGGCCTTCAGGGGCCGCGCCCGGCCGAGGCGCGGATCGTCCTGCTCGGCGCCGTGCTGACGGCGCTCACCGCCGCCTACGCGGCCTTCGCGACCAGCGTACCGGGGCGCTCCGCGGGCTGGGCCCTGCTGCCGCTGGCGCCGGCCGCCCTGTGGATCGGCGCCAGCGGGCCGGGCTGCCTGCGGGCGCTGGCCGGCCCCGCCATCGAGGCCCCGCACGCGCTGCCCGGCTGCTTCACCTTTCTGCTCAGCGTATCGCTGCCGCTCTCGGTCCTGCTGGTGCTGATGCTGCGCCGCGCCTGCCCCTTGCGCCCGAACCTCACCGCGGCGCTCGGTGGCCTCGCGGTGGCGGCGGCCGCGGCGGCGCTCCTCATCCCGTTCCATCCGCAGGACTCGACCGCGACCGATCTCGTGGCCCACGGCGCGACGGTGCTCGGCGTGATCGGCCTGAATGGGCTGGCGGGCGGCCGCCTGCTCGACCGGAGCCGAGGTTAAGCGGCGGCAGGGCTCGACCCGAGCGCGCTATTCCTCGTCCGGCAGGAGCCCCGGCCAGTCGACGATGCGCTCGGGATACTCCTCGTCGAGGAACTCCTCCTCGTTGCCGGCGAGCCGTCCCTGCACCGAGACGCCGGCCTCGTGGACGCTGTTCGGACGGCCCGAGACCAGGGGGTGCCAGTCGAACAGCGGCTCACCGTCGCGCACGAGGCGGTAGGCACAGGTCGGCGGCAGCCAGGAGATGGTGCGCACCGCCTCAGGCGTCAGGCGCACGCAGTCCGGCACCCGCTTCTGACGGTGGGCGTAGTCGCGGCAGCGACAGCCGATCCCGTCGAGCAGAGTGCAGCCGATATCGGTGTGGTGGACCTCGCCCGTATCCTCGTCCTCGAGCTTGATCAGGCAGCAGCGCCCGCAGCCGTCGCACAGGCTCTCCCATTCCTCGGAGGTCATCGCCTCCAGGGACTTTGTGCGCCAGAACTCGTTCGACGGCACGGCCGCACCGCGGCGCGGGGCCCTGTGGCTTCCCATCGGGAACGCCTCTCGACAATCGGGGTGGAGCCCCCCTCTGCCGCAAGGCACGCCCGCACGCAAGCGTGGCCGCGGCGGGCTTGAATTCCAAAGGTCTGCGACCTTTGGCGGGTCCGGGGCAGAGCCCTGGGAGAGCCTGGGAGAGCCCCGGCGCCACCAGGGCGCCCCATTCGGTCATCAAGGTTAAGCGGAGATCAACGGCTCCCGATCCACCTCCCGGACGTTGTCCGCGATCAAGCCTCGCGAATGGCCGCAGGGCTTGCTAAGGAGGGTCGGCTCCCGACTGCTCTCCCTGGTGCCTTCGAAGCCGGATCCTCCGTCGTGCGTCTGCCGAACCTCACCGCGATCCGGACCCGCATCCGACATGCCGCCCTCGGCTTCGATGCCTGGGTGAACGCGAGCCTCTACGACAGCGGGCAATCGACCGGGATCGTCTACGAGCGCTTCCAGGCGGCGATGAACCGCTTCTCGGTGCGCGGCTGGAAGCGCGTCGCGCTCGACCTCACGAGCGAGGGCGTGACGCTCGGCACCGTCGGCCTCCTGGGGATGCTGGCGCTGGCCCAGCCCGCCTTCAACCTGACCAGCGAGAACTGGCTGAAGCAGCAGGACCTCGCCGTCACGTTCCTCGACCGCTACGGCACCGAGGTCGGGCGGCGCGGCATTAAGCACGACGACTCGCTCAAGCTCGACGAGTTTCCCGACATCATGATCAAGGCGCTGGTCTCGACCGAGGACCGGCGCTTCTACGAGCACTGGGGCATCGACCCGATCGGCACGCTGCGCGCGCTGGTCAACAACTCGCGCGGGGGCGGCAACACGCAGGGCGGCTCCTCGATCACGCAGCAGCTCGCCAAGAACCTGTTCCTGACGAACGAGCGCTCCATCGAGCGCAAGGTCAACGAGGCCTTCCTGGCGCTGTGGCTGGAGTTCCACCTCAGCAAGAACGAGATCCTGAAGCTCTATCTCGACCGAGCCTATATGGGCGGCGGCACCTTCGGGGCGGTGGCGGCGGCGGACTACTATTTCGGCAAGCCGCTGAAGGACATCAGCCTCGCCGAGGCTGCGATGCTGGCCGGCCTGTTCAAGGCGCCGACGAAGTACGCGCCCCACGTCAACCTGCCGGCGGCGCGCTCCCGCGCGGTCGACGTGCTGCACAACATGGTGGAGGCGGGCTTCGTCACGGAAGGCCAAATCCAGACGGCGCTGCGCAACCCCGCGACGCCGGTGACGCGCACCCGCGACATCACGGCGGACTATTACCTCGACTGGGCCTTCGGCGAGATCAAGTCGATGGCCGACGCGGGCAAGTTCCGCAACGACCGCGTGCTCACCGTGAAGACGCCGCTCGACGTCGCGATCCAGAAGCGGGCCGACGAGGTGGTGGCCAACGTGCTGCGCAAGTCCGGCGACGCCTACGATGTGGAGGAGGCCGCGATGGTCATCCTCGATCCGGACGGGGCGCTGCGCGCGATGGTCGGCGGCGCCGATTACGGCGAGAGCCAGTTCAACCGCGCCACCGACGCCCTGCGCCAGCCCGGCTCCTCGTTCAAGCCCTACGTCTACGCGGCGGCGCTCGCCTCGGGCCAGTACAAGCCCGAGACAGTGGTCGTCGACCGGCCGACCTGCATCGGCAACTGGTGTCCGCAGAATTACGGCCGCTCCTTCTCGGGGCGGCAGCCACTCTGGCTCGCGGTGGCGAAGTCGATCAACACGATCCCGATCCAGGTCTCGATCCAGCTCGGCAAGGCGATGGGCATCAGCCACGACGCGCGCGCCGCGGTGGCGGGCCGCAAGAAGATCATCGACACCGCGCACGCCATGGGCATCACCACGCCGCTCGTCGACTCGGTCTCGCTGCCGATCGGCTCGGCCGAGGTCACGGTGATCGATCAGGCGGCGGCGTACGCGGTCTTCGCCAACGGTGGCCAGCGGGCCAAGCCCTACGCGGCGATGGAGGTGAAGAACTCCTCCGGCGAGGTGATCTACCGCCACGCCGACGAGCGGCCAGAGCAGGTGCTCTCGACGCAGGTCGTGGCCGGCATGAACTACATGCTCAACAAGGTGGTCGAGGAGGGCACGGCCCGGCGCGTCCAGATCGAGGGCGTGAAGATCGCCGGCAAGACCGGCACCACGAACGGCTACAAGGACGCGTGGTTCGTGGGCTACTCGGGCAACTATGTCGGCGCCGTCTGGTTCGGCAACGACGACAGCACCTCGACCAACAAGATGACCGGCGGCTCGCTGCCCGCCCAGGTCTGGCACGACGTGATGGAGCCGGCCCATCAGGGCATCGAGATCAAGCCCCTGCCCGGCCTGAAGGTGCCGGGCCCGGGCGCCCAGGCCGCGGCCCCGACCGCGCCGACGAACCCGGCGGCGAGCAATTACGGCAAGCTCTCGCGCCGCTCCTTCGAGGTGATCAGCGGCGTGAACGGCCTGTTCCGCACCATCGAGGCGCCGCCCCGGCCCGGGGCGCAGCTCGACCCGAAGGGCGCGCCCCGCGCCCTCGCCGAGGGCAGCGGCCCGGCCGACCGGACGGCGCCCCGGTGAGGCCCGCGGTGACGGCGCCGGCCGCCGCGGCCGCGCGGGCGGGCGGGCGGATCGCGCGGATCGCCGGGCACCTGTGGCGCCGGAGCGCCTGGGTCGGGCTCGCCCTCTACGCTTTGGCGCTCGGCGCGGTGCTGGGGCTCGCCAGCGCCGACTGGGCGACGCGCGGCGGCTACCCGTTCGGCGGCGTCACGGTCGGGGCCTGGACGATCTGGCCGCGGGCGGGCGCCACCAGCGCCGATCCCTACACCCGGGCCGTCAACGCCCGCCGGGGCGAGATCCCGCTCGCGGTGGGCGAAGGTCTGCTGATGACGGCCGCGACCGACGATGCCGGTCGCGGGCTCGACGCCGCCTGCACCTACAGCCTCACCGGCGCGACGCCGCCGGCCCGGGCCTGGACGCTGACCGTCTCGGGCCGCGGCGACCCGGACCCCGCCCGGCCGCCGGTGCGCGAGGGCTTCACCGCGACCGAGATCCTGCGCGAGCGGGACGGCCGCTTCGCCATCACGCTCGGGCCCGAGGCGGAGCCCGGCAACTGGCTGCCGAGCCCGCGCGAGACCGGTCCCCTGCGCCTGGCGCTGCGCCTCTACGACACGCCGGTGGCGGCGAGCGCCGGCAGCCTCGACCGCGACGCGGTGCCGGCGATCACCCGTGTGCGCTGCCGGACGTGAGACCGATGGGGCCCCGATGAGCCTGCGCTTCGCCTACGCCACCCTGTGCGGCCTGACGCTCGCCGGCCTCGTGCACGTGGCGACCGTGCTGGCGATCCCGCTCCTGTCGGAGACGGACGCGCTCTCCCGCGCGCGCGCCAGCGAGACCCTCGACCATCCGCAGCCGGTCTACACGGTGGCGACCGCCGCGAACCCGGCCCCGGCCGAGGCGTGGTTGCCGATCCCCGACCCGGCGGTGGCGGTCGGGGTCTGCGCCTACGACCTCGCGGACGGGCCGCTGCGCGTCTCCGCCCGCACCGGTCCGCTGATGCTCACGCTCGCCGCTCACGGGCGGCGCGGAGCCTTCTACGCGGTGACCGACCAAGCGGCGGTGCGGGGCGCGCTCGACCTCGTGATCCTCACGCGCGCGCAGTACGACGAGGCGCTCGCCAACGACGACGAGAACGAGCCGAGCCGCGACGTGCGCATCGTCGCTCCCGACCGCCAGGGCTTCGTGGTGGTGCGGGCCCTGGCCGGCCTGCCGAGCCAGCGCGCCGCTGCCAACGCGGCGGTGCAGGCGGTCGCCTGCTCCATCGACAGCCAGAGTGAGGAACCGCCCGCGCGGTAGGGATGTCCGGCGGCGAAGGCGAGCTCGCGCGCCGGGGCCGTGATCCGGATCCGTAGACCTTCTCCCTACGATGCGACGTACCGCCACAGGAAAGGGCTCGCTCGGCGCTGGACCGGCGAGCATCGCTGCCGCGCCCTGGGCTGCTCGTCCCGTCCTGTGCCAACGGTCCACGCGCTGACGCGACGCCTCGACTGTCGCCGGGTCATCCGTCTGCATGCGCGAAGTCCGGGGCTGCCCGGCAGCGAGCATCCGTTTCTTTCGGGCTCAGGGATCATCGCAATTTTTGACAGTCAGGCTCGGTTGTTGCGCCATTTTCGGCGCTGTAGACAGGCAGGGATGAGGCACGAATGGACCGAAGCAGACGCCGGCAACCGTATTGAGGCCCTGCGCAACCTTCGGCTGCATCAATAGGTCCCACGCGAAGAATGCTCCGGCCGAGGGTGCTTTTGCATGTCCAGCAGATTGCGCGAGCACGCCGAAGCACATCAGTTCAATCAACTGCTCAGATCGGCCTCAGACCCGGACCGGAACCCGCCGGTCGGTTCGGACGATGCGCCGTCGACCGCGATGCGGCACGACGGGGGCGTGACCCAGACGAAGTCGCGGCTTGCGCGCCACGACGCATCGCGCGCCCCTTCGCACGCGAGGCATCATCCGTCCGTGTCGGCAACGGGACCGGAGCAGCGCTTCTACCAGCTGATCCTGACCTGTACGTGCCTATGAGTCGTGGGGACTGTCGCTCACGGCCTCGGTTCCTGCGGGAGGGCCGGAACGTCATCGCGAATCCATGACGACACGCCCCTCACAGAGCACGATGCCCGAACCGACCCGTGAGTTCCCGAGCGTTCCCGGACGCGCCGCCAGGACCGCTCGAAGCAGCGTCGCTGCCCGTAGGACGGACCGTTCCCAACGCCGCCATGGTTGAGCCCCGAGGCTCGCGGGACCAGGGCAACGTCGATGCGGGCTCGCGTCTCCCACCGGCACCGTCGCTGTTCAGGCGCTTCCTTCCCCAGATCGACCATCGGACGACCGGCGAGGTGCTTCAGCATCCCCGGTTTGCCGAGATGCGCCGCCACTACATCGCGACCACGATGGCGCAGTACGAATTCGCGAACTTCCCCGGCGGATGGCAGAGCACGATCTACCGCGTCGCGGCGATCGGCGCGATCGTCTGCCTCCACGCCGCCTACGACAGCGCGGATCGCGCGACCTGGCCGACGCTCGCCCGCTTCAAGGAAGCCATGGCGACGTTCGGGCTCTCCAGCGCCCGCCAGATCGATGATTTCGTGGCCCGCCTCGTGGAGACGGGATACGTCGTGCTCGCGCGGGTGGCGACGGACGGCCGCCTGCGGCTTCTCAAGCCGACCGAGCAGCTTCTGGACTGGGATCGTACGGGACTGGCCGGCTATTACGAGGCCCTGCGGATCCTGTATCCGGATACCGGATACGACCTCCCGGTCGCCCGCGATCGAGAATTCCAGCTGGCGATGCGCAAAGCATCGACCTCGTATTTTCCTCAGATCGCCGCTTTCATCCGTGAAGACACGGACCTTCTGCCGTTCCTCAGCATGTATCAGGGCGTTCACATCCTCATGCATGTGATCGACCTGAACTTGGAGCCGCAGTCGCGGCCGGTGCGGGAGCGGGACCTCGCCGGTCTGCAGAGGAGGTTCGGGATCTCGCGGTCCCATATCCGCAACACGCTGTCCACGGCCGAGGCCGCCGGCCTCATCACCGTGTCCGGCCGGAGCCAGAGACTCATCGCCGCGACTCCGCGCGGCCTTGCCGCGATCGACCGCTTCATCGCCAACACGCTCGCGTCCCACGATCTCGGCTACCGCATGGCCATCGCGGAGTTCGGACACGCCGCCGACCCTCGGGATCGCCCGGACCGCCCCCAGAGATGACGGGGCCGCTCCGGGCCAGCGCTTCGCTTCGGCGATCCCGTGCCGGGGCTCCGGATCCCGGCTGAACCGACCGGCTCAGCGGCGGCCGCCGCCGAAACCGCCCGGGTTGCCGCCGAAGCCCGGTCCGCCTCCGCCGGGACCGCCGCCGGGACCGCCCGGCCCTCCGAAGCCGCCCGGATTGCCGCCGAGGCCGAGCCCCGGGCCTCCGGGTCCGCCAAAGCCGCCGGGCGGGCCAAAGCCCCCGGGTCCGCCCGGGCCGCCTCCGGGGGGCCGCGTATCGATGCGCAATCCTTGCGCAGGTCCAGGGCCGTACCGGCCCGTGACGTCGCCCCCCGGCCCGTGGCCCGGCAGGCCGCGCAGGTCGAGGCGGTCGCGCTGGAAGCCCGGCCCCTCGAACCGTCCCGGCTCGCGCGGAGGCTCACGCACCGGAGCGAGGCGATCGTCGACGCGCAGGCGCTCGACCGTCAGGCGCCCGTCCCCCGCCACCTCCGTGGTGAGCACCGCCCGGACCGCGCCGGACCGGGGCAGGTTCGCGCCCGGAACGCCCGCGACCGTCAGGCCGGAACCCAGGATCATCCCGCCTTTGCGCCGGCCGATATAGGCCTCGATCGAGGCGGTCCGGATGCCGGGCGGCAGGCCCGTCTCGGCGGCGTCGGCCACCGCGAGCGAACCGTCCCGCGCCTGCCCGGCGAGAGCGGCGCGGCGCCCAACGGGCAGGTGCTCGGCGCCCGTCAGCCGCAGCCCGCCGATCCGCAGCGCGCCGTCCGGCCCGCGCCGGACCGGGCCGGCAACCCGGTCCGGACCCGCCGTGCGGGGCTCGATCAGGCTCGCCACCACCACCCCATCCGGGCGGCGCAGGCCACTCACCGCGACGCGCTGGCCGACGGTCCAGGACTCTCCCTGCCGAGGGCCGACCGCGCCGCCCGTCGCGACGCGCTGGCCCAGCACCGTGAGGCTGTCGCGGCCGACCGCCTCGACCGGGCCCACGACCTCGCTCGTCACATCGATGCGCCGGGTGGCGAGGCCCGTTCCCTCGGACCTCGCCACCACCCGCACCACGTGGCCGACGCGCAGATCCGAGGCGCGGGCCGGGGCACCGTCGATGCGCACCGCGACGTCGTCCGGGTAGGCGATGCGCAGGTCGTTCACCACGATCGAGCCGAAGCGCCGGATCGTGCCGATCACCCCCGTGCCGCCGATGCCGCGATCGCCCTCGCCGGGGGTGTCGGTCGGGCGCGCGCCGGTGCCGCCGATGCCCTGGTCACGGATCGGCGCCTCCTGCGCGGGTGCCCGGCCGGGCAGGAAGGCGGCGCCGGCAAGTAAGCCGAGGACGTGCCGGCGGCTCGGGCGAAGACTTGGACGGACGTCGCGCGCCACGCGCCCGCTCCTCAACGGGGTCCGGGCGGCGCGGGCGGGGGCGCCGCCTCGGCGTAGACGTAGAGGCCGAAGTTCCAGCGGTGGTCGCCGCCGGGATCGGTCTGGCAGGCGGCGTGGGCCTCGCGGTTGGCCTGTTGCAGCGCCTCCATGGCGATCTCGCGGGCCCGCGCCTCGAGCCGCCGGGCGAGATCCTCCGAGAGCCCGTCGTAATGCACCGCCCGTTCCAGGAAGCGCGGGGACTCGCCCACGATGTTGGCGACGCTCGCCGCGATGTGGTCGTGCAGGTTGCGGCCGAAATAGTAGAGCTGCGGCTCGCCGCCGCCCTTCGGCACGTAGGCGGCCTCGGCCAGCACGACGCGGTCGGACACGTCGAGACTCGCCAAGCCCCGGTCGAGCCACTCGTCGAGCACGGCGCGCGGGCGCAGATCCCGGGTGATGCCGGCGACCAGGGCCTCGAAGGAGGGCGCCTCGCCGGGGGCCGAGCGGGGAAGCGGCAGCGGACGTCCCTGCCCGTCCGTGAATCTCGGGTCGGCGAGCCAGCGGGCGATGATCCGGCTCGTGCGCGAGACCACGGCCGGCACCGCGCTCACCGGCGCGCCCGCGCCGCGCAGGCGCCGCACTTCCTTGCGGTGGATGCCGGTGAGCAGCGAGACGCGGCTGTCCGTCTGCTCCTTGCCGGGGAGCGCGAAATCGTACTCGGCCACGTTCACGTAGAGTTCGCGCAGCAGGTTCGTCAGCGCCGGGAAGGTGATGCCCCGAGCCACGAACAGGCGCACCAGGGGGCGCAGCAGGCGCGCCACGGGCGCGTGCAGGGCCGCGCCTTCCGAGGATGCGATCTCGTCCGACATGGGCCGGACCTTAGCCTCGAAATCGTGGGCGACAATCCCACAGGGTGCGGGAGCGCACCCGTGCGGCGGGAATTTCCGTTGACGTGGGATTTTTGCACACGTATTTCTCGCGTGGTCAAATTTCCCACGAAGCAGGAACCCGGACATGGTCGAGAGGATCCGTGTGGTCGCCCCGCCCGCTCTGCCGCCCCTGCGGGACCTCCATCCCTGGTCGGCCCCGCGCGGCCGTACACCCGATGCCGCGCGCCTCGCACGCCTCACCCTGTGCCTGGCCGCCCTCGCCCTGCCCGTTCTCGGGAGCAAAGCCGCGGATACGGTCCACCGCGGCGGCGTACCGGGAACGAAGCAGGCCACCGCCCTGCCGACCCCCTCCGGCTGGACGGTGGCTCCCCAGGCCTCCCGAAGCGTCCCGGCGTTTCGGGAGGCCGCCCTCCCCCACCCGGCCGCGGAGCTGATCCGGTGACGACCCCCACGACCGTTATGGGACTCGCCGGGCGCCGATCCGGACGCAGCGCCCCCGGCATCGCCGACGATTGCGGGGGCGCCCGGGTGATCGACTTCGCGATCTGTCTGATCCTGGCGGTGACCGTGGTCGGCCTGCTGCTCGCGGCGCTCTGAGGCCGCGCGCATCCCAGCGGCCGCACCGTGCGGCCCCAACACGAGACGCAGATCCATGCTGAGAACCCTTCCGGCCGCCCGCGCGGGCCTGGACCGGGCTCAATGTCGGCGTGAACGTGGCTACGGGCTCGGAGGCGGCTTCACCGACCCCACCTAAGGCACCGCGACCGGCAGCGGGGGGCGGCTTCGTCGGCGGCGGCCAGCAGGCTCCCGTGCCGGAACGGTGTGCGCCGAAGGCTGTAGCGTCCATCCCCGGTCGCCGAAAGCGGAAGTCAGTCGGTTCGACCGCTAAGTCTTCTTCCGCGGGACGCGACGCTTGTCGGACGCATCGGCCGATCCATCTCGGCGGGCGGGTGTTGCGATGAACGGGGCCCAGCCTTGACCGTTTCCGGATTCCTGCAGCGGGCCTTGCTCACCTGCGCCTTCGCGGGCGCCCTCGCGCCGGCTGGCTGGGCACAGGAGCCGCCGCGGATCAACGCCGGCCGCGGCAGCTTCCTGATCCACGGCAATTTCTGCGGTCCCGGCAATCGGGGCCCGGGCTACCCGCCGATCGACGCGCTCGACCTCGCCTGCGCCCGGCACGACGCCTGCTCGCCCCCGCTCGCCTCGGGGCGCTTGGCGGCCTGCGCCTGCCACGACCGCCTCCATGCCGAGGCGGACTTGGTCGCCCGGAATCCCGGCACGCTGCCGTCGCTGCGGGACACCGCGCGCTTCGTCTCGGACTTCGCCCTGGCGCTGCCCTGCGACCCGTGAGAACGTCGAAGAGCCCGGCGCCGTCGGCACCGGGCTCCCGTCATGCGCGCGTCCGGGGGCAGGTCAGCCGGCGTCGGTCGGGTTCGCGGGCGCCTTCGGGCCGCCCTTGGAGACGCCCACCAGCGCCGGGCGCAGCACCCGCTCGCCGATGACGTAGCCGGATTGAACCACCTGCACCACGGTGCCGTTCGGGACCTCCGTGTTCGGCACCTCGAACATCGCCTGGTGGCGGTTCGGGTCGAAGCGCTGGCCCTGCGGCTCGACGGCCTTCACGCCGTGGCGCTCCAGGGTCTTGGCGAGGTCGCGCTCGGTCAGCTCGATACCCTCGATCAGCCCCTTGAGCGCCCCCTCCGCGCCGGCGCGGGCCTCGGCCGGCACGCTCTCCAGGGCGCGGCGGACGTTGTCGGCGACGTTCAGCATGTCGCGGGCGAAGTTCGTCACCGCGTAGGTGCGCGCGTCCGCGACCTCGCGCTCGGTGCGGCGGCGCAGGTTCTCCATCTCGGCGAGCGTGCGCAGCGCCCGGTCCTTGAACTCGTCGCGCTCGGCCGTGAGGGCGGCGAGGGCCTCCGCCTGCGGGTTCGCCTCGGCCGGCTGGGCCGCTTCGGCATGCGTTCCAGCATGAGCCCCGTTCTGGGGCGCGGCGCCGTCCGCGGCCTCGTTCCGGCGCGGGTCGTCATGCTGCATGTCGTTGCTCGTCATGGCGTTTCAGTCGTGGTGATGTGCGGGGTCGCCGCTGATATCAGGCCGGCGGGCCTTGAAATCAACCCGCGGCGGCCGGGCCGCTCACGCTTCCCGCGGCGGCGGGGCGGCGACCAAGGCCTCCAGCCCCTCGGCCTTCAGCGCTGCCACGTCGCCGGCGAAGATCTCCATCACGGCGGCGCGGATGGCGGCGAGGCGATCGGGCTGGGTGACGCGGGTGCCGATGAGGTCGGTGATGTAGAACACGTCGACCGCGCGCTCGCCGAAGGTCGCGATATGCGCCGAGGTGATGTTGAGCGAGAGCCGGCTGAAGGCGGTGGTCAGCTCGTACAGGAGGCCCGGCCGGTCGAGGCCCGTGACCTCGACCACGGTCTCGCGGCTCGAGAGCGCGTTGTCGATCGCCATGTCGGGGGGCACCAGGAAGGTCTTGGCCCGGGCGCTCGCCACCGGCGGGTGCTTGTCGGCGACGAGGTCGGCGATGCGGATCTCGCCCTTGAGCGCCCGCTCGATCGCCGCGGTGATGCGCCGGCCCCGCCGCAGCTCGTCCTCGTCGCGCTCGAAGGCGCGCGAGAGGTAGATCGAGTCGAGGGCGAAGCCGTCGCTCGTGGTGAAGATCTGCGCGTCCACGATGTTGCCGCCGGCCGCCGCGCAGGCGCCCGTGATGATGGCGAGCAGCCGCGGGTGGTCGGGCGAGTAGACCGTGATCTCGGTGACGCCGCGCACCGGGTCGGTCTCCACGTCGGTGGCGCTGGTGCGGCCCGATTCCACCACGCCCCGGATGAAGTTTGCGTCCTTGAACTGGCGCACGCCCTCCACCTTCAGCCAGTAGGCTTGGTTGTGGCGGGCCGCGTAGGCGTCGAACTCCTCCGCCGACCAGTCCGGCAGTTTCTCGCGCAGCGCGATCTGGATCATGCGCACCCGGTCGGTGCGGGCGATCTCCGAGTGGCCGCCCGAGAGCCGCACCTCGGTCTCGTCGTAGAGGGTGCGCAGCAGCGTGCCCTTCCAGGCGGTCCAGACGCCGGGGCCGACCGCCGCGATGTCGGCGACAGTCAGGATGGTGAGGAGCTTCAGCCGCTCCAGGGTCTGCACCACGCCGGCGAAGCGCTCGATCGTCTTCGGGTCGGAGAGATCGCGGCTCTGGGCCGTCATCGACATCAGCAGGTGGTGCTCGACGAGCCAGGCCACCGTCTCGGTCTCGGCCTGGGAGAGGCCGAAGCGCGGGCAGAGCCGCTGGGCGATGGCCGCGCCCGCCACCGAGTGGTCCTCGGGGCGGCCCTTAGCGATGTCGTGCAGGAGGATCGCGACGTAGAGCGCGGTGCGGTTGTTGATGGTGTGGATCACCCGGGAGACCAGCGGGTGCGCCTCCTGCACCCGGCCCGCCTCGATCGAGGCCAGCACGCCGACCGAGCGCAGCAGGTGCTCGTCCACCGTGAAGTGGTGGTACATGTTGAACTGCATCATCGCCACGATGCGCCCGAAATCGGGGATGAAGCGGCCGAGCACGCCCGCCTCGTTCATCTGGCGCAGCACGGATTCCGGCGCGTTCTTCGAGGTCAGGATCTCGACGAAGAGGCGGTTGGCCTCCTCGTCGGCCCGCAGGGTCGGGGTGATCAGACGGAGCGAGCGGGTGGCGAGCCGCCGCGCGTCCGGGTGGATCGGCAGGTTGTGGCGCTCGGCCAGCCAGAACAGGCGGATCAGGTTGACGGGATCGCGCTCGAAGGCGTCCTCGGCGCGCAGGTTCACCCGGCCGTGGTCGATCCAGAAATCCTCGGCCTCCATGGCGGTGGCGCGGAAGCGGTCGCGGAAGCGGCCGATCCAGCGGTCGAGCACCGGGGTGCGCTTGGCGTGGCGCGCCTCCAACTCCGCGCAGACGATGGCGGTGAGGTCGCCCACGTCCTTGGCGATCAGGAAGTAGGCCTTCATGAAGCGCTCGACGCCCGACAGGCCCCCGCGGGGACCGTAGTTGAGGCGCTCGGCGACGCGGGGCTGCAGCCCGAAGGAGAGCCGCTCCTCCGGCCGGCCGGTGAGGAAGTGCATGTGGCAGCGCACCCGCCACAGGAACTCCTCGCAGCGCTCGAACAAACGGTACTCCTCGGGCGTGAACAGGCCCGCGTGGACGAGCTCGGCCTGATCGCGCACCCGGTAGGTGTACTTGGCGATCCAGAACAGGGTGTTGAGGTCGCGCAGCCCCCCCTTGCCGTCCTTCACGTTCGGCTCGACGAGGTAGCGGGAGGAGCCCGCCTTCGAGACGCGCCCGTCGCGCTCGCGCAGCTTCGCCTCGACGAACTCCGAGGCCGAGCCGATGACGAGTTCCCCGTCGAAGCGCGTGACCAGCTCCTCGAACAGGATGCGCGAGCCGAACAGGAAGCGGGCTTCGAGCAGCGCGGTGCGGATCGTGAAATCCGCCCGGGCCTCGCGCAGGCATTCCTCGACCGAGCGCGTGGCGTGGCCGACCTTCAGCTTGAGGTCCCAGAGCACGTAGAGCATCGCCTCGACGACGCTCTCGGACCAGGCGGTCTGCTTGTAGGGCAGCAGGAACAGCAGATCGATGTCCGAGCCCGGGGCCATCGTACCGCGGCCGTAGCCGCCGGTTGCCACGATCGCGAGCTGCTCGCCGGTGGTCGGGTTGTCGTTCGGGTAGAGGCGCCAGCAGACCGCGTCGTAGATCGCCCGCACCACAGCGTCGGTGAGCCGCGACAGGGCCTGCGCGCAGGCCATCCCGTCGCGGTCCTTCAGGAGCTGGGCCTCGGCCGCCGCGTGCCCCTCCGCAATCACCGCCTTGAGCTGCGGCACCAGCGCCGCCCGGAGCTTCGTTGGCTCCCGCGCCTCGCGGTCGAGAGTCTCCAGAACCCGGTCGAGTGCGGCGACGGCGTCGAACATGAATACCCGTTACAGCAGCTCGGCCGGACCGGAATCCTCTGAACCGAGCGATATATGCCCGGAGCCGCACAGGCCGGGCCTCGGCCAAGGTCTAGCACGATCCGGTGGAGCTGACACGGGCGGCGCGCCCGATCTGGGAACGGCCCTGTGCCTCTTGTCCGCGATCGGGGTATGGATCGGGGAGGAGCCGGCACGGCCTCCGGGTGAGCGCTCAGCCGCGCGCCGGACGGGGGGCCGGCCGGGGCGCAGCGCTCTCCCGGGCGCGGTTCTCGGGATGCTCCACGGGCGGGAACAGCTTCGCGAGACCGTTCGCGACCCCATAGAGCACGGGGTTCCGATTGGGCCCGGCGAGGGGCGGCTGTATCGCGTTCTTCAGCATCGATCCCGTGTTCCGCCGCAGGCGGTGCCTTTTCGTGCGCCGGTGCCGGCACGAGGAGTGATCAAGTGAACGACAATGCGCCGAGATCTGCTTCGTTGCCTGAGTCCTTCGAATTATTGCGGAGCGGCGGAAACGGGTGCACCCGCACGAGGACTGCATTCCGCGCTGGAACCGCGCGCACGCCCGCAAGACGCCCGCCAGACCTCTCAGCCGCGACGGCGCAGCACCACGCGTACGGGCGATGACGGGATCGGGCAGGCGGCGGGCTGCACGGTCAGCACGGCGGATGACGGGCAGGCAGTCCGGCAGGCGAGCGCAGCGTCGATCTGGTCGCGCCCGCACCCTTCGGCGAAGCAGAACCGGCCGAGATCCTCGCAGGTCGCCAGGAAGCGCCCGGCGGCGGGAACCGGCCGGTCCCGGATATCGGCGGCGGCGACCGCGGACGGGCCGAGCGCGATGAGCGCGAGGACGATGAGGCTGGACCGTGCCACGCTGTCCCCCGGGAATCTCTGCCGAACCGACGCGCTCCATAGCATCGGCCGCACCGGCCCGCCGTGCCATTCGGGCGACAACCGGCGCCGTTCGGGACCCGGCGCGCCGGCCCGCCGGGCGCGAAGCATTGGCCGCAGGATGAGGCCGGGGCTATACCGCCCGCAAGGGATGGCCGGCGCCCACGAGGGCCGGAACGACGCCGACCGGGGATCTGAGCGATGCGCTACGTGCGGGACATGCGCGGCTACGGGGCGAACCCGCCCGACCCGGACTGGCCGGGCGGCGCGCGCGTGGCCGTGCAGGTCGTGCTCAACTACGAGGAGGGCGGCGAGAACGCGATCCTGCACGGGGACGCGGCCTCCGAGGCCTTCCTCTCCGAGATCGTCTCGGCCGTGCCCTGGCCGGGCCTGCGCCACTGGAACATGGAGTCGCTCTATGAGTACGGCGCACGGGCCGGGTTCTGGCGCCTGCACCGGTTGCTGACCGGAATGGAGATCCCGGTCACGGTCTACGGGGTCGCCACGGCGCTGGCGCGCTCGCCCGAGCAGGTCGCGGCGATGCAGGCGGCCGATTGGGAGATCGCCTCGCACGGCCTGCGCTGGATCGATTACCGCTCCCACGCGCCCGAGGACGAACGCCGCGACCTCGAGGCGGCGATCCGCCTGCACACGGAGGTGACGGGCGCGCGCCCGACCGGCTGGTACACCGGCCGCTCCTCCGCCGATACGGTGCGGCTGGTGGCCGAGGAGGGTGGCTTCGCCTACGTCTCCGACACCTACGCCGACGATCTGCCCTACTGGCTCGACCATGACGGGCACGGGCGGCCGATCCGCCCGCAGCTGATCATCCCCTACACCCTCGACGCCAACGACATGCGCTTCTCGACGCCGGCCGGCTTCGCGAACGGGGACCAGTTCTTCAGCTACCTGAAGGACACGTTCGACGCGCTCTACGCCGAGGGCGCGGCGGGCCGGCCCGGGATGATGAATATCGGCCTGCACTGCCGCCTCGTCGGGCGCCCGGGCCGCGCGCTGGCGCTGGCCCGCTTCCTCGACTACGTGCGCGGCCACGACCGGGTCTGGTTCGCCCGGCGCATCGACATCGCCCGGCACTGGCAGGCGCGCCACCCCTACGCGGCGCCCGCGATCCGGCCCTCCCGGATGGGCCGCGAGGATTTCGTCGCTCGCTTCCACGACGTGTTCGCGGGCGGCGCCTGGGTGGCCGAGCGCGCCTTCGCGCTGGAGCTCGGCAGCGCGCACGACACGGCTTCGGGCCTCCACAACGCGCTCTGCCGCGCCTTCCGCGCCGGCTCCGAGGCGGAGCGGGCCGCGATCCTGGCCGCCGGCCTCACGCCTCAGGAGGCCGAGGCGCGCGCCCTGCAGCGGCTCCGCGCCATCCTGCCGGCCTGAGACGAGAGACCGTCTCCGCGCACCACCCGCCCTGCGGCGGCCTGCCTGCCCGGACGGCTCCGATGACGGGCCGGGCCCTGCTCACCGAGGTCGACGAGCCCCGGACATGCGTCCTCCCGGACGAGCCCCCGGGTCGGCCGACGTCCTCAGGCGGCCGCCGCAACCTCAAGGCGGTTCCGGCCGGCAGCCTTCGCCCGATAGAGTGCGCGGTCGGCGGCCGAGAGCAGCCCCGAGAGATCGCCGCGATCCGGCCCCGCCTCCGCCAGGCCGACGCTGACGGTCGCCCGGATGCCGGGGCCGTCACGGTGCGCGGCAGCCTCGGCGAAGAGCCGCGCGATATCCTCGCCGACCTGCCGGGCCGCGCGGGCGCCCTGCCCCGGCAGTAGCGCGGCGAATTCCTCGCCGCCCAGGCGCACCACCAGCGCGTCCGGCCCGGCGGCCTCGCGGGCCACGCGGGCGAAGAGCGCGAGCACCGCGTCGCCCGCGGCATGTCCGTAGCGGTCGTTGATGCTCTTGAAGTGGTCGAGATCGAAGGCGAGGAGCGCGAAGGGCCGGTCCGGCTCCCGCTCCGCGAGCATCCGCGTGCCCCGCTCGAAGAAGCCCTGCCGGTTGGCGAGTCCGGTGAGGAAGTCCGTGCGGGCGGCCGCCAGGAGCTGGGCCTGCGCCTCCTCGCGCACCAGCGCCAGGAAGGTCATCGGCATGGCGACGGAGTAGAGCACCGCCTCGTACATCGTGACCTTGGCGAAGACCGGCAGCAGCCCGGGCCCGTAGCGCTCGACGAGGAGAGGCGCCACGAGACCGCGCAGCAGGTAGAACAGGCCGTGGCCGGCCGAGACCGCGACGGCGACCGGCCGCGAGCGCAGGCCCCGGACCGAGCGGCTGCGCAGGAGCGTCCAGGCGGTCAGGCCGCAGGTCAGCGCGATCGGCAGCGCGGCGACGTGGTTCCAGAACGCCGCCTCGAAGCGCCAGCCCGCCAGAGCCCAGAGCAGGGCGAGGGCGGCGAGCGCCGCCGCCGAGCCGCGGACCCGCGCGGGACCGTCGAGGCTGGCCGCCCCGTGCAGGACCATGAGGTAGCCCAGCACCATCAGGAGGTTGGTCAGCGCCGCGCCGACCGCACCGGGGAACAGGCCGCGGTTCATCGCGACCACGCAGCCGAGCGCGAAGACCGCGCAGGCGCCCGCCCAGATCCCGAGCTCGCGCGCGCGCCGGGGGTGGGCCTGCCGCTCCCAGAGCGTCAGGGCCGCGGAGACGAGCAGCGTCCCGATGGTCAGGTACCACAGGGTCGCGAGATCGATCTGCATGTGGCGGGCTCCTGATCGTCTGGGGAGGCCTTACGGATAGACGGCCAAAGGTTCCCTTATGGCCCTGACTCTAATGGAGGTATGGTTAAGGGCCTGTCGCCGCCCGCCGGAGCTCGACCACCGAGCCATGAAGTGGGCCGATCCATCAACGGAGACTTTTGTCGAGATCGGCAAGGGCAGATAATTCATGAAAACTTCTGGGAAGATACACGAAGCCAATCTTACTCGTGTGGATGCAGACAGTCTCACCAGCAGACAGACATCTCGATCAAGTCGTGACCGAAGCCGCACACCGCGATAGTCTTAATGGTCGCCGGCCGCGTTCTGCCCTTTCCGAACGCGCTCATCCTCTACGGTATCGGATGGCTGCACGAGCTCCTGCGGCCCGTGATCCTCGGGAGGATCCCCGGCTGGATCGGACAGGCGCGCCAGGAAGGGGGCGGCGGCCCGCTCGGCGGCCCGCTCGATCGCCCGGTAATCCACCACGAGGCCGGCGCCGAAGGAGGAGAGCCGCGCCCCGCCGCCGGCCCGTCCGCCGGCCTGCGTCTCGACCACCGGCCGGCCGAAGCCGGCATTCAGCGCCTCGACCAGGGTCCAGGCCCGCCGGTACGACATGCCGAGCGCCCGTCCGGCCGCCGAGATCGAGCCGTGCTCGGCGATCGCCTCCAGGAGTCGCACCTTGCCGGGACCGACGCGGTGGTCGGGACCGAGATCGATCCGGATGCTCAGGCGGGTCATCGTGCCTCCGCGGCGCCTCTGGCCGAGGCTATGTTCAGCGGTATATAGCGCGCGGCGGCGGCCCGGATGAAGCCGCCCGCGAATCCGAGGCGGACCCGCATGCGCATGATCACCCGCGCCGGCTTCCTGGCAGCCCTCGTCGCCGGCGCCCTCCTGGCGACGGCACCGGCCCGGGCGGCCGAGCCCGTCACCGTCTTCGCCGCCGCGAGCCTGAAGAACGCCCTCGACGAGATCGCGGGCGCCTACGCGAAGGCGGGCAACCCGGCCCCGCGGGTCTCCTACGCGGCCTCGAACACGCTGGCCAAGCAGATCGAGCAGGGCGCGCCCGCGGACCTGTTCTTCTCCGCCGACCTCGACTGGATGGACTACCTCGCCAAGCAGAACCTCATCCGGCCCGACACGCGCGTGAGCCTGCTCGCCAACAGCATCGTGCTGATCGCCCCGAGGGATTCGAAGGCCGAGGTCCGGATGGGCCCGGGCCTCGACCTCGCGGCGGCTTTGGGCCCGGGGCGCCTCGCCATGGGCAATGTCGAGGCGGTGCCGGCCGGCAAGTACGGCAAGGCCGCGCTGGAGAAGCTCGGCGGCTGGGCCGGCGTGAAGGACAAGGTGGCGCAAGCCGAGAGCGTGCGCGCGGCGCTGCTGCTGGTCTCCCGCGGCGAGGCGCCGCTCGGCATCGTCTACGCCACCGACGCGGCCGCCGATGCCAACGTGCGCATCGTCGCGACCTTCCCGGCCGACAGCCACCCGCCGATCGTCTACCCGGTGGCCGTCACCAAGGACTCGGCCAATCCGGACCCCGCGTCCTTCCTCGCCTACCTGCGCGGGCCGACCGCCAAGGCGGCCTTCGAGAAACAGGGCTTCACCGTGCTGAACCGCTCCGCCACCGCCCAGCAGTGACCGGTGCCGTGACGGGCTGGCTGACACCCGAGGAGTGGCAGGCGCTGCGCCTGAGCCTGCTGGTGGCCAGCACCGGCACGCTGGCGAGCCTGCCGCTCGGCCTCGGCGTGGCCTACCTGCTCGCCCGGGGCCGGTTCTGGGGCAAGACGCTCCTCGACATGGCGGTCCACCTGCCCCTGGTGCTGCCGCCGGTGGTGACCGGCTACCTGCTGCTCCTCGCCTTCGGGCGGCGCGGGCCGGTGGGCGGCGTGCTCGCCGAGTTCGGCATCGTGTTCGCGTTCCGCTGGACAGGCGCGGCGCTCGCCTGCGCGGTGATGGGCTTTCCGCTCCTCGTGCGGGCCATCCGCCTGTCGATCGAGGCGGTCGATTCCAAGCTGGAGCAGGCGGCCGCGACCCTCGGGGCGAACCCGCTCCAGGTCTTCGCCCGCGTGACCCTGCCGCTGATCCTGCCGGGGATCCTGGCGGGCCTCGTGCTCTGCTTCGCCAAGGCGATGGGCGAGTTCGGCGCCACCATCACCTTCGTGTCGAACATTCCCGGCGAGACCCAGACCCTGCCGTCGGCCATCTACACCCTGACCCAGGTGCCGGGCGGCGAGGCCGGGGCGATGCGCCTGACCCTGATCTCGATCGCCGTCTCGATGAGCGCGCTCGTCCTCTCCGAGTTCCTAGCCCGCGGCGTCGCCCGCCGGATGGCCGCGTGAGCGGCCTCGCGGTCGCGGTCGCGCACCGGCAGGGCGCCTTCCGGCTCGATGCGGCCTTCGAGGCCGCGGGCGGGGTCACGGCCCTGTTCGGGCGCTCGGGCTCGGGCAAGACCACGCTGATCGACATCGTCGCCGGGCTGGTGCGCCCCGAGCGGGCCCGCGTGACGCTCGACGGCGAGATCCTGGTGGACACGGCCACGCGCCGCTTCGTGCCGCCGCACCGCCGCCGCATCGGCTACGTCTTCCAGGAGAGCCGGCTGTTCCCGCATCTCGACGTGCGCGCCAACCTGCTGTTCGGGCGCCGGCTCGCGCGCGGCCTCGACAGGATCGGCAGCGACGGGATCAGCTTCGACGACGTGGTCGGCCTGCTCGGCATCGGCCAGCTTCTCGCCCGCCGCCCCGCCGGTCTCTCGGGGGGCGAGCGCCAGCGCGTGGCGATCGGCCGGGCCCTGCTGGCGCGGCCCCGCCTCCTCCTGATGGACGAGCCTCTGGCGGCGCTGGACGAGGCCCGCAAGGCCGAGATCCTGCCCTTCCTCGAGCGCCTGCGCGACCTCGGCGGGGTGCCGATCCTCTACGTCTCCCATGCCCTGCCGGAGATCGTGCGGCTCGCCGACCGTGTGGTGGTGCTGGAGGCGGGCCGGGTGGTCGCGCGCGGCCCCGTGGACGAACTCAGCGCGCGCCTCGACGTCGCGCCGCTGCGGGCCGCCCGCGAGGCCGGCGCGGTGCTCGCCGCCACCGTGGAGGCGCACGATCCGGCCTTCGCGCTGACCCGGCTCTCCACCGCCGCCGGCCCCCTCCACGTGCCGCTCCTAGACCGGGCCGTGGGCGCCCCCTTGCGCATCCTCGTCTCGGCCCGCGACGTGACCCTGAGCCTCGCCCGGCCCGCGGGCACGAGCGCGCTCAACGTGCTGGCCGGCACGGTGGCGGAGATCGGCGCGGCCACGCCCGGCGATCCCGGCACGGAGGTTCGCCTCGATTGCGGCGGCTTGGCCCTGGTGGTGCGCCTGACCCGCCGCTCGCTGGCCGAGATGGGCCTCCGACCGGGACTGCCGGTCTTCGCCGCGGTGAAGAGCGTCGCCCTGGTCGAGGGTCCGCCGCGGGGGGCCGCGCCGGAACCCTGAGCTCCCTCTCCGCGGCGGATCGGTCAGCGCCGCACGGCGTCCATCCGCAGGCCGCCGCTGGGCCGCACGGTCACCCGCTGCACCGGCGTGACCGGCGGGTGGTCGGCGGGCAGGCCGAGGCGGACCGCCCGCACCATGTGGGCCAGCACGATCACCGCCTCCTGCAGCGAGAAGCTCTGGCCGATGCAGACGCGCGGCCCCGCCCCGAAGGGCAGGTAGGCGAAGCGCGGGATCGCCGCGCGGGCCTCGCCGAGGAAACGCTCCGGCACGAAGGCGTCGGGGTCGTCCCAGAGGGCGCGGTGGCGGTGGAGCACGTAAGGGGAGACCATCACCAGCGAGCCGCGCGGCACCTTCACGCGGCCGAGCCGGTCCTCCTTCAACGCCTGCCGGCTGATGATGGCGGCGGGCGGGAAGAGGCGCAAAGCCTCCTCGATCACGGCCTTGGCGAAGGGCAGGCGCTCGGCGGCGAAGTTGCCCTCCGGGTCGGCCGCCGCATCCACCTCCGCTTCCAGTCGGGCGCGCGTGTCCGCGTCCTGCGACAGGCAGTAGAGCGCCCAGGTCAGGGCGTTGGCGGTGGTCTCGTGGCCGGCCGCGATGAAGGTGACGATGTTGGCCTTCACCGTGAGGTCGTCGAGCCCCTGCCCCGTCTCCGGGTCCTGCGCGGCCAGCAATAGGGTGAGGAGATCCTCCGGCGCCTCGCCCCGCGCCATCACGGCTCGGCGGTGGTCGATCAGCCCGTCCACCACCTCGGCGAAGTAGCGCAACGCCGGCCGCGCCCGGAGGCGCCCGATCCGCGGCACGACGGCGGGCACGCCGAACACGTCGAGCGGGTCGATCGGCCCGACCGATTCGAGGAAGCGCGTGATGGCGCGGGCCAGAGCGTCCGGGTCGTTCTGCGGCCCGTGGGTGAAGATCGTGCGCTCCAGCACGTCGAGGGTGACGCGGGCCATCTCCTGGGCGACGTCGACCTGCGTGCCGGTGCGCCGCACGAGGCGCCGGGCGAGGCGGGCGCCGGCCGCGTTCATCGCTGCCTCGAAGCCCCGCACAGTCCGGGCGGAGAAGAGCGGGGCGAGCGTGCGCCGCTGCAGCCGCCAGTCGTCGCCCTCGGCCGTCAGCAGGCCCTCGCCGAGGCCCGGCGCCAGAACGCGGCGCTGCAGGTCGTCCTTGCGGTAGGCGGCCGCGTTCTCGACCAAGACGTGGCGGATCAGGCCCGGCTCGCTCACCACGGTGACGCGCCCGAGCACGCCCTCGCCCGCCACCAGCGGCAGGGTGAAGTGCTCCTCCATCCAGGTGGTGAGCGGGTTGGCGCGGGCGGCCTTCAGGAAGTCGAACAGCCCCATCGGCGTGCGCCGGGGGCGGGGCACGGCGGGGCGGAAGCGGGTCCTCGGCGCCGTCTCCGGCGCGGTCTCGGCGATCGTCGGCATGGTGTCCCGTGAGCTTCCGGGGGCGCGGCGACAGCCCGCGCGGATTGTCAGGACGGCCGCGCGGCAGGTTCGCGTTTCGGCCCGGCCTTCGCTAAGTAGGTGCCGCACTGCACCAGACGTAGAGGCCACGATGTCGCCCACCGAGACCGCCACCCGCACGGAATCCGACACGTTCGGCCCGATCGAGGTTCCGGCCCACCGGTACTGGGGCGCGCAGACGCAGCGCTCGATCCAGAACTTCAAGATCGGCACCGAGCACATGCCGGCGCCGCTCGTGCACGCGCTGGGCATCGTGAAGCAGGCCGCCGCCCTGGTGAACAAGGACCTGGGCGCCCTCGACCCGAAGATCGCCGATGCGATCGCCGAATCCGCCGCCGAGGTGGTGGCCGGCCGGCACGACGACGAGTTCCCGCTGGTCGTCTGGCAGACGGGCTCGGGCACGCAGTCCAACATGAACGCCAACGAGGTGATCGCGAGCCTCGCCAACGAGCGTCTGGGGGGCCAGCGCGGCGGCAAGTCGCCGGTCCACCCGAACGACCACTGCAACCGCGGCCAGTCCTCGAACGACACCTTCCCGACCGCGATGCACATCGCGGTAGCCCGCGAGATCCAGGAGCGGCTGCTGCCCGCCCTCTCGCACCTGCACGGCGCGCTGGACGCCAAGGCGCAGGCCTTCGAGGGCATCGTCAAGATCGGCCGCACCCACCTGCAGGACGCGACCCCGGTCTCGCTTGGCCAGGAATTCTCTGGCTACGTCGCGCAGGTGGCGCTCGGCGGCTCCCGCGTCGCCGCGACCCTTCCGGGCGTGCTGGCGCTGGCGCAGGGTGGCACCGCCGTCGGCACCGGCCTCAACGCGCACCCCGACTTCGCCGAGAAGTTCGCCGCCAAGGTCGCGGAGCTCACCGGGCTGCCCTTCACCTCGGCCGCGAACAAGTTCGAGGCGCTCGCCACCCACGACGCGCTGGTCTTCACGCAGGGCGCGCTCTCGGCGCTCGCCGCAGGCCTGTTCAAGATCGCCCAGGACATCCGCTTCCTGGGCTCGGGCCCGCGCTCGGGGCTCGGCGAATTGTCGCTGCCGGAGAACGAGCCCGGCTCCTCGATCATGCCCGGCAAGGTCAACCCGACCCAGTGCGAGGCGCTGACGATGGTCTGCGCCCAGGTGATCGGCAACGGCACCACCGTGTCCTTCGCCGGCTCCCAGGGCAATTTCGAGCTCAACGTGTTCAAGCCGGTGATCGCCAACGCCGTGCTGCAATCGGTGCGCCTGCTCGCCGACGCCGCCGTGAGCTTCGCCGACAACTGCGTCGTCGGCATCAAGGCCAACGAGGACAAGATCGCGGACCTGATGAGCCGCTCGCTGATGCTGGTGACCGCCCTCGCGCCCACGATCGGCTACGACCGGGCCGCCGAGATCGCCAAGACCGCGCACAAGAACGGCACCACCCTGAAGGAGGAGGCGCTGCGCCTCGGCTACGTGACCGACGCGGAGTTCGAGCGCGTGGTGCGGCCCGAGACCATGCTGGCGCCGAGCGCCGAGTGAGCGGCCCGAAATGAGCGGGGCCGCGTAGTCAGTACCGAGTGACAGGCGCCGCGCGCGTGGCGCCCTCTGATGAACCGGCCGGTGCGAGGAGCCTCCCCGCGCCGGCCCGAGCCGGGAGGTTGGATCGCATGGGCGAGATCATCAACCTGCGTCAGGTCCGCAAGGCGCGGGAGAAGGCGGAGAAGGACGCCAAGGCCGCCGAGAACCGCGTGGCCTTCGGCCGCCCGAAGAAGCAGAAGACCCTTCAGGAGAAGCGCAAGGTCCTGGAGGAGATCCGCCATGAAGGGCATCGCTTGGGACATCGCCTGGAGCGGGACGACCCGCCGGCGTGAGCGGCATCCGCAAGCGCTCGGTGATGATCGCAGGCCACCCGACCAGCGTCTCCCTCGAGGAGCCGTTCTGGGAGGCCCTGCGCGAGATCGCCTCCACCCGTAGGCAATCCGTGCAGGCGCTGATCGGCGCGATTGACGCGGGGCGCGGAGCGCAGAACCTGTCCTCGGCGATCCGGGTCTACGTGCTCGCCGCCGTGCGGGCGCCGGGCGGTGCGCAGGCGGGGGCGGATCCGGGCTGAACTGCGCAGGGCCGTAGGCGTCTGCTTCGGCTGTGAACGAGCGGGCAGGCACCCCACCGCGCTCCCGCTTCCATAGGGCGCGGAGACCCGCGCTTAGTGTGGAAGATGTGGGGGTCCGGCAGCTCGACAGGGGAGAGGGAGCGCGCGGAGGCCTCCATACGCGTCGTGCGAATAGGCAAGAGCGTGCGTCCCAGGATGCAGCCCCGGCGCACCGCCTTCCCAATTCGCGCTGGCCTTCGTTCCAACCGCCTGCCAAGCTCGCCCGAAGCAGAAGATCGGGACCCGGGACCATGCCGTGCATCCGGCTTCGCGCCGCCGCCCTCGTCGCCGCCGCGCTCGCCGCCCCGACCGCCTCCGTGGCGCAGCCGGCGCAGCGCCCGCCTGCCGCAGCGCCCGATCCCGCCGTCGAGGCGATGCGCGCGCGCTTCGAGGCGCTGCCCGAGGCGGAGCGCAAGGCGCTGCAGGACGCCCTCGTCTGGACCGGGGACTACAACAGCGTGGTCAGCGGCGCGTTCGGGCGGCGTACCTTCGAGGGGCTGAACGCCTACCGCACCCGCACTGGAGAGACCCGCGATCCGCTCGATCCGAGCATGCGTCAGGCGATCCTTGCGGCGGGCGAGGCGGCCCGGCGCGCGGCACGCTTCGTCGTACGGACGGACCCGGCGAGCGGCGTGACGCTCGGCGTGCCCGAGCGCCTGCTCGCCAAGCGCACGCCCCTGCCCGGCCCCGTTCCGGCCGGCACGCGCTGGCAGAGCGCGGACGGCCGGGTGACGCTGGAGACCCGCGCCTTCCCGCCGGAGGCCGCGACCCTCGACAGCCTGTTCGAGCGCGCCACCGCGCCGATGCCGGACCGGCGCGTGACCTACAAGCTGAAGCGGCCGGACTTCATCGTGGTCACGGGCGAGACCGCAACGGGCCGCTCCTACATCCGCTACGCGGCGGGTCCGGCGGGCGTTCGGGGCTTCACCCTCGGCTACGACAGCCGCCTCGCTGCGGAGGTCGACCGGCTGGTGATCGCGGTCGCCAACAGCTTCGTGCCCTTCCCCGACGCGCCGACGGACGGCTCGGGCGAGGGGGCACAGAGGCCCGCGCCGCAGGCCGGCGCGCGGCCGCCCGCGCCCGCGCAGCCGTCCCTGCAGCCGCCTGCCGAGCCCTCGCTTCAATCCGCCCTGCCGATACTCCCGCGGGCCGGGGCGCCCCCCGCCGCGACGGGCCTCGTGGTGGCGCAGGGGCGGGTGCTGACAGCGGCCGCCGCGCTCAGCGGGTGCGCGCCGCGCATCGGAGCCGCGGCGGCGCGCGTGCTCGCGAGCGACCCGGCCCAAGGCCTCGCGCTGATCGAGGCGCCGGGCCTGCCGGCCCCGGTCCTGCCGATGCCGCGTGCGACGCCGGTTGGCGCCGACGAGGCGTTGACGGTGTTGGCAGCGAGCGCCGAGGGGCGCGTCGTCGCGCCCGGGACGGCGCAGGGATCCGGCGTGGTGGCGCCGCTCCAGCCGGGCGCGGCCGGCGCGCCGGTCCTCGACCGCGCGGGCGCGCTCGCCGGGATCGTCGCCCGCTATCCGGACGCGCCGCGCCTCGTTGCCGGAGTGGCGCCGCCGGCGCGCTTCCCGATCCTGCCGGGCGACGCGGTCGCGGGTTTCCTGCGCCGGAACGGCATCGCGGCGCCGGGCGGGGCCGGCGAGTCGTCGGCCGGCGCGGTCGCGCCGGCCGTGGTGGCCGTGGTGGCCGTCACCTGCGCGCGCTGAGGCGCGCGGGCGACGACAGGGTCAGAGCCGCCCGGTGGCGAGCAGCACGATCAGGATGATGAGCAGGATGCCGCCGAGGCCGAAGCCGGGTCCGCGATAGGCGCCGCCGCCCAGGAAGCCGCCGCCGCCAAAGGCGAGAATGATCAGAATGATCAGCAGAATGGTGACGAGGGACATGCTGCGTATACTCCGGCAGCTGCACAGGATGTGAGCTTGGCCATTCAAACGCCGTGACGGTCCGCTTCGTTCAGTCGCGTCCCATTTTTCTTGACACGACGATGACGCGGCTCTGCCACCTTTGGCCGATCCGGTGTTTTGCGAAGCGGCGGTGCTGCGCGTCTCGCAGGTGCGAGAGCGCACCGATCAGCGTGAACCGGTGCGCGCATTCACCGGTTTCGTCACTGCATTCGGCCAAGGACAGCCGGAGCGACCAAGACCGCGCAAGATTGCGAAGGCACGATCTTTCTCACTCCACCCTAGACCGGATGATTTCCTCGCATCCCAAGACACGGGAGATCATCATGACGTCTCGCCTCATCGCCGCCGCCCTGCTCGCCGCGACCGTCGCCTCGCCGGCTCTCGCCCAGGGCCTCGACTCCCGCCACAGCCCCTACCCGGCCTCGGCCTATCCGGGCTACCTCGCGCCCGGGCAGGCGCCCGCGGTCCGGCACGCCGCGGCCTCGGCCTACCGCTATTCCGGCCAGCATGCCGGCGGCCCCGCGGGCGCCCTCGTCCGCAACTGAGGCGTCGGCGCGTCGCTCGCCGCCTGCAAGGTCCGCCCGGCACCGCCGCGGCGGGCCTTCCGCGTCGGGAGGCCGTGCCTCAGTGCGGTGTCGGTGGCGGCGTGGCCGGAACGGTGAGGAAGTAGATCGTGTAGGCGACAAGGGCCGCGAAGAGGATGGCGGCCGCGATCAGGCCGAAGCGGTTCGTCCGCACCGGCGCCGGCTTCTCGTCTCTCGGAAGGGCCATCGCAACTCCTGGGGCTTCGAACGGCCAACCGGCGAAGTCATGCCCGGTTCTGCGAAGGCGTCCGAACGGGTCCGGAACGTCGCGGCCCGTCATCCGTGCGTTGCCGCACGCTCGGCGCGAGCCCGGAAACCTCCCGCACATCGCGCGGTTGCCGCTCTACACGCCGGACCGTCCGGCACGGAGCTCCCATGACAAAGACATTCGCCGTCAGCGCCCTGGCGCTGCTCGTCACTGGCCCTGCCCTGGCCCAGGGTCTGGCCCCTCTCCAGGGGCCGGGTGCGACCCGCCCCATCATCCAGCGCCAGCCGAACACGACCGGCAACGACCCCAGCCTGATCATCTCGCGCGGCAGCACGGGCGCGGAGACCATCACGACGAACTCGGCGGCCGGCGGCAATGCGGGCCAGCCGGAGCGCGCGATCCCGCAGGGCAGCGCGAACGGCGGCGGCAGCAGCCGCTGAGCGAGGGTCGGCGGGCCCTCAGGCCCGCCAGTCCGGCAGATCCTCGGCGGGCGCGTCGAGCCAGTCCGGCGCGGGCAGGCCGCGCTCGGCGAGGAAGGCCGGGTTGAACAGCTTCGAGGCGTAGCGCGCCGCGCCGTCGCACAGGATCGTCACGATCGTGTGGCCCGGCCCGAGTTCCTTCGCCAACCGGATCGCCCCCGCCACGTTGATGCCGGACGAGCCGCCGAGCGACAGGCCTTCCTCGCGCATCAACCCGAACACGATCTCCAGCGCCTCGGTGTCGGGAATGCGGAAGGCGTGGTCGGGCGTGAAGCCTGCGAGGTTGCCGGTGACGCGGCCCTGGCCGATGCCCTCCGTGATCGAGGAGCCCTCGGCCTTCAGCGTGCCGGCGGTGTAGTGCGCGTAGAGGGCCGAGCCGTCGGGATCGGCGAGCGCGATCTTCACGCCGGGCTTGGCCGTGCGCAGAGACTCGGCGACGCCCGCGAGCGTGCCGCCGGTGCCGGCCGCGCAGACGAAGCCGTCGACCGCGCCGCCCGTGCCCGCGAAGATCTCCGGCCCGGTATGCTCCACATGGGCGCGGCGGTTGGCGACGTTGTCGAACTGGTCGGCGAAGAAGGCCCCGGCGGGATCGCGGGTTGCGAGGCTCTCGGCCAGGCGCCGCGCCACGTGCACGTAGTTGTTGGGGTTGGCGAAAGGCACCGCCGGCACCTCGACGAGGCGTGCGCCGGCGAGCCGCAGGGTCTGCTTCTTCTCGGCCGACTGCGTCTCGGGGATCACGATCACGGTGCGGTAGCCCCGCACCGAGGCCACCAAGGCGAGGCCGATGCCGGTATTGCCGGCCGTGCCCTCCACGATGGTGCCGCCCGGCCGGATCAGCCCCCGCGCCTCCGCGTCCTGCACGATCGAGAGCGCGGCCCGGTCCTTCACCGAGAGTCCGGGATTCAGGAACTCGGCCTTGCCGAGGATCGTGCAGCCGGTCTCCTCCGAGGCCCGGCGCAGGCGGATCAGCGGCGTGTCCCCGATGGCGGCGAGGATGTCGGGGCGGGCGGCGGAGCGGCTCATGGATCCCTCATAGCGCGTCGCACGGGGAAAATGTGCCTGTTTGCGGCCCCGCCGCAAGGTCGGGCCTCCCCCTCCGCCAGGGCGGCGGAGGGGGATTTCACGCATCAATTGTCGAAGCCGACCTTGTCCACCAGCAGGCTCGCGGCCTTGCGGTTGCGGGCGATGTCGGCGAGCGGCGTCGGGTCGATCGCGAGCGGGCCCATCGCGGTGAGCAGCGGGTCGATCTTGGCGCCGGCCTTGACCGGGTACTCGTAGTTCGCCTGGGCGTAGAGGGCCTGCGCCTCGTCGGAGACGAGGTACTCGAGGAGCTTGACCGCCTCGTCGCGGTTCGGGGCGTTCTTCGCCACCACCGCGCCCGAGACGTTAACGTGCGTGCCGCCGCCCTCGAACGTCGGCAGTGCGACCGTGATGGCCTCGCCCCACTTCACCTGTTCGGGCCCACCCTTGCCCGAGCGCATCAGGCCCACATAGTAGGAATTGCCGAGGCCGATCTCGCAGGTCTCGGCCAGGATGTCGCGGGCGATGTCCCGGTCGCCGCCCGCGGGCTTGCGGGCGAGATTGGCCTTCACGCCCTTCAGCCAGGCTTCCGTCTTCTCCGGCCCGTGCTTGGCGAGGTGATGGGCAATCAGCGCCGTGTTGTAGGGGTGCTGGCCCGAGCGCAGGCAGAGCTTGCCCTTCCATTTCGGGTCGGCCAGCTCCTCGTAGGAGAGCGCCTTCAGGTCGGCGAAGTCGCGCGCGTCCGCGTAGGCCACGCGGGCGCGGGAGGAGAGCGCGAACCAGCGGCCCTCAGGATCGCGCAGGGTGGCGGGGACGGCAGCATCGAGCGCGGCCGATTTCACCGGCTGGGCGAGGCCGCGGTCGACCAGCTCGATCAGGTTGCCGATATCGACCGTCATCAGCACGTCGGCCTTGGCGCGCTCGCCCTCGGCCGCCACGCGCTCCGCCAGCCCCTTCTCGACGAAGACCGTGTTGACCGTGGTGCCGGTCTTGGCCGTGTAGGCATCGAGGATCGGCCGGATCAGGCCGGGCTCGCGGGTGGTGTAGAGGTTCACCTCCGCAGCCTGCGCGGACACGGCCGCGAGCAGGGTGGCGAGAAGGGCGTATCCGGCAGTCCGACGCGACATGGTTTCCTCCCTGAAGCGCGGGAGGTTGAGCGGCATCGGCCGACCGAAAGCAAGACCTAAGTTTTTGATCTAAAACAGTTAAAATCTACGCAGCGCCTCACGCGCGGACCTCCGTCCCTAATCCGCGTCGGGCACAAAAATAAAGGGGGTGTCGCCCGCCAGCACGAGGCCGACGGTCTCGCCAGGCCGGTGCGCATCTTCGGGGGGCACCGCGAGGCGCAGCGGCTCAGCGAAACCCGCGGCCTCGATCTCCAGCCGCGTCTGCGTGCCGAGATAGACCCGTCGCGCGACGCGGGCCGGGCAGCCCTCGCCCGCGTGCACGATCCGCAGCGCCTGCGGGCGGACGGCCGCGCTCAGGCGCGCGCCCTCCGCGAAGCCGGGCACCGGGAAGGATCCGAGCCGCGTCTCCAGCACTCCGCCCCGGCAGGGCCCCGCGACCTCCACAAGGTCGCCGAAGAACCGGGCGGCGAAGCGGTTGACCGGGCGGCGGTAGAGATCCTCCGGCGTGCCCACCTGCACGACGCGCCCGGCCCGCATCAGCGCGATGCGGTCGCAGACCTCCATCGCCTCCTCGGGGTCGTGGGTCACGAGGAGCGCCGTGGCGCCGGCCGCGCGCAGCACCGCGAGCGTGTCGGCCCGCACCCGGTCGCGGGTGCGGCGATCGAGATTTGAGAAGGGCTCGTCGAGGAGCAGCAGGCGCGGGCCGGGCGCGAGCGCCCGGGCAAGCGCCACCCGCTGGGCCTCGCCGCCCGACAGGGTCTCGGGATAGCCCGCCGCGCGGTGCCCGAGCCCCACCTGCGCGAGCCGCGCGGCCGCCGCAGCATCGGCCTCGGTGCGTTTGCGGCCGGCGAGCCCGTAGCGCACGTTCTCGGCGACCGTCAGGTGCGGGAACAGGGCGTAGTCCTGGAACATCATCCCGACGCCGCGCAGCTCCGGCGGCAGGCCGGGGCGGATCTCCCGCCCGTCTAGGCGCAAGGCGCCCCGGTCGGGCGTCTCCAGCCCGGCCACGATCCGCAGCAGGGTGCTCTTGCCGCAGCCGGAATCGCCGAGCAGCCCGACGATCTCTCCACCCGCCACCGCCAGCGAGACGTCGTCGAGGGCCCGCACCGGGCCGAAGCGGCAGCCGATGCGGTCGAGTTCGAGGCGGGGCATCTCAGGCACGGGCGCGCACCAAGCCTGAACCGTGGGGAGCGCTCCCTTCGCTCCGAGGACAGGATGGATTCGGCTGCGCGTGCTGCATCGGCCGTTCCTGACGCGGCGCTCCGGCCGGCGCAATCCGGTATAGGCTGGTGCGTGTCGGGAGACCGGGGGATGACGTGGCGGGACGGGGCGGGTTCGCGCGCTACCTCGCGCTCTATGCCGGGCTCTACGGCGCCTATGGCTGCCTGTCCCCGCTCCTGCCGAACCTGATGGCCGCCCGCGGGCTCGCGCCCGAGGCGATCGGCCTCGTGCTGGCCGCCGCGACCCTGGTGCGGCTCGTGGCCGCCCCGCTCGCCGGCCGTCTCGCCGATGCGCGCGACGCGGCCCGCCCGATCCTCGCCGCGAGCGCGGTCGCGGCCGGCCTCCTCGCGGCGGCGCACCTGCCGATCCACGGGCTCTGGCCGGTGCTCGCCGCGGGCCTAGCCTACGCGGTCGCGACGGCGCCGCTGGCCCCGCTCGCCGACGCGCTGGCGCTCGGTGCGGCGCGGGGCGGGACGGCCTTCGTCTACGGGCGCGTGCGGGCGGCGGGCTCGGGCGCCTTCATCGCCGCGGCCGCCGTGGCCGGATGGCTCGCCGGGACCTACGGGCTCGCCGCCGCGATCCTGATGGGCGGCGCGCTCTTCATCGTCGCGGGGGCCCTCGCGCGGCGCCTGCCGTCGCCCCCCGGCGAGACCGGCCCGAGGCCGGATCCGGCTGCCGTCCTGGGGGCGGGTTTCGGCACCCTGCTGCGCCTCGCGGCCTTTCGCCGGACGCTCCTGGTCGCCGCTCTGGTGATCGGCGCGCACGGCCTGCACGAGGCCTTCGCGATGATCCTCTGGCGCGCCTCCGGCATCGGCGCCGGGGCGGCGGGCCTGCTCTGGGCCGAGGCCGTGGCCGCCGAGGTTCTGGTCTTTCTGACGATCGGCCCGCGGCTCCTCGGCCGGATCGGCCTCGCGGGCGGGCTGGCGCTGGCCGCCGCCGCCGGTGCTCTGCGCTGGGGGATCGCCGCGCAGACGGTCGCCCTGCCCTGGCTCGCCGGCGCCCAGGCCCTGCACGGCCTCAGCTTCGCGCTCCTGCACCTCGCCTGCCTGGGGCTGATCGGGGAGACGGTGCCGGCGCATCTGCGCGCCACGGCGCTCACGCTCTACGGCAGCGTCGGCCTGGGCCTCGCGGGCGCCCTGGTGACGCTGGCCTCCGGCCCGCTCTACGCCGCGTTCGGCGCGCGGGCCTTCTGGGCGATGGCGGCCCTGAGCCTCGCGGCGCTGCCGCTCGCCCACGGGCTGCGGGCACGCTGAACGTTGCGGCGAGGCTGGGCGCCGCTTTTTCCCGCGCCCTATGGTACGGACCCGGAACGGAGGCCCGCGGGCCCTCTCGATGCGGCCCGCACACCCGGATTCCATGCCCGACGTCGCCGAGATCCTGATCCCGCTCGCCCTCGACACGGCCTACAGCTACGTCGTGCCCGAAGGTCTCCGCCTCGCGGAAGGCGACGTGGTGCAGGTGCCGCTCGGCCCCCGCGAGACGGTCGGCGTGGTCTGGGGGCTGGCCCAGACGGCGGGCGGCTCGAACCTGCGGCCGGTGACGGGCCGGGTCGATGCCCCGCCGCTCTCCGAGCCCCTGCGCCGGCTCGTCGACTGGATCGCCCGCTACACGCTGGCGCCGAAGGGCTCGGCGCTCGCCATGGTGCTGCGCCTGCCCGACGAGGCCGCCGCCCGCGAGACCGCCCGCGTCGGCGTGCGCGTCTCCGGCAAGGCGCCCACCCGCGCGACGCCCGCCCGCCGGAAGGTGCTGGAGGCGGCCGCCGACGGGGCGCTGCACGGGAAGAGCGCGCTCGCCAAGGCGGCGGGCGTCTCGCTCAGCGTGGTCGACGGGCTCATCGACGACGGCGCGCTGGAGGCGGTCGCGGTCGAGCCCGAGGCGGTGGCGCCCCCGCCGGACCCGGACCACCCCCGGGTGCCGCTGTCCGACGCGCAGGAGGCGGCCGCGCTGGAGCTGATCGCCGGGCCGGGAAAGGCGCTCGCATCGCCGGGGGAAGGGAACGCGCGGGTTTCCGGGAGCGCGCTGCAACCGGTCGAACCGGCGGCGCCCGGCCCCGTCCTGCTCGAAGGCGTCACCGGCTCCGGCAAGACCGAAGTCTATTTCGAGGCCGTGGCGCACTGCGTCCGGGCCGGGCGGCAGGCGCTGATCCTGATGCCCGAGATCGCCCTGACCGCGCAGTTCCTCGACCGCTTCGCCGCCCGCTTCGGCGTGCGGCCGGCCGCGTGGCACTCCGGCGTCGGCGGGCGGCGGCGCGAGCGGCTGCGGGCGGCCGTGGCGGCCGGCGAGGCGCGCGTCGTGGTCGGTGCCCGCTCGGCCCTGTTCCTGCCGTTCAGACAACTCGGCCTCATCGTGGTCGATGAGGAGCACGAATCCGCCTACAAGCAGGAGGACGGGGTACACTACCACGCCCGCGACATGGCGGTGGTGCGCGGGCGCCTGGAGGGCTGCCCGGTGGTGCTCGCCTCCGCCACGCCCTCGATCGAGAGCCGGGTCAATGCCGAGCGCGGGCGCTACCGCCACGTGCGCCTGCCCGAGCGCTTCGGCGGCCGGCGCCTGCCCGACATCCGGGCGATCGACATGCGCCTCGATGGGCCGGAGCGCGGCCGCTTCCTAAGCCCGCCCTTGATCAACGCCATCAAGGCGAACCTCGCGGCGGGGGAGCAGTCGCTGCTCTTCCTCAACCGCCGCGGCTACGCGCCGCTCACGCTCTGCCGGGCCTGCGGCCACCGCTACCGCTGCCGCAACTGCTCGACCTGGCTGGTCGAGCACCGCTTCCGCAAGGCGCTCGTCTGCCACCAGTGCGGCTACGCCGAGCCGCGGCCGCAGGCCTGCACCGAATGCGGCACCTTCGACAACCTGACCGCCTGCGGGCCGGGCGTCGAGCGGATCGCCGAGGAGGTCTCCGAGCTGTTCCCGGACCGGCGCATCATCGTGCTGTCGAGCGACTTCCCGGGCGGCGCCGAGCGGCTGCGCATGGAGCTCGACGCGGTGGCGGCCGGCGAGTGCGACATCGTGGTCGGCACGCAGCTCGTGGCCAAGGGCCACAACTTCCCGCACCTGACGCTGGTCGGCGTCTTGGACGCCGATATCGGCCTCACCTCCGGCGATCCCCGCGCGGCCGAGCGCACCTTCCAGCTCCTGCAGCAGGTGACGGGCCGGGCGGGCCGCGGCGAGCGGCCGGGCCGGGCGCTGGTCCAGACCTACCAGCCGACGCACCCGGTGATCGCGGCGCTGCTCTCGGGCGACGCCGAGCGCTTCTACGCGGAGGAGGTGGCCGCGCGCGAGGCCGCGGGCCTGCCGCCCTTCGGGCGCCTCGCCGCGCTCATCGTCTCGGCGGCCGAGCGCGAGGCCGCGGAGGCGCAGGGGCAGGCGCTGGCGCGCGTCGCCGAGCCGCCGCCCGGCGCCATGGTGCTCGGGCCCGCCGAGGCGCCGCTGGCGCTGGTGCGCGGGCGCTACCGCTTCCGCCTGCTCGTGAAGACCGAGCGCAACGTGGATCTGCAGAGCTACCTGCGCGACTGGCTGGCGCGCGCGCCGAAGCCCCGCGGCAGCGTGCGGGTGGCGGTCGATGTCGACCCGCAGAGCTTTTTGTAGGAGAGTGGCGGGCCGCAACGGCCCCCCAGGAGCCCGATAGTGCTGAGCTACACCAAGAAGCCGGACACCAACGTCGCCGAGATCGTGGTCGACGGGAAGATCACCGACGCGGAGATGGACGCGGCCATGACCGCGATGAAGGCCGACCTCGACAAGGGCGGCAAGCTCAAGCTCTTGGAGGACATCCGCGCCTTCGAGGGCATGGAGCCGGCGGCCTTCTTCAAGGACCCGCGCTTCGGCCTCTCGATGATGAAGAGCGTCAGCCACGTCGCGCTCGTCACCGACGCGCCCTGGCTCAAGGCACTGGCCGAGACCTTCAACTTCGTCTCGCCCGCGCAGATCCGGGTCTTCGAGCGCGCCCGTCTCGAGGAGGCGCGTTCCTGGCTGGCGACGGCCTGACGTAGCCGACGCCGATCATTCCGCTTGGGCGGTGCGGGTGTTGCTGCGCCGCGCCGTCCAGCGGCCCGAGCACAGGGCCGAGACCTTCCAGGTGCCCGAACCGGACTGCGCCTGGAGCCGGCCCGAGGCGGCGCCGCTGGTGCCGCCGTTCGAGACCGTGAGACCGACCGTGCCGTCGGCGCCGACGCGTCCGCTCATCCGCGTGCCGGCATCCGCCGCCGAGGCGAGGCGCACCTGCCCCTCCTGGATGGAGACGGCGTAGCTGTAGCGGCTGTCGCAGATCCCGCTCTCCGTCACGAGCTCGACGCGCCACGTGCCCGTGTAATCCCCGGCCCGGGCATGGGCTGCCGGCAGGAGGCCGGTCAGCGCGAGACCGGCGGCGAGGCTGAGGGCGGTGAAGGTCGAGGTCATGTGCTCCCTGTCGGGCAAAGCCGTATGATTCGCCGCGCGGGCACGCGGCGTGTTCTCGGTGCTAGACCCGTCGGGTCCGTGATTGGGCGATACCCCCGGTTAAATCTGGGAAACGGCGAGAATATGACGCCGAATTCTTGCGAACGCCCAAGCTTTGCTACCAGGAAGCGCGCCTGTTCAGATGCATATATGCTGAGTGATGGGTCGGAGCTGTACGGGAGCTGAACCGACGGTAACTTGGTTCAAACGGTCGCGGCCGCGCGGAAGGCTGCGCCGACGAGGCGCAGGGCTGCGCCGGCGCGCGGTTCCCGGGTGCGGGCATGCAGCACCACGTCGGCGGTCGGCAGGGGCGGCAGCCCGAAGCGCTCGCCGACCTCGACCGAGCCCGGCGGGGCGACCCGGCGGGCGAGCGCCGCGACGCCGAGCCCGGCGCTGACCGCGGCGCCGACCGCGAGCACGCCGCCCCCGACGAAGACCTCTGTCCAGGAAATGCCGGCCGCGTCGAGGCAGCGCAAAGCCGTCTCGCGCACGCCGCAGGAGCCCGCCAGGGTCGCGAGCCGCAGCGCCTCGCCCGGCCGGTGCCGGAAGCCGGGCCCCGCGAACCAGCCGAAGGGCTCGCGGGCGAGCAGGCGCCCCTCACCGCGCCGCGGCGATCCGTCCTCGCTTCGCACGATGGCGGCGTCGATCTCGGCGCGCGCATAGGCCGCCACGAGGTCGCGCGAGCCCGCGATCCGCACCTCGATGAGCAGGCCCGGATCCTGCGCGGCGATGCGCCCGATCAGAACCGGCAGTTCGGGTCCCGCGACGTGATCGCTGATCCCGAGGATCAGCCGACGCGGCGGCGTCGGCGCCACCTGCTGCCACGCCCGCTCCTGCGCGGCCAGGAGGTCGCGCGCCGCGGGCAGGAAGGCCTCGCCGCGCTCGGACAGGCGGACCCGCCGCGGGGTGCGCTCGATCAGGCGGTGACCGAGCCGTTCCTCGAGCCGCTTCAGGCGCAGGCTCACCGCGGCCTGTGAGGTCCCGAGCGCCTCCGCGGCTCGCGTGAAGCCGCCGAGATCGGCCACCAGCACGAAGGCCTGGACCGCATCGGAATCGAGGGCGCGCGCCGGGGCAATCATAACAGATGCTCATCGTACAAATAACCGGCGATATGTTTCTCTGATGCCTGTGATTTGGCAAGCCGTGACGGTTCCCGATTGCCGGAGCCGAACATGCTGGTCCTGCGCTACCGCCACCGCCTGCCCGCCGATTACGACATGGCCCGCATCCGCCGCCGCGTCGCCGAGCGCGGATCCTTCTTCGACGCGACACCCGGCCTCGGCTTCAAGGCCTTCTCGATCGCGGAGGGCGCCGGCGGCAACGTCTACGCGGCGACCTATCTCTGGCTGGACCCGCTCGCCGCCGGCGAGTTCCTCACCGACCACCGCTTCCGGGCCGTCGTGGACGGGTTCGGCCGCCCGCGCGTCGAGACCTGGCTGCCCCTCGTGGTGGCGGCCGGCTCAGGGACCGGCGCGACCGTGCTGGTGCGCGAGACGCTTCCGGTCTCCGAGACCCGCGATCTCGCCGCCCTGCGTGCCGCGGAGGCCGAGCGCGCCGCCTCGGCCGTGGCGGAGGGTGCCTGCGCCGCCGTCAGCGCGCTCGATCCAGGCGCGTGGCGCCTCCTCCGCCTCACGCTCCGGCGGGACGGCGCGGCCGGCACACCGCACGAGAGCGTGCTCCACCTCGCCGCGCCCGGCTGGGCTCGCCTGTCCCATCCCTGAAGCGGAGCCCTGCCATGCCGTTGATCCGGATCTCCCTGCGGGTGGGCAAGCCCGCCGCCTACCGGGCCGCCCTGTCGGAGGGCGTCTACGCCGCCCTGCGCGCGAGCTTCGACGTGCCCGAGGACGACCGCTTCGTGCTGATCCACGAGCACGCGGCGGACGCCTTCGCCTACGGGGCCACCTATCTCGGGGTCGCCCGCAGCGACGACCTCGTGATCGTGCAGATCACCTGCAACGATACGCGCAACCGCGCGCAGAAGCGGGCGCTCTACCGCCGCATCGTGGACAACCTCACGGACGACCCCGGCCTGCGGCCGGAGGACGTCTTCATCAACCTCGTCGAGGTGAAGGCGGAGAACTGGTCGTTCGGCAACGGCCTCGCGCAATACGCCGATCGTGCCTGAGTTCGGCCCGGGTTAATCCTTCTGCGCTCGCGGTCCGGCCGATCGGCGGGCAACCGATGCGACGGCGGTCCATTCTCCCTCGGCAACCTCGAAGGGTCCTTCGGAGGATGACGCCATGCCCGGGAGATCGCCGCTCGCCGCCCTCATCCTGCTCACCGCAGGCGCGCAGGCCCAGGACGGCGGCAAGGCCGCACTCGACCAGCTCGGCGCCCTGCCGAAGCCGGCCCAGCAGGGGGACCTCGACACCGTCGCGCTCGCCTCGGCCCACCGTGAGCGGGCCGAGTCGATGCAGCAGCGCACGGACGGCCTGTGGCAATCCTGGCTGGTCTCGGTCTGCGAGGGCTGCGGCGAGGCGCGGCGGCCGTTCAGTGACCGGGACGGGGCCGACTACCTGAAGAAGCTGCGCGCCGGCCAGCCGGAGGAGGCTCAGGGCCGCCCGCGCTTCACCTACTACTATCCGGCCGGCGGCCGGTTGCCGCGCCCCGACAACATCTCGGCCGACCTCTCGAACCAGAACATCGACCAGATCCGGCGCGACCCGAACCGCTGAGCGGATCTCAGTCCGTCAGCGGGCGCGCCTCCTCGGGCAGCATGATCGGGATGCCGTCGCGGATCGGGTAGGCGAGCTTGGCCGATCGGCTGATCAGCTCCTGGCGAGCAGCGTCGTATTCCAGGGTCTGCTTGGTCAGCGGGCAGACCAGGATCTCCAGGAGCTTCGGGTCGACGCGGGTCGCCTCGACGGGGGCGGTGATCTCGTTGGCCATGCTCACGTCTCGCTCACGTCTCTCGTCACTGCAGCGTCGGCTCGGGGCCGGATCCGCGCACCAGCTCCATCTGCGTGACCGCGATCAGGATCTCGGCCCGCGTCTTCAGGTCCTGCGCCTCCAGCATGGCCTGCTTCTCGCGCACGCCGAAGGGGCTCATCATGCAGAGCGCGTTGACGAGGGCCTCGTTCGGCGCCTCCTCGATCCCCGCCCAATCGACCTTGAGGTCGTTCGACTCCACGAAGTCGCGCAACGCCTTCAGCACGCCCTCGCGGTCGACCTGCTCCTCGCCTGCGCGGGCCGCGAAGTCCACCGCGAAGTCGTCGTAGGAGACTTGGCAGCGCCGGTAGGCGCTGGCGGTGGCGAGCTCGCTCTCGATCCGGAAGCGGCTGATCCCGGTGAGCGAGATCAGGTAGCGCCCGTCCCCGGTCTCGGCGAACTGTGTCAGCCGCCCGAGGCAGCCGACCCGGTAGAGCCGCGGGTTCATCGGCGAGCCGCCGGCCCCCTCCGGGTCCGGCTGGATCATGCCGATGACCCTGTCGGTGCGGAGCGCGTCGTCCACCATCGCGAGGTAGCGCGGCTCGAAGATGTTGAGCGGCATCTGGCCCCGCGGCAGCAGCAGGGCCCCCGGCAGAGGGAAGACCGGAATCACGGCCGGGCAGTCGGCCGGGCTCCGGTAGCCCGCATGCGTGCTCATGGCGCCTCCCTCCGGCGGTCCTTTAGGAAAACAGCAGCGTCGAGAGCTTGCGCCGGCCGCGGATCGTGTCCGGATCCATCACGCCCCAGGCCTCGAAGAACTGCAGCAGCTGCTTGCGGGCGCCGTCCTCGTTCCAGTCGCGGTCGCGGCGGCGGATCTCGATCAGGTGGTCGACGGCGGCCGAGCGGTCGCCCCGGGCGGCCAGCCCCAGCGCGAGGTCGAAGCGGGCCTGATGGTCGTCCGGGTTCGCCTCGACCTGGGCCTGGAGCCCGGCGAGGTCGCCGAGCGAGGCGGCCTGCTCGGCGAGTTCCAGCGCCGCCCGGATGCCGGCGAGAGCCGGATCGTTGGCCTTGGCCTCCGGCACCATGGCGAGCACCTGCCGGGCGTTCTCCAACTCTCCGGCGTCGAGCTGGATCTTGGCCAGGCCCGCGAGCGCCGGGACGTTGTCGGGCTCCTGCTCCAGGATCGCGGCGTAGATCTCGGAGGCGCCCGCGAGGTCGCCTTCCGCGATCAGGCGGGTCGCCTCCTCGAGCGCCGCCTCGATCGGGCTCGGGCCGGCCGGGCCGGCGAGGCGGGCGATGAACTCCTTCACCTGGCTCTCGGGCACCGCGCCCATGAAGCCGTCGACCGGCTGGCCGCGCTGGAAGGCGATGACCGCGGGGATCGACTGGATGCCGAGCTGCCCGGCGATGGACGGGTGCTCGTCGATGTTCATCTTGACGAGCACGACCGCGCCGCCCGCCGCCGTGACGGCCTTCTCCAGCACGGGGGTGAGCTGCTTGCAGGGCCCGCACCAGGGCGCCCAGAAATCGACCAGCACCGGGCGGTTCATCGACTCGGCGATGACGTCCTGCCGGAAGGTGGCGGTGGTGGTGTCCTTGATCAGGTCGGCCGCGCCGGGCTTCGGCGCGTCGCCGGCGGGGAAGTCGTTGAGCATCGGGTCGAGCCTCGGGTCTGGTCGGGCCCGCCGGGCAGGGCTTCTCGCGAGATCACGCGCGTCAAAGGACCCTGCTCGACGGTTCGGTCGCGCGTCGTACCGGCCCGCGCGCCGTGCGACGTTGCGGACCGTTGCGTAGATGGGACGGGCGGACCGGATTGACCAGCCCGGCCGCAGCCCCGCGCGCTACTTCGCGGCGCCCGGCGCGGGCCCGCCCTCCGGCGGCTTGGCCGTCGCTCTGGCGTCCGTCACGAAGGTGCCCGCGTAGGTGGTGTTGTCCCCGGGCGCGGTCGCCTCGCAGGTGATCGCGGTCTTGCTCGGCTCCGGCGTCGAGAAGCGGCAGGCGCCCACCGCCATGACCGGTCCCTGCGCCGCGCCGGCCTTGCCCGGGACGACGAGGCTGATCGGCTGGAGGGGATCCGTTTCCTCCGTGCGCTCCTGCTGGGCGCCGCTGCCGCCGAAGCTCAGGGTCTGGCCGTCCTCGGCCGCGAAGTCGAAGCTCGTGCGGTTGCGCGCGACCGTGTTGGTCAGCACGTCCTTGCAGGCGTCGCTGAGGTCCTTGCCGGCGATCACCAGCTTCTCGCAGGTGCCCTCCAGCTTGATCGCGGTCTGCGCCGCGGCCGGCGAGACGAGGCCGAGCAGGAGGAGGACGGGCGCAAGGTTTCGGGGCGTCATGAGCGTCATGCCGGCTGATCTAGTGAAGGAACGGTCGCCGTCGAGATCCCTGTCTCAGGTTGCGAACCGCAAGGCCCGGTCGTTCGGCGCGGCGAAGTCGAGCCGGGGCCCGAGCGGCACGATGCGGGTCGGGTTGATGGTGGTGTGGCTCCAATAATAGTGCCGCTTGATGTGGTCGAGGTTCACCGTCCCGGCCACGCCCGGCAGGGCGTAGAGGTCGCGCAGGTAGTTCGACAGGTTCGGGTAGTCGGCGATGCGCTGCCGGTTGCACTTGAAGTGCCCGACATAGACCGCGTCGAACCGCACCAGCGTGGTGAACAGGCGGATGTCGGCCTCGGTGAGCCGGCCGCCGCAGAGATAGCGGCCCCGGTCGAGGCGCTCTTCCAGCGCGTCGAGTTCCGCGAACAGGGCCTCGTAGGCCTCCGCATAGGCCTCCTCGGTGGTGGCGAAGCCCGCGCGGTAGACGCCGTTGTTCACCCGCTCGTAGACCCGCGCGTTGATCGCGTCGATCTCAGGCCGCAGGTCGGCGGGGTAGAGGTCGGGGTCGCCCGCGCCGAAGGCGTCGTTGAGCATGCGGATGATCTCGGACGACTCGTTCGACACGATGGTGCCGCGCCGCTTGTCCCAGAGGACGGGCACCGTCACGCGGCCCGTGTAGTGCGGATCGGCCTTCAGGTAGACCTCGTAGAGGCGCCGTGCGCCGTGGAGCGCGTCCGGCGTCGCGCCGGGCCTATCGCCGAAGACCCAGCCCTCCGCGCCCATGTGCGGATCGACCACCGAGACGGAGATCGCCGCCTCCAGCCCCTTGAGCGCGCGCACGATCAGGGTGCGGTGCGCCCACGGACAGGCGAGCGCGACGTAGAGGTGATAGCGCCCGGCCTCGCCCCGGAAGCCCCCCTCCCCCGAGGGACCGGGCGCGCCGTCGGCCGTCACCCAGTTGCGGAAGGCCGAGGCCTTGCGCTCGAAGCGGCCACCGGTGGACATCGTATCGTACCACTGGTCCTGCCAGACGCCGTCGACCAGCAAACCCATCGCCGCCTCCCGTCGCCCGACCCAGGCACGCCGCCATGGCCATGAGATGGGCGCATACCAGGGTCCGAAAAGCCCGGAAGAGACATGAAAACGCGCACGAACGGTCCATTTTCTGCTTTGTGCAGCGCACTCGTTTGTGCGTCGCACCATGAGCCGCACATGCTGCGCGGAGCCGTCGATGTCGTTTGCCCTCACCCTGCCCGTTGCCGAGGCTTCCCTCTTCACCTTCGGCTGCCTGCTGATCCACGCCCTGCGTCGCCACGCGGATATCGTGACGGGCGCGCTCGCCTGTCTGCTGGTGCTCGTCACGCTGCTGCTGGCGGTGGCCGGCACGCCGGAGCCTGTGCTGCGGGCGCAAGCCCTCGCGCTGGAGAACGGCGAGGCGATGCAGTTCCTCAACTAGGCGGGGTCCCGTTCGGCCAGGGCGGCGTCCTGCCCCTCCGGCAGCCGGCCGCCACGTCGAAATCGTCCGCAGGCAGGCGGGCGAGGAAACGCTCGGCCAACTCGAACAGCAGGATGTCGGGCTTCACGCGCGCGATGTAGTCCCAGTCGAGCGCCGCCGACCAGACGAAGTGCACCTCGGAAAAACTCTCCGCGAGGTAGCCGGTCAGCAGGATCGGCGAGAAATGCGCGCAGGAATCGCCGAACAGCATGATGCGGCGCGGGTCCGGCGCCCGCGCGTTCCGGTAGACCACGTGAGCGCCGACATGCAGGTCCTGGGCGCGACCCAGCGCCTCGTAGGCCGCGAGCAAGGACCCGGTCTCGGCCCGCACGGCGTCGCGCAGGATGCGCGGGCGCCGCAGGCGCTCGGTCGGCCGGTGCGGCACCTTCTCGCCGAGATCGAGCACCGTCTCGTGCGCGAAGTCGGGCCGCTCGGCGATGTCGGCGGGCGGCACGGCGGCCAGCGCCCGCATGATCGCCCGGTAGGCGAGCAGGCAGCCCTCGACCGTCCAATGGGTGTCGGTACGCTGGTAGAGCGGCACCGGCCCGTCGCGGGCGGCGCGCAACGGAGCCAGCAGGTCGAGATAGTAGGGCTTGCCGGCGAGCCGCCGGGCGAGCCGGCGCGTCGAGGCCTGCGCCGGGTCGTAGGGCAGGCCGTGGGTCAGGTTCTCGTAGACCGAGAGCTTCTCCGGCACGATCACGTGCAGGCAGCGGATGCCGAGCCGGGCGGCGCGGGCGGCGCGCGCCTCCATCAGCCGGGCCCATCCCCGCATCAGCCACCAGTGGCGCAGGCCCCGCGCGTAGCGGTCCATGACGCGGTTGCTGCCCCCCGTGAGGAACAGCCAGCCCTCGCGCCCCTCGTGCACGGTGTCCCAGCGTTTTCTGAACATGCGGGTGCTTTAGCCGCGGGGTCCGGGTCGCGATAGGCCGGAGCTTGGCCGTGCGGTGCGGCGTTCCGCACAGGATGGAACCCGCCCTCGCCGAGAAGCCGCTCCGGACCGCACCTGCCGACCGTCCGGCCCGGCTCTGGCGCCCGCGGCGCGTCCTGGTGACGCCCGCCGCCCTGGAGCACGCCCACGGCCGCGCCATGCTGTCCCGGGCCGAGGCCTTGGGGCTGCCGGTCGAGCGGCTCGCCTCGAACCGTCTCACGGGCCTGCGCCGGCCCGATCCCCGCCGGGCCTATGCGGAGGCCAAGGCGACGCTCGCCCTCGTCGTCGCGCCGCCGACCAAGCTGAAGCTCCAGCCGATCCCGCCCTCGGCCGACTGGCGCTTCGACCTCGCGGAGGGCTGCCCGGCCCACTGCCAGTACTGCTATCTGGCCGGCTCGCTCTCCGGCCCGCCGGTGACGCGGGCCTACGCCAATCTCGACGCGATCCTGGGAAACCTCGCCGCCTATGCGGGGCGCGGGGCCGTCACCTCGGCCTCGGAGGCGCGGAGCCACGAGGGCACCACCTTCGAGGCCTCCTGCTACACCGACCCGCTCGGCATCGAGCACCTGACCGGCTCGCTCTCGGCGGCGATCCGGCATTTCGGCGCCTGGGAGGCGCCGGTGCAACTCCGCTTCACCACCAAGTTCGCGGCGGTCGAGCCGCTGCTCGATCTTCCCCACGGGCGGCGCACCCGCATCCGCTTCTCGGTGAACGCGCGGGGCGCCGCCCGCTACGAGGGCGGCACCGCCTCCCTCGACGCGCGGCTGCGGGCGATGCGCCTGGCCGCGCGCGCCGGCTACCCCGTCGGGCTCACGGTCGCGCCGATCCTGCCGATCCCCGACTGGCCGGCGGCCTACGCGGCGCTGATCCGGGACGCGGCCGACGCGCTCGCCGGCGTGCCCGATCTCGACCTGACGGCGGAGCTGATCACCCACCGCTTCACGCCGGGCTCGAAGGAGGTTCTTCAGGGCTGGTATCCGGGCTCAGACCTGCCGCTCGACGAGGCGGAGCGGACGCGGAAGTTCACGAAGTTCGGCTCAGTGAAGTACGTGCTGCCGAAGGCGCTGATGGCGGAGATGCGCGCCGCGCTCCACGCGGCGCTCGCCCGCGACCTGCCGGCCGCCCGCGTGCTCTACTGGACCTGAGCGGTCACCGCGCCATCTCGGGATCCGATGTCCGACGCGCCCCTCATCCTGACCCTCGCCTTCGACGAAGCCACCTTCGGGCGGTTCGACGGGTTGCGGCGGCGCCACTTCCCCGAAGCGATCAACTTCATCCCGGCCCATGCCACCCTGTTCCACCACCTGCCGGGCGACCGGGAGCGGGCGGTGATCGAGACGGTGGCGAGCTTGGCCCGCACCGTGCCGCCGCCTGCCGTCGCGGTGACGGGCCTGCGCTTCACCGGGCGCGGCGTCGCCTACGTGCTGGAATCGGAAGCCCTCGCGGCCTTCCGAGCCCGGCTGGCACAGGCCTTCGCCGACCATCTCACGCCGCAGGACGCCCAGGGCTGGCGCCCGCACGTCACGGTGCAGAACAAGGTCGATCCGAAGATCGCCCGCGCGCTCCACGCCGATCTGCAGCAGGGCTTTGCGCCCTTCCGGTTCACCGCGCCGGGCCTGCTGCTCTGGCGCTATCTCGGCGGTCCCTGGGAGGAGGTCTCCCGCTTGTCCTTCGGAGAGAACGCGTGAGGGCCTACGAGCATATCCGCGGCAACCCGCTCACCGGCCGCGCCATGCGGGTCTGGCTGCGCTTCCGCCTCAACGAGGTCGGTCCGCTGGTCGCGCTGCTCACCGTGAGCACGCTCGGCTACGGCTTCTTCGCGCTGGCCCAGGAGGTCGGCGAGGGCTCGACCGAGGCGCTCGACCGCAAGATCCTGCTCTCCTTGCGCAACCCCGCCGACCTCTCCGACCCGATCGGGCCGCGCTGGCTCGAGGAGACGATGCGCGACATCACCGGGCTCGGCAGCGTCTTCACCATCGTGTTCCTCACGGGCGCGGTGGCGGCCTACCTCGCTCTGTCCGGGAAGCTGCGGATCGGCGCCTTCGTGATCGGCGCGGTCGGCGGCGGCGAGATCGTCTCGACGGTGCTGAAGCTGTTCTACCACCGGCCGCGGCCGGACCTCGTGCCCCACGGCATGGAGGTGTTCACCGCGAGCTTCCCCTCCGGCCACGCCATGATGTCGGCGATCGCCTACCTGACGCTGGCGACGCTGCTCGCGCGCATCGACCCGCGCCGACGGGTGAAGGCGCTGGTGCTGTTCCTCGGCGTGGCCATGACGGTGCTGGTGGGGGTCAGCCGGGTCTATCTCGGCGTGCACTGGCCGAGCGACGTCCTGGCCGGCTGGTGCGTCGGCGCCGCCTGGGCGGCGCTCTGCTGGTTCGTGGCCCTGCAGCTCCAGCGCCGGGGCGAGGTCGAGGCGCCGGACCCGCCGCCGCGGGCCTGACCGGGTCGGGCGCTACTCGGCGACCGGGATCCCCGCCCCCGGCGCGTCGGGGTTCATGCCCTCGACGGGCGGCTTCCGGCGCGGGCGCGGGGTCGCCGCGGCGGCGGCCGGCGGCGCGGCAGTGTTCACGCCGAGGCGCGTGGCCAGCGCCAGCGCCCGGTTCTCGGTGAAGCGCAGGTGGCAGAAGCCGTGCGCGCCCTCGCGGGCGTAAGTCCGGCAGAGCTGCTCCCGGTCGGAGGAGAAGGCCGCCTGCTCGGTCACGATCGGGCGCACGTCCTCGCGCCGCGCCCGCTGGGTCATCAGCTTGTAATTGTCCCGCACCGCCTTGTCGGCGACGCCGCGGGCGGTGTCGAACTCCGCCGAGCGCGGGATCAGTCCCGCGGCGACCGGGCCCCACAGCCCCTTCGGCGTGGTGGTGCAATCGGCCGCCGAGAAGGTGCAGGTCTGGCCGGGCCCGAGGGGCGTCACGAGGAGGCCGCCCTCCGTCACGTCGAAGCGCAGCGGGCACTCGGCCCCCGCCGCCTCGAACCGCGGCACGCCCTCGGGCCGCCCCTCCGACGAGAGGGTGACGGGGTTGCCGTTCGCCAGCGGCACCGCGCAGGACTCGGTCGGCTGCGAGACCTTGGTGCCCGGGAGGGTGATGCGCGCGGTCGTCGCCGTGCCGGCGCGCTCCAGCTTCAGCTTGCCCGAGAGGCCGTTGAGCTGGAGTTCCTGGCCGAGGATCGCGTCCTCGCTCGGCACCTTCAGCACCACGGGCTTCGGCGGCGCGGCCGGGCGCGGCGCCTCGGCTGCGGGGGCGTTCGGGTCGGCCGGCAACGGGTCGCCCGGCATCGGCGCGGGCGGGGGGGCGGGCGCGCCACCCGGCACGCCGCGGGGCGGCACCGGGGGCTTGGCCGCGCGGCCGATCCCGAAGAGCTCCTCGAAGAAGTTCTGGGCCTGCGCCGCGGGCGTCGGCGCCGTCGCGGCGGCGAGGCCGAGGAGGGGGATCAGGAAGCTGCGGGTCGGACGCATCGAGTCCTTCGAGGCAGAAACAGGCATGGCAACAGGCATGGCGCGCACCGTGCGCCCGGTACCCGCCTCCCTGACGGCAGGGTGGGCGCCGTCGTGCGGCGGCGTCCCAACGCTAACACGCCATCGATGGCGCGGGCGTGGCAGCGGAGCAACAAAATGCGGGTGCACCGGCGCGGTCGCGACGGTGCGACGACGCCGATTCCTCAAACCCCTCAAGGCGATGGTCCCGCCGTGACCGGAATCGCACGTGCGCTGCGGCTTTGCCTTGCGGCCTCCAGGGCCCCTTCTTATATCCGCTGCGACACGGGATTAAGCGCGGGTTTTTCGCCGGCTCCGGCCCTTGATCCGCCCCCCCTCCCGTACGCACATCACCAAACGTCGCACCGCCATGGGCCGAGCTGCTTCGGGGCTCGGCGGTCTGCTTGAACACGAACCAACAGAGGGATCCCACCATGGGTAAAGTCATCGGCATCGACTTGGGCACCACCAACTCCTGCGTGGCCGTCATGGAAGGCACGCAGCCCAAGGTCATCGAGAACGCGGAAGGCGCCCGCACCACCCCCTCCATCGTCGCCTTCACGGACGACGGCGAGCGCCTCGTCGGCCAGCCCGCCAAGCGGCAGGCCGTCACCAACCCGGAACGCACCTTCTTCGCCATCAAGCGTCTGATCGGCCGTACCTACGACGATCCGATGACGCAGAAGGACAAGGGCCTCGTGCCCTACAAGATCGTCAAGGGCGACAACGGCGACGCCTGGGTCGAGGCCGACGGCAAGAAGTACTCGCCGTCCCAGATCTCGGCCTTCACCCTTCAGAAGATGAAGGAGACCGCCGAGTCGCATCTCGGCCAGCCGGTCACCCAGGCCGTCATCACGGTCCCGGCCTACTTCAACGACGCCCAGCGCCAGGCCACGAAGGACGCGGGCAAGATCGCCGGCCTCGAGGTGCTGCGCATCATCAACGAGCCGACCGCGGCCGCGCTCGCCTACGGCCTCGACAAGAAGAAGTCCGGCACGATCGCGGTCTACGACCTCGGCGGCGGCACCTTCGACGTCTCGATCCTCGAGATCGGCGACGGCGTGTTCGAGGTGAAGTCCACGAACGGCGACACGTTCCTGGGCGGCGAGGATTTCGACAACCGCGTGGTCGAGTACCTGACCGCCGAGTTCAAGCGCGAGCAGGGCATCGACCTGACGAAGGACAAGCTCGCGCTCCAGCGCCTCAAGGAGGCCGCTGAGAAGGCGAAGATTGAGCTCTCGTCCGCGACGCAGACCGAGATCAACCTGCCCTACATCACGGCGGACGCCACCGGCCCGAAGCACCTCGCGCTGAAGCTCAGCCGCGCCAAGTTCGAGTCGCTGGTGGACGACCTCGTGCAGCGCACGATCGAGCCCTGCCGCAAGGCGCTGAAGGATGCCGGCGTCTCGGCCTCCGAGATCGACGAGGTCGTGCTCGTCGGGGGCATGATCCGCATGCCCAAGATCCAGGAGGTGGTGAAGTCCTTCTTCGGCAAGGAGCCCCACAAGGGCGTCAACCCGGACGAGGTCGTGGCCATCGGCGCGGCGGTCCAGGCCGGCGTGCTTCAGGGCGACGTGAAGGACGTGCTGCTCCTCGACGTCACCCCGCTCTCGCTCGGCATCGAGACGCTGGGCGGCGTGTTCACCCGGCTCATCGACCGCAACACCACGATCCCGACCAAAAAGTCCCAGGTCTTCTCGACGGCCGAGGACAACCAGAACGCGGTCACCATCCGGGTCTTCCAGGGTGAGCGCGAGATGGCGGCCGACAACAAGCTGCTCGGCCAGTTCGATCTCGTCGGCATCCCGCCGGCGCCCCGCGGCATGCCGCAGATCGAGGTGACCTTCGACATCGACGCCAACGGCATCGTGAACGTCACGGCCAAGGACAAGGCGACGAACAAGGAACACCAGATCCGCATCCAGGCCTCGGGCGGTCTCTCCGACGCCGACATCGACCGGATGGTGAAGGACGCCGAGGCCAACGCCGAGGCCGACAAGCGCCGCCGTGAGCTGGTCGAGGTGAAGAACCAGGGTGAGAGCCTGATCCACGCCACCGAGAAGTCGGTGAAGGAGTACGGCGACAAGGTCGGCCAGGCGGACCGCGACGGCATCGAGACCGCCATCACGGCGCTCAAGACCGCGCTGGAGGGTGACGACGTCGAGACCATCAAGGCCCGCACCACGGACCTGATGCAGGCCTCGATGAAGCTCGGCGAGGCGATGTACGCGGCGAACCAGGCGGCCGGCCCGGACGCCGCCGCGGCGGGCGCCCAGGGTGAGGCCAAGAAGGACGACGTCATCGACGCCGACTTCCAGGAGGTCGACGAGAAGGACCAGAAGAAGCGGGCTTGATCTTCCGTATCTTCAAGATGCCGACGGGGGGCCGGAGCGATCCGGCCCCTTTTTTGTGCCCGCACGGATGACCGCCCCGGTATCCGCGTGTGTTCGCCACGGCGCAAGAACCGCGTCCGCGAACAGTTTTTCTCTGAACGGCTGGCGGGCTGAGACGTTGTCAGCCACGCAACACCGAACGGAGGGAAAACCGCCATGCAGATCAAGACGATCGCCGTCGCCGCCTCGCTGGTCCTCGGCCTCTCGGACGCCGCGCTCGCCCAGAGCACGCAGCCGGGCGCGGCCGGCGCCAGCGACCCGGCCATGCGCAGCGGCCAGGGCACGGATCGCTCGATGAACCGGATGGACCCGAACACCAGCCCGGGCAGCACCGGCACGACCGGCCGCGCGGGCGGCATGGGCAACATGGGCGGCGGCACCGGCACCAGCAGCAACACCGGTGTCGGCCTGGGCAACCAGGGCGCCAACCAGGGCGCGCGCTAGTAAGCGGCGCGCCACGTCCGAAGAGATCGGCAGGGTCGGGGGTCTCCCCCGGCCCTTTTCCGTGCGGGAAGCGACCATCATGGGGGCGGAGGAGCCGCGGCCGAGCGGCCGGATCGAGCGGGTCAACGCGCTGGTGCAGACCCTGGCGATCCTCGGTGCCGGCGCCTGGGGCGTCTACACATTCATCTACGAGGCGCGGATCAAGCCCGGGCTGGAGCCGCCGGCCGTCTCGGTCACGACGAGCCTCGTCCGCGCGGGCGAGCGCGGCGACCGGCTCGCGATCCGGTCCACGGTCCGGCGCCGGAATGTCGGGCAGGCCGGGGTCCGCGTGCTCGGCCTCGTCTACAACGTCACCGGGGTGCGGGTCCGCTTCGGCGAGACGGCGCCGGCCGGCACGGGGGCGGGCGACGGCACGGACGAGGACCATGTGGCCCGCAGCGGCGCCTACGTGCTGGAGGACCCCGGCATCGCGATCCTGCGGGAGGGCAAGCTCTTCGCCGGGGCGACGGAGCGGGACGGGCAGCCCGCCGACCTGAATCCGGGCGAGGAGGTCTCGCGCGATCTCATCGTCTACGCCGACCGGGGCCGCTACGACTTCGTCCGCTTCGACGTCAGCCTCGTCTACACCCGTGACGACGATCCGCCCGTGCGGCTGCGCTTCGAGCACGGGCCGGACGGCGCGCTGCACCTGCGGCCTCGGGCGACCTGCGAGGCGGAGCCCGCCGCCTGCCGGGTGCTCCGAAGCACGGATTTCAGCACGCAGCTCTCGCTCTGGTGAGGCACCGCGGTCGGGCCGGCCCGGCGGCGCTCAGCGCTTCCAGACGCCGAGCCGCTCGCTGCGGGCATGGTCCTCGGCGGCGACGAGCTCGGGCGTGGCCTCCGGCGAGGCGCGACCGCCACCGTTGAACAGCACCACCTCCGAGAGGTCGCGCCCCTCGATCTGGCAGAGCTGGTTCTCGCTGCCCGGCACGGGCTGGCAGGTCACCGGACGGTTGTTGATGTAGCGGGCCAGCTCGTCCGCCTGGCCGCCGCGCACCCACTCGACGCCGAACAGCCGCACGAGCTTGCCGTTGAGGCGCAGGGTGGCGGTGTCGATCACCTGCGCCTGACCGGTCACCGCGTTGGGCGCCGGACGCGGCGCCTCCTCGGGAGCCGATTCCGCCTCGGCCGGCGGCGCCTCGGCGGGGGCGGCCTGCGAGGGGGATTGCGGCTGGGCCTGCGACGCCTCCGTGGCGGCCTGCCGCCCGGGCGCTGACCTGTCCTCGCCCGATCCGCGCCAGGAGAGGACGAGCCCCGCCCCGACGACGAGCGCGAGGGCCGCGGCGGCGGCACCCGCGATCCAGCGGCGGGAGCCGCGTCCGCCCAGGCCGCCGTCGCGCCAATCCTGCAGCCCCGTGCGGAACCGCTGGAGCCCGCCCTCGGCCCCTTCGCGCCACGCGGGCGCGACGGTGTCGGCAGCCGCCCCCTCGGCGGCGGGCTCCGCGCCGCGGCGGCTGTCGAGGCGCGCCCGCAGACCGGCGAAGGCCGCGGCCGCGGACTGGGCGAGGGCGCGGCCCTGCTCCGAGGAGCGCTCGGCCAGCGCGCGCGCGCGCTCCGACTGGGTCTCGACGAAGCGCGCGGTCGCGGCGCGCATCTCGGCTGCGTTGGCCCCGAGGCTCTGTTCGGGCGCGGGCTCCGCCGGGACGGGTGCGGGCTCCGGCGGCAGGAACAGGGCCGGATGACGCTCGACGATCTCGTCGAGGAGGTCGGTGAGCGTCATCGGTCGCGCCGTCCCGCCCTCCGTGGCCGCCTCGCGCACCCGCGGCAGGCCGTGCCGGTCGATCAACCGGTAGCCGGGCGGCGCCTCCGCCGGCTCGACGGCGGCGGAGACGAGAAGCTCGAGCGTGCGCAGCGCCACGGGGCGGGGGCGTCGGCGCTCGATCTCGGCGCGGATCTGCGTCTGCAGCGCGGCCCGCTCCGCGCCGTCGAGCACGGGGCGTTGCGCCTCCGTACCGTCCACTCCGTCCGCCGCTGTCGCGCCTGAAACCGCCATGGGGTCCGATCTAAGCATCCTGGACCGAACTGTCCCGCGGGTCCGGCGAAAAAATGATTCGGGGGCCGATTCGGGGCCGGGCGAGTCAGGCGCTCCGGCCGGTGCCGGCCGTTCCGGCGCTCGCCGAGCCGCGGTGCAGGACCCGGCTCGTCTCCGAGACGATGACCGGGCGCGGCCCCGCGAGGCTCACCTCCAGCACCACCTCGGCGATCCCCTGCGAGACCGCGCCACGGCCGGGGCTCGCCGCCCGGAAGGCGACCTCCGCCCGCACCACGCAGGTCGCCAGCGCCCCGTTGCAGAAGGTGCGCATGCCGCGCGGCTCGTAGCGCCGCTCCGGCCAGCGCCGGGCGAAATCCCGCTTCTCCGCCATCACGGCGCGCAGGCTCACGGTGCGGCCATAGAAGCGCACCTGATCCCCGTAGAAGCGGGGGGCGCTCGCCACGATGGCCGGGCCGGGCGCCGAGACCGCGTCGAAGTAATCCGCCACGAGGCCCTGCGCGGTGCCCGCCCAGTCGCTGAGACGCGGCTCGGGCCGCGCGGCGGGAGGGACGGGCGCCGCCTGGACAGGCGGCGTGTCGGCCAGCCGGCGCTGGCGGCGATGACGCTCGAGCCGGCGCTCCGGCCTCTCCGGCCGCTCGGCGTGACGCGCAGCCCGGGAGGGGCGCGCCGCGCTCCGCTCCGGCCCGGCCTCCGCCTCGGCGGGGGCGGACCGCACCTGCGGTGCGGCGGAAGGGGGGGCCGCGGGTGCGGCGGGCTCCGGCCTGTTCTCGGCGGGCTTTGCCGGCGCGGTCGAGCGGGCCGGCGGATCAACCCAGCCGGACTGCGCGCGCGCACCGCCGACGGCGAGGACCCCGGCCGCGAGGGCGAGGCTCAGGGTGGCGAGGGAAGAAGCAGGACGCATGATCTCACCGGGGCGCGGCCGAGCGGGGACGTGCCGGGGCGGCACAGCGTGAAACGCGCTCGGGTGGGCGCGGGGTTCCGACCCTTCACCCGCAACGCCCCCCCCGACGACGGCTCACGTCACGGGTCTTATCAGCCCCGGCACGTCTCGGCTCGGCGCCGCGGACACACCGCTCGGACACCGGCCCGTCATCCCCGCACCCATGGAAATCCACAGTCCGGACCCCGGCCGGGGTTGAGATCGGGCGCCGCACACCCAAGTTCCCGCTCAACCCGGGTCCGGGCTCCTCTGGCGGCCGAGGCGTCGGCCGTGATGTCGGACCGCGTCCCTGCCTTTGCGCTGACGCGGCGCGAACGCACCGGAGTGTCCGCCCCTTGACCGATCCGCAGGCCCAAGCCGCGCATGCCCAAGCCGCGCAGGCCCGAGCACCGCAGGCTGGGGCAGCCGGGCCGCCGCGCCGCGCCCTCCTGATCTGCAACGCCAAGGCCCGCAACGGCGGCGTCGATCTCAACGAGATCCGCGCCGTCCTGCGCGCGGGCGGGATCGAGCCGGTCGAGCCGCCGCCCGGCGACTGCAAGGCGCTGATCACGGCCCATGCCGGCTCGGTCGACCGCGTCATCCTCGGCGGCGGCGACGGCACCATGAACGCGGCGGCCGAGGCGCTGGTCGAGACCGGTCTGCCGCTCGGCATCCTGCCGCTCGGCACCGCCAACGACCTCGCCCGCTCGCTGGGAATCCCGCTCGATCCGGTCGCCGCCGCCCGCCTCATCACCACCGCGCAAGCGCGGCCGGCCGATCTCGGCTGGGTCAACGGGCACTATTACTTCAACGTCGCGAGCATCGGCTTCTCGGCGGAGCTCGCGGGCGAATTGACTGCGGAATCGAAGAAGGCCTGGGGCGTGCTCGGCTACGCGGTCGCGGCCGTGCGGGTGCTGCGCCGGGTGCGGCCCTTCACCGTCACGATCGAGCACGACGGGCAGACCGAGCGCGTCACCACCATCCAGGCCTCTGTCGGCAACGGCCGCCACTACGGCGGCGGCATGACCGTGGAGGCGGGTGCGGCGGTCGACGACGGCAAGCTCGACTTCTACAGCCTGGAGGTCGCTCATTGGTGGCGTCTCCTCGCGCTGCTGCCGGCGCTGCGCCGCGGCACGCAGGGGCGGGCGCAGGATGTCCGCGCCTTCAAGACCACGGAGATCCGGCTCACCACCCGCAAGCCGCGGCCGGTGAACACGGACGGCGAGCTGACGACCTACACACCGGCCCATTTCAAGGTGGTGCCGAAGGTCATCCGCATCTTCGCCCCCGGCCCGGAGGCGCGCCCCGGCGCCCGCGACAGCCTTCTTCCGCTCTGATCCCGCTCTCTGACCGGCCGCCACGGAGACGATGCCCGTGCTCGACAACTTGATGCAGCTCGCCGCCGACCCGGCCGTCTGGGCCGCGCTCGCCACCCTCGTCGTGATGGAGGTGGTGCTCGGCATCGACAACCTGATCTTCATCTCGATCATCACCAACAAGCTGCCGGCGAGCCAGCAGCAGCGGGCGCGCCGCATCGGCATCGGCCTCGCCCTGGTGCTGCGGCTGGGGCTGCTCGGCACGGTCGCCTTCATCGTGCAGCTCACGCAGCCGATCTTCGAGATCTTCGGCAAGGCCTTCTCCTGGCGCGACCTGATCCTGATCGCGGGCGGCCTGTTCCTGCTCTGGAAGGCCACCAAGGAGATTCACGAGAGCGTCGATCCCCACGCCGAGGAGACGGGGCCGGGCGTCGCGCTCGGCTTCTCGGCGGCGATCGGTCAGATCCTGCTGCTCGACCTCGTCTTCTCGATCGACTCGATCATCACGGCGGTCGGCATGACCGAGCACGTGCCGGTGATGATGATCGCGGTGATCGCCGCCGTGACGGTGATGCTGCTCGCCGCCGACCCGCTCTCGCGCTTCATCGCCAACAACCCGACCGTGGTGATGCTGGCGCTCGGCTTCCTCATCATGATCGGCATGGTGCTGATCGCGGAGGGCTTCGGGGCGCACGTGCCCAAGGGCTACATCTACACCGCGATGGCCTTCTCGGCGGGCGTGGAGGGCCTCAACATGCTGGTCCGGCGGCGCAAGCGGGCCAAGGCGGGAAACGGCGACGCCCCGGCGCCGCGGATCAACACGGTCCAGAAGGAGGCTGGCCGCGCCTGAGGCGCGGCCGTCTCGGGCCTACTTCTGCTTGGCGATGACCTTGTCCTTGATCCCCTCGTAGACGCTCTCGGACAGGATCTTCTTGGAGACGAGCTCGTCCTTGCCGCGGTAGGGGCGGCCCTTGATGATCGCGGCCGAGCGCGCGGCCCCGATGCCGGGCAGCGCATCGAGCTCGGCGGCGCTGGCGCTGTTGAGGTCGATGAGCGCGGTCTTGGCGGCGTTGGGCGATCCGGCGACGGGCGCGCTCGGCGCCTTGGGCGCGGCCGGGGCGGCGGGTGCCGCGGGGGCGGGCTTCGTCGGTGCGGCGGGGCTTGGCGCAGTCGGAGCCGGGGCCTGAGCGAGGGCCGGCGCGGCGGCGAGCGCCGTCAGCAGAGCGAGCGTGCGCAGGATGGCGCGAGTGGACGAGACCATGGCGGTTCTCCCGAAAAGTCCCGACCTCATGGACGAAGCCGGTCTGGAGAACGTGGGGCGTTCCGCTTGAACTGCCGCTTAACGCCCGGCGCGTTCTGGGTTAAGCGCGGTCCGCAGGCAGGGCCGGCGGTCAGCCTCTAGTCAGAGGCGTCGGCCGACGCTATAAGCGCGCCCTCGAATCTCCGTGTCCGGCGGTGCACGAGGCGCTCCTCGCTCCGAGGAGCCGCCCGCGCGCCGCTTTGCCGTCATCCGCCAGTTCGAAGGATTGATCCCATGGCCGTTCCGAAGCGAAAGACCTCCCCCTCCCGCCGCGGCATGCGCCGCTCGGCGGACGCCCTCAAGGCTCCGACCTACGTCGAGGACAAGGACTCGGGCGAGCTGCGCCGTCCGCACCACATCGACCTGAAGACCGGCATGTACCGCGGCCGTCAGGTCCTGAAGGTCAAGTCGGCCGAGGCCTGAGACTGAAGACGACCGGCGCGGCCGGGATCGCAGCCCCTTCGGGGGCGATCCTCGATCAGGATCAGGCGACCCGCCGCGCCGCCTCCGCGTAGAGCGAAGCGGCCCGCTGGGCCCGCTCCATCCGCGATGGCAGCAGCGTCGGGTCCGCACCCGCCATCAGCTGCGCCACGAAGCCGATCTGCGGCCGCGCGCTGCCCGGGCTTCTCGGATCCCACGAAACCGAACCGTCCCGATGGCCCGCCGCACCGTCCGCCACGGGCACGACCGCGCGCGCCGTCGCGCCCGCCCGCGGCTGCGCGGTGGCGGATCGCACCACTCCGGGACGTTGGCTCGGCTCGATTCGGGACATCGCCTCGCACCCTCCGCGACCGTGTCACGGCAGGTGCAAGCGTTGGGCCGGCATTAAGGTTTCGTCAACCTTTGCGTGGGCGGCGGCTTCAGAGCGGATCCTCGCGCGCCCATCTGCCTGACGGGTTCACGCGTCTCGGCCAGGCAGCCTGCGGGCGCCCGCTCTCCGGCGGGAGCTGGAGAGCTCGCCCGACCCTACTTCTTCGCGAGCGCCGCGAGCTGCTCCTGCATCGCGAGCATCTGGCGCTTCAGCTCGTCCAGCTCGCCGCCGCTCGACGCCTGCGCCGGAGGGGCCGCAGGCTTGGGCGCTGCAGGCGGCGCCGCGCCGGGCGTGGCGCCCGCGCTGAGGCCCGTGAACATCTTCATGGCGTCCCCGAAGAACGACATGTTGGTGCGCACCTGCTGCTCCAGCGCGTTCTGGAAAGCGGCAGGGCCGAACCCGGTCCCGAAGCCCGTGCCGAATTTTTCGCGAAGCCCATCCTGATCGCGGGCGAAATTCGCCATCGAGAACTCGAGAAAACTCGGCACCATCGTGCGCATGCTGTCGCCGTAGAAGCGGATCAGCTGGCGCAGGAAGGCCACCGGTAGCAGGTTGTCGGCACCGGCCTTGTTCTCCTGCTCGAAGATGATCTGCGTCAGCACCGAGCGCGTGATGTCCTCGCTGGTGCGCGCGTCGTAGACGACGAAGTCCTCGCCGTTCTGCACCATGGTCGCGAGATCTTCGAGGGTGACGTAGGTTGAGGTGCCGGTGTGATAAAGGCGCCTGTTCGCGTACTTCTTGATGACGGTCTGATGGACCTTGACGCTGTCCGCCATCTCTGCGGCCTCTCCCGAACCTGACGGCGCGACCACCTTCACGATGCGGCCGCCCACAGAACTTAAGGCTTTCGTGCGGCGTCGAAAACCGCAATCTGACGCCTTTCCCAGCACAATCATGCATAACGGGCCGGCAAAGCCAACTTTTCGCCCCCTGCCGGCCGTCAGCGCTCGTCCTTTGGACGGCTTGACTTCGCCCTGGACAGGCCCTTCATCCCATCAACGGACCAGAGCGCGGACATGTCTGAAGCCGCGCCGGCCGCCAGAGGAGAACGCAAGATGGCAGGCAGCGAGGAGATCGTCATCGTCGGTGCGGCGCGCACCCCGGTGGGCTCGTTCGGTGGCGCGTTCGGCAGCATGCCCGCGCACGAGCTCGGCAAGGTGGCGATCCAGGCGGCGCTGGAGCGGGCCAAGGTCTCGCCCGACGACGTGGACGAAGTGATCTTCGGTCAGGTGCTCACGGCGGGCGCCGGCCAGAACCCGGCCCGTCAAGCGGCCATCGCCGCGGGCATTCCCGAGAAGGCGACCGCCTGGGGCCTCAACCAGGTCTGCGGCTCGGGGCTGCGCACCGTCGCGATCGGCATGCAGCAGATCGCGAACGGCGACGCGACCGTGATCGTGGCCGGCGGCCAGGAATCCATGTCGCTCAGCCCCCACGCGCAGTACCTGCGCGGCGGCCAGAAGATGGGCGACGTCAAGCTCGTCGACACCATGATCAAGGACGGGCTCTGGGACGCCTTCAACGGCTACCACATGGGCACGACCGCCGAGAACGTGGCCCAGGCCTTCCAGCTCACCCGCGAGCAGCAGGACCAGTTCGCGACCCGCTCGCAGAACAAGGCCGAGGCCGCCCGCAAGGAGGGCCGCTTCAAGGAGGAGATCGCCCCCGTCACGGTGCCGGGCCGGAAGGGCGACACGATCGTCGACACCGACGAGTACATCCGCGACGGCGCGACCGTCGAGGCAATGGCCAAGCTGAAGCCCGCGTTCTCGAAGGACGGCACGGTGACGGCCGCCAACGCCTCGGGCCTCAACGACGGCGCGGCGGCGATCGTGCTGATGTCGGCCTCCGAGGCCGAGCGCCGCGGGCTCACGCCGCTCGCCAAGATCAAGTCCTGGGCGACGGCGGGCGTCGACCCTAAGGTGATGGGCACCGGCCCCATCCCGGCCTCGCGCAAGGCCCTCGACAAGGCCGGCTGGAAGCCCTCCGACCTCGACCTGATCGAGGCCAACGAGGCCTTCGCAGCTCAGGCGCTCGCGGTGAACAAGGACATGGGCTGGGACGACGCCAAGGTGAACGTCAATGGCGGCGCCATCGCCATCGGCCACCCGATCGGTGCCTCTGGGGCGCGCGTCCTCGTCACCCTGCTGCACGAGATGAAGCGGCGCGACGCCAAGAAGGGCCTCGCCACACTCTGCATCGGCGGCGGCATGGGTGTCGCCATGTGCCTCGAGCGGCCCTGATCGCCAGGGCTCGCGGCAGGGGCGGGACAAACCCGCTCCCTCTGAAACGCATTCAAAGGCCGCTCAAGAATAAATTCGGTGCGCGGTTCGCGCGCGATGGGCAAGATGTGCCTATCGCGCGGGACCGTCTCGGTCCCCGGGACCGACCCAACAAAAACATCCGGAGGAAACCATGGCTCAAGGACGCGTCGCCCTCGTCACCGGCGGCACCCGCGGCATCGGCGCTGCGATCTCGAAGCGGCTGAAGGACCGGGGCTACCGGGTCGCCGCCAATTACGGCGGCAACGACGAGGCCGCCAACGCCTTCAAGGCCGAGACCGGCATCCCGGTCTTCAAGTTCGACGTGGGCGATCTCGCCAGCTGCGAGGCCGGCATCAAGGCGATCGAGAGCGAGCTCGGGCCCATCGACGTGCTGGTCAACAACGCCGGCATCACCCGCGACGGCGCCTTCCACAAGATGACCTTCGAGAAGTGGCAGGCGGTGATCCGCACCAACCTCGACTCGATGTTCACCTGCACCCGGCCCTTGATCGACGGCATGCGCAGCCGCAACTTCGGCCGCATCATCATCATCTCGTCGATCAACGGCCAGAAGGGCCAGGCCGGCCAGACCAACTACTCGGCCGCCAAGGCCGGCGTGATCGGCTTCGCCAAGGCGCTCGCCCAGGAAAGCGCCGCGAAGGGCATCACCGTGAACGTGGTGGCGCCAGGCTACATCGCCACCGAGATGGTGATGGCGGTGCCCGAGGACATCCGCAACAAGATCATCTCCACGATCCCGACCGGCCGCCTCGGCGAAGCCGACGAGATCGCCCACGCGGTCGAGTATCTGGCCAGCGACGAGGCCGGCTTCGTCAACGGCTCGACGCTGACCATCAACGGCGGCCAGCACTTCGTCTGACGATATTCCCAGGCATCGGCCCAGCGTGCTAGCGCTGGGCCGATGAGACACGGGATGACACACGGTACGGCCACCGCCCTCGGCTTTGGCGCGATCCTGCTCTGGTCGCTGCTCGCCGTCCTCACGGCGGCCTCGGGCGCAGTCCCGCCCTTCCAGCTCGCGGCAATGACTTTCGCGGTGGGTGGCCTCCTCGGCTGTGGGAGCTGGCTCGTGCGGCCGGAGGGCCTGAAGGCGCTGCGTCAGCCCTGGTCGGTCTGGCTCCTCGGGGTCGGCGGCCTGTTCGGCTACCACGCGCTCTACTTCGCCGCGCTCCGCCTCGCCCCGCCCGCTGAGGCTGGGCTGATCAACTATCTCTGGCCCCTTCTCATCGTGCTGCTCTCGGCGCTGCTTCCGCGGGCCGGAGGGTTGCGGGCCGCGCACCTGCTCGGCGCGCTCCTAGGGCTCGCGGGCGTGGTCGCACTGTTCGCGGGCCGCGGAACGCTCGATTTCGCGGCCGGCGCCGCGCCGGGCTACGCCGCAGCCTTCGCCGCCGCCTTCGTCTGGTCGGGTTACTCCGTGCTCTCGGCCCGGGTCGGCGCGGTGCCGACCGATGCGGTCGCGGGCTTCTGCCTCGTCACGGCCGCTCTGAGCCTTCTCTGCCACCTGGCCGTGGAGACTACGGTGTGGCCCGCCGATGCGCCGCAATGGGCCGCGGTCGCGGCGCTCGGCATAGGGCCGGTCGGCGCCGCCTTCTATCTCTGGGATATCGGAGTGAAGCGCGGGGATATCCGGCTCCTCGGCGTGGCCGCCTACGCGGCGCCGGTCCTCTCGACCCTGCTCCTCGTTGCGACCGGCTACGCGCCGGCCACGCCCGCTCTGGCGCTCGCCTGCCTCCTCATCGTCGCCGGCGCCCTGGTGGCCGTTCGGGCCTCGCGCCGGCTCCCGCGCGAAGCCGCCTCCTGACGCGTCGCCGCACTATCAGCGCGGCATCGGTCTCCAGTCCGGCGGGGCCATCTCGAAGCCCGCGAAATCGAAGCCCGGCGCGACGGTGCAGCCGACGAGCGTCCAGGCGCCGAGGCTCGTCGCGGTCTGCCAGTGTCCGGCCGGCACCACGTGCTGCGGACGCTGGTTGCGGGCGAGGTCGGGCCCGAGATGATTCGCCGCCGCGTCGTGCCCGTTCGGGCTAACCGTCAGCACCAGCGGGGCGCCGGCGTACCAGTGCCAGATCTCGGCGGCATCGACCCGGTGCCAGGCGGACACCTCGCCGACGTCGAGCAGGTAGTAGATCGCCGTGCCGACCGAGCGGCCCTCCACCGTGCGGGGATCGCGGAAGGTCTCGCGGTAGTGCCCGCCCTCCGGATGCGGCGCGAGCCCGAGGGCTGCGATCACCTGTGCGGCCGTCATCGCGGGATTCAGGACCGGATTCATGCGTTACGGTTTCCTTACGTGCGCGCGGGCGATCCGGCGCTGCCCCAGGGTTTTCCCGTGAAATCTCGGCGTCACTCGCCGATAGCGCCCTGCGGCAGGCTGAAACCGGGCGGGACCTTGGGTGCCGCCTTGGCCTGCCCGCGCAGGGGCGCCGCCTCGCCGTCGGGCGCCGGGGCGGCCTCCCGCGTCTTCGCCGCGCGGGCGGGCTTCGCCTCCTTGCGCGCCGCGACCGGCGGGGGCGCCTTCACCGCGGGCGCCTCGGTGCAGTCCCGGAAGCCCAGGCGCGCCAGAGGGCGGCCATCCTCGGAGACGATGCTCAGCGGGTCCGGCAAGGGCGGAAGCGTCTCCTGCCAGCGGATCGTCGTTCCGAGCTGCGCCTCGATCGCGCCCGGCGGACCGCCCCGCCGGAGGGCCGAGAGGTCGGGTCCGTAGGCGGTCGCGAGCTTCCCGCCGATGGCCACCTGCAGCACCTCGGTCGTCTCCGGCGTGAGGGGCCGCAGCGGGTTCTCGACCTGCGCCCGTCCGACCCGGGTCACGAAGACCTCGAACCCCTTCTCGCCTGCGAAGCGCGCGGCCTGCGAACCGCACGCGATGGTCGGCGGCGCCGCGAAGGTCGCATCGAGTGGAGCCCGGTCGATGCCCGCGGCCGGCGCCCGCAGGGGCTCGGCAGGACGCGGCGCGGGAGCCGGTGCAGGAGCCGGCGCGGCGGGCGATGGCTCGGCCTTGGCCTTCGGCTTGGGGGCGAGTTTCGGCGGCTTCGGGCGCGCCGGCTTCGGTTCCGGTGCCGTATCGGTGACGGGCGCGTCCTGCGCGCGGCTGCCGATGGGCAGGCCGAGCGCGAGCGCGGCAGCGACGAGGATCGGGGCCGTACGGACCATCGGGCTCACATCTTCTCGCTGGGGCGACGCGAGTCGGACCGAACCGGCTCGATGTCCAGCACCTCCGCCGAGCGGTCGATGGGACTGCGCGATGGGCCGACCCGGGTGAGCAGATCTTCGTCGCGCTCGTCGAGTTCGCTGTCGAGCCGCAGGGGTGGACGGCGGCTCTGGGCCGACAGGCGCACCGCGATCACGCCCACGACCGTGCAGGCGAGCACGGCGCCCAGGATCAGGAGGAGTTCCATGCGGACGAACCGTTACCCGAAGCGCACGCCTCTTGCACCTCTCTCCTCGGCTTCCTCAAGCGCCGGCCTCCTCTTGCGCATGCCTGCGCGCCGCGCGATCAGGCGGGGCCGCCGACGAAGCGGAACGGAGATTGCACCGGGATGCCGAACGGGTTCCCGCGGATGCTCGCCGGATAGAACCGAATCACAGGGAGCCAGGACCGATCGATGCGCGAGACCGAGCGGAGCCGAAGCCCCGAGGAGCTTGAGACCCATCTGCGCGGCCTGATCGAGGCGTCCCGCGAGCAGGCGGCGGAAGACCCGTTCCGCAACCCCGTGCTCGCCGTGACCCTGGCGATCACCCGCCGCTTCGACCGCGGCGAGATCAGCGGGGACGACCTCGACGCCCTGTTCGTGCGCCTCCGCGCCCAGGCGCTCGCCGAGCGGGCCGCCCGCCTGCGGGCCTATGTGGGGCTCAACGGGGCACCCGACGACAGAGAGGACGCGGACGCAGCGGTGCCCAACCGCCTCGCCGCCGCGGTGCCGCAGCGGGCGGGGGATTTCGAGACGTTCCGCGACCGCGTCGGCCGAACCGCCTTCGCGGTGGTGTTCACCGCCCATCCGACCTTCGGCATGCCCCGCGCAGTGGCGGCCCTCCTCGCCCGCAGCGCCAGCCTCGCCGATCCGGCGGCGCGCGAGCCGCTGATCGCCGAGGCCGCCGCCCTCTCGACCCGGCCCGACCCGAAGATCAGCCTCGACGACGAGTTCGACCAGGCCTGCATCGCAGCCAACCATGCCCGCGCGGCGCTGGACGGCTTCAACGGCGCGCTCATCGACGCCGCCCGCCGCCGTTGGCCCGACCGCTGGGGCGAGTTGGTGCCGCGCCCGCTGGCGGTCGCGAGCTGGGTCGGCTGCGACACCGACGGGCGCACCGATATCGGCTGGTGGGACACCCTGCGCTACCGCCTCGAATCGAAGCGTATGCAGTTCGAGCGCGTGCTGCGCCAGGTGCCGAAGATTCCGGCAACGCAGGTGGTGCGCGCGCTGGCTGAGAACGCCCTCAGCGCGGTCAACCGTCAGCTCATCGTGGCGCCCAGGCTCGGCGATAAGCCGTCGCTGGAGGCGGTGCATCGCTTCGCCCTCGCGGTAATCATCGAGCGCGACCGAGCCCAGACCGATGCGGGGGCGCTGCTCGCAGGCCTCGCGGCCGCGCTCGGGGCCGCGGAGGACGAGGCCGACAAGCGGACGATCGCGGTGCTGCGCGCGGGCGTGGCGACGCACGGCCTCTCGAACGCCCTGCCGCATTTCCGGCTCAACGCCAGCCAGATCCACAACGCGGTGCGGCGCGTCACCGATATCGAGGGCGAGCCGGCAGACCCGGCCCAGCGCCGCTCGCACCTCGCCACGATCCACGCGCTCCTCAACGACGTCGCGGCCGTCGACGTCGATTTCGGGGCGCTGGCCGCCGAGCGCGCCTCGGCCGCACGGCTGATGATGACGATCGCCCAGATCCTCAAGCACGTGGACGGCACCCACCCGGTGCGCTTCCTCATCGCCGAGACCGAGACCGGCTACACCCTGCTCGCCGCGCTCTGGCTCGCCCGGCACTACGGCATCGCCGACAAGCTGGAGATCACGCCCCTCTTCGAGACGGCAGAGGCGCTGGAGCAGGGCATCCGCGTGCTCGATGACGCGCTGCGCAACCCGCACTGGCGGGCTTACCTCAAGCGCATCGGCCGGCTCACCGTGCAGTTCGGCTACTCGGATTCGGGCCGCTATGTCGGCCAGCTCGCCGCCACCTTCTGGATCGAGCGCCTGCGCCTGCGCATCACCGAGCTGATGGTGCAGAACGGGCTCGCCGACATCGAGCTCGCGATCTTCGACACGCACGGCGAGTCGATCGGGCGTGGCGCCCACCCGACCTCGCTCCGCGACCGCCTCGCCTACCTCGCCCCCGAGGACGCGCGCGCGAAGAACCGGGCAGCGGGCATCCGGGTGCGCCTCGAATCGAGCTTCCAGGGCACGGACGGCTACCTGCTGTTCGGTTCGCCCGCGCTCGCCGAGGCCAGCCTCGCGCGGATCGCCGAGCACGTCTACGCCCTCGACCTCGCCGAGGACGACGCCTTCGCGGACTACGCGCTGGCCGAGCCGAAGGCCGGGCCGGACGCCGCCCGCGACCCGGTCTACGCCGAGACCGACTTCGCGCTCGAGTTCTTCACGGCGGTGCGCCAGGAGATGGAGTCGCTCGTCGAGGATCCCGGCTACGCGGCGCTGCTCGGCACCTTCGGCCCGAGCCTGATCGACCGCACCGGCTCGCGGCCCGTGGCGCGCCAGAGCGACGGCGGCGGCCCGGCGCTGATCACCCACCCGCGCCAGATGCGGGCGATCCCCAACAACGCGATCCTGCAGCAGCTCGGATACCTCGCCAACTCGCTGCACGGCCTCGGGCGGGCGGCCGAGCGGGCGCCGGATATCTTCGACGAGATGCGCCGCGACTCGGTGCGCTTCTCGCGCGCCTTTCGCCTCGCCCAGCACGCCGCGAGCGTCGGCGACCTCGACGTGCTGCGCGCCTATATCGACACGCTCGACCCGGCGGTCTGGCTGGAGCGGGCGCGCCGCACCCAGAAGGACGGGCGGCGCGAGGAGCTGATCACCATCGCCCGCAGCCTCGAGCGGCTCGACCTCGCGCCGGCCCTGCGCCGCCTGTTCGGGCGTCTCACCTGCGACTGGCTCGGGCTGCAGGCCGCCGCGCCCGACCTGAAGAAGATGTCGGTGCGCCTCACCCTGCTGCACGCCCTGCGCCTCGCCCTGATCCACCGCATCTGGTTCACGGCCGTGCACATCCCGAGCTTCCGGCCGCAGGCGGGCGTGAGCCGCGAGCAGCTCTTGGAGCGCTTCCTGCGCCTCGACATCGACGCCTGCCTCGCGCTCCTCGACGAGATCTTCCCCGTGACCCCCGACCCGACCCTGGGGCTCAATTTCGGGGAACCGGCGGGGCCGCGGGATGTCGGCACCTACGAGGCCGAGCATACCGGCCTGTTCCAGCCGATCCGGCGCATGTTCGTCCAAGTCCGCGAGATCTCCGGCATGATCCAGCACGAGGTCGGCGCCTTCGGGTAGCGGGCGCCTGAAGGCGGGGTCCTTGGGCGGAGTCCCGGGGTAGCCGAGCCACATCCTCGGCGCAGCCAGGCAGCAGGGCTCCGTCCTGCACCCGCCAAAGGTCTCGACCTTTGGGATCCGGAACGATAACGCGGCCGGAGGATGCAGCCGGAAACCGGCATCCTTATATGCCGCCTGCCCGTGCGGCGTCGCGGAAACGCGCGGGCATGCTAGACCCGGCTCCGATCGACCGGGCGAATCGGCTGGCCGCCCGCCCCCGTGGCGCGGGGCGAGGGACCTTGAGGACAGGGATGTCGAAGCGGGACTATTACGAGATCTTGGGCGTCGAGCGGACGGCCACGGACGGCCAGATGAAGACCGCCTTCCGCAAGCTCGCCATGACCTACCACCCGGACCGCAACCCGGGGGACAAGGAAGCCGAGATCAAGTTCAAGGAGATCAACGAGGCCTATCAGTGCCTCTCGGACGGCCAGAAGCGCGCGGCCTACGACCGCTTCGGCCACGCCGCGTTCAGTCAGGGCGGTGCGGGCGGCCCCGGATTCGGCAACGAGTTCGGCGACTTCATGTCGGACATCTTCGACAACTTCTTCGGCGACGGCCGGGGCGGGCAGGCCCGCGGGCGCGGCGGCGCGCCGGGCCGCGAGCGCGGGGCGGACCTGCGCTACAACCTCGAGATCAGCCTGGAAGAGGCCTTCACAGGCAAGACCGAGACCATCCGCATTCCGACCTCGATCACCTGCGAGACCTGTGCGGGCTCGGGCGCCAAGCCCGGCTCGAAGCCGCGCACCTGCTCGACCTGCGGCGGCTACGGCCGGGTGCGGGCGGCGCAGGGCTTCTTCGCCATCGAGCGCACCTGCCCGAACTGCCACGGCCGCGGCGAGATCGTGGACGATCCCTGCACGTCCTGCGCGGGCGCCGGGCGGGTCAACCGCGAGCGGACGCTCTCGATCAACGTGCCGGCGGGCGTGGACGACGGCCTGCGCATCCGGCTGGCCGGCGAGGGTGAGAGCGGGCTGCGCGGCGGGCCGGCGGGCGACCTCTACGTCTTCCTCTCGATCAAGCCGCACGACTTCTTCCAGCGCGACGGCGCGGACCTGTTCTGCCGCGTGCCGATCTCGATGGTGACGGCGGCGCTCGCGGGCGAGATCACCGTGCCGGTGATCGACGGCACGCAGACCCAGGTGCGCATCCCGGCGGGCACGCAGACCGCCAAGCAGTTCCGCATCAAGGGCAAGGGCATGCCGGTGCTGCGCTCGCGGGAAGTGGGCGACCTCTACATCCAGGTCTTCGTCGAGACTCCGCAGAACCTGACCAAGCGTCAGCGCGAGCTGCTCCAGGAGTTCGACAAGACCGCCTCCGACGACAACCACCCGGAGAGCACGGGCTTCTTCTCGAAGGTGCGCGACTTCTTCGGCGGTGCGGCACAGGCCTGAGCCCGTCGGCGGCCGGGCAAAAACCGCGCGGGCGGCCGGATCCAAACCGGCTCCGCACGGTTGTCGCTTTTGGCCGGTCCCGTGCGGCGTTGCCCTAGCAGGGCCGCCGGCTTGGCGGTATGAGAGCGTCGTCCTCGATCCTCCAACGATAACAAGGAACTCCGGACTTGCCTCCGTTACGTCGTTCCAGCACGAAAGCGCGGGCCGCGGGGTTGGGTGAGCGGCGCGATCCGCTGGAGGACGAGGCGCGGTTCCTGCGCTCGTGGTTCGAGCGCCCGCTGGTCACCGGCGCGGTCACGCCCTCGGGCAAGATGCTCGCCCGCACCATGGCCTCCTACGTCGATCCGCGCCGCGACGGCCCGGTGATCGAGCTTGGCCCGGGCACAGGCCCGGTGACCGAGGCCCTGCTGCGCCGGGGCGTGGTGCCCGAGCGCCTCGTGCTGGTGGAGTTCAACCCGGATTTCTGCGCCCTGCTGGCGCGCCGCTTCCCCGGCGTCCAGGTGATTCGCGGCGACGCCTACGACATCCGCCGCACCCTGGGCGACATCCTGCGCGAGCCCGCCGCGGCCACGATCTCCAGCCTGCCGCTCTTCACCAAGCCGCTGGAGCAGCGCCTCGACCTGCTGAACGCCGCCCACGACTTGATGCAGCCGGGTGCACCCTTCGTGCAGTTCACCTACGCGGTGGTGCCGCCGATCCCGGCCCGCTGCGAGGCCGGCAGCTACACCGCCGACCGCTCCAACCGGGTCTGGCTCAACCTTCCGCCTGCCCGGGTCTGGGTCTACCGTCGGCCCTGAGGCCTGAGCCCGGCGGACGCACGCTAATCGCCCAGCGCGGCGCGGGTCTGGGCATCGGTGCCGATGTCGCCCGTCCCGTCCATGCCGAGCAGCTCGATCAGGCGCAGCCGCGCCCGGCTCACCCGGCTCTTCATCGTCCCCGTCGGCACGCCGCAGATCTCCGCGGCCTCCTCGTAGGTGAAGTTCTGGGCTCCCACGAGGATCAACGCCTCGCGCTGCGCCAGGGGCAAGCGTTCAAGGGCGCCGCGGAACGCCTCCATCTCGACCCGGATCTCCTGCTCGGGAAGGCTGCCGAGGCGGGCGGCGAGACTGCCGTCGACATCCTCGACCTCGCGCTTCCGCTTGCGCTGCTCGGAGTAGAACAGGTTGCGCAGGATGGTGAACAGCCACGCCGTCAGGCTCGTGCCGCGGCGGAAGCTGTCGGCCTTGATCCAGGCGCGCACCAGCGTGTCCTGCACGAGGTCGTCGCTGCGATCCAGGTCGTAGGTCAGCGAGAAGGCGAAGGCCCTGAGCGCCGGGATCGCACCCAGCAGCATGTCGCGCATCTCGGCATCGGGGGTGAGCGGCGCACCGGGGGCGAGATCGGGCCGTGTCATAGCGGCGGCTCCTCAATCCGTTCGCTGGGGCAAGCGGGGCGGGCCGCGCCGAGTTGTTCGACGAGCCGTTCGAGGCGCTCGGGAACCGGCTGGGTCAGCGCCTCCGCGTAGAGCAACCTCAGGCCGCGGCCGATCCGGGCGCGGGCGGCCGGATCGAGCCGGTACCGGTGCGGAACGCGTCCCAGGCCGCGGCGTGGCGGCTGGACATCCTCCGGCGCGGCTGGTGCGCCGCTATTCGGGTCGTGCGTCATCGGTAGCCCTGCGGACGCGATGAGGCTGGACCGTGAGGAGGCCGCATTCCGGAACACCGGGAGGCGCTCGGGGCCGTCCGTCGGTGCCGGGCTCATCGCCATGTGGCGCCGGAGCTACAGGATGGGGATTCAATCGGATCTGAAAGCCGCATTCAGGCGGCTTTCATCAGGTTTCTCGTGTGTTACTGAAATGTAAGGCTCAGCCTCCAGCGACGATGCTCGGCCAAACCTTGACCGGAAGCTGTGCCGTACTGTGAGGAGCGATGCAGGCCGAGCGCCTGAAGAGCATGGTGCCGGTGGAGAGGATCGAACTCCCGACCTTCGGTTTACAAAACCGCTGCACTACCGCTGTGCTACACCGGCCCGACTCGCTTGCTACCAGCCGGGCCGCGGCCGTTCAACCCGATCGGGGTCCGGATCGGGACTCCGTGACATCCTCAGCCGGACGATGGTCTACGCGGAGAATCGCCGATGTCCCTGGTCTGTCCCGTCATCCTCGGTAGCGTCCGCTCCGACCGGCAGGGCCTGCGCGCCGCGCGCTTCCTGGTGCGGGCCCTGGAGACCCGCGGCCACGAGGCGCCGCTGGTCGATCCGGCCGAGCTGAAGCTCCCGCTGCTCGATCGCATGTACAAGGAGTATCCCAAGGGGGAGGCTCCGGAGCCGCTGGAGCGCCTCGCCGCCCTCTACCGGCGGGCTGACGCCTTCGTGGTCGTCTCGGCCGAGTACAACCACAGCATCCCGCCGGCTCTCTCCAACACCCTCGACCACTTCCTCGAGGAGTATTTCTGGCGTCCCTCGGCGATCTGCTGCTACTCCGCCGGCCAGTACGGAGGCGTGCGCGCCGCGATGCAGCTGCGGGCGATGCTGGCCGAACTCGGCGCGCCGAGCATCCCCTCGCTGCTGCCGATCCCGCGGATCGGGAAGGCGCTCTCCGAGTCCGGCGACCCGGCCGAAGCGTGGCTCCCCAAGGCGGCCAGCCGATTCCTCGACGAGCTGACGTGGTACGCCGAGGCCCTGCGGGCGCAGCGGCAGAAGGGCACGCCCTACTGACGGGCTCTCCCCTCCCCCGTGGCATCGCCTTTGCCATATTCCAGCCGAGGACATCACGGGACGGACATGAACGCGAGCGTGGAGCGGGTGCGGGACGCCCTGGCCGAGCTGACCAAGGCGGCCCTGGTCTCGGACGACGACAGGAGCCTGCAGTTCCGGGAGAGCGCCCGCGCGGCGCTTAGGGCGCTGGCGGCCGACCCGCCGGAACCCGAGAGCGTGCGCATGGACGGCGCCTGGACCTTGGCGGTCCAGGCGGCCGAGGCGCCGGAACTCCAACCGGAGGAGGGCCGGGTCAACCTGACCCTGCCGCGGCAATGTCCGTTCACGCTCGACGAGATTCTGGCCGAGACCTTCGACGTCGACGCCGCCGTCGAGCGCATCGCGAGATCAGCCTCCACCGGCTGAGCTGTTGAGGGCCCCCGCCCCGACATTGCCGGAGCGCGCCCGCGATACCATCTTATCACCTGCCGGGCCTTTGTATTCCGGCCCCGAACTCAAACCGGCGCCGTCCGCAGAGACGGCGCAGCGAGCCCGACTCTTTGGCCAAGCGCGCGACCGCGACCCCCGCCACCCTGCCCACCCGCGAGCAGATCCTCGCCTTCATCGCCGAGTCCAAGGACAAGGTCGGCAAGCGCGAGATCGCCCAGGCCTTCGGGCTGAAGGGCGCCGACAAAATCGGCCTGAAGCGCATCCTGAAGGAGATCGAGGCGGACGGGGCAGTGTCCCGCTCGCGCGGCAGCCTCGCCAAGGCGGGTCGCCTGCCCCCCGTGGTGCTCTGCGACATCCGCTCCCGCGACCGCCACGGCGATTTCGTGGCGAGCCCAGTCGAGTGGGCGGGCGAGGGCAAGCCGCCGACGATCGTGCTGATGCCCGTGAAGGGCGGGCGCCGGGACAGGCGCCCGGCCCCCGGCATCGGCGACCGGGCGCTGCTGCGCGTCGAGCCGGACGGCGAGGCCGAGGGCCGCTACACCGGCCGCGTCATCAAGGTGATCGGCAAGAACAGGGCCGAGATCATCGGCGTGTACCGGGCGGGCGCCCAGGGCGGCCGGATCGAGCCCGTGGAGAAGCGCGGCCAGGGCCGCGAGATCCTGATCCCCCCGGGCGAGGAGGGCGAGGCGCGCGACGGCGACCTCGTCAGCGTCAGCCTGGAGCGCGAGACCCGTTTCGGTCTGCCCCGCGGCCGCGTGCGCGAGCGGCTGGGCTCGCTCGGCTCCGAGAAGGCGGTGAGCCTGATCGCGCTCCACCTGCACAACATCCCGCACGTCTTCCACGAGAACACGCTGGCGGAAGCCGACGCCGCCAAGCCCGCGACGCTGCGGGGCCGCGAGGATTGGTGCGAGCGGCCCCTCCTCACCATCGACCCGCCGGACGCCAAGGACCACGACGACGCGGTGATGGCCGAGGCCGATCCCGATCCCGGCAATCCGGGCGGCTTCATCCTCACGGTCGCGATCGCGGATGTCGCCGCCTACGTGCGCCCGGGCTCCAGCCTCGACCGCGAGGCGTTGGAGCGGGGCAACTCGGTCTACTTTCCGGACCGGGTCGTGCCGATGCTGCCGGAGCGCATCTCGAACGACCTCTGCTCGCTGCGCGAGGGCGAGCGGCGCCCGGCCATCGCCGTGCGGATGATCGTCACCGCCGAGGGCGAGAAGCGCCGCCACAGCTTCCACCGCGTGATGATGCGCTCGCGCGCCAAGCTCGCCTACGCGCAGGCGCAAGCCGCGATCGACGGGCACCCGGACGCGACGACCGAACCGCTCCTCGACGGCGCGCTCCGCCCGCTCTGGGCCGCCTACGCGGCCCTGAAGATCGCCCGGGACCGGCGCGGGCCGCTCGCCCTCGACCTGCCCGAGCGCAAGGTGCTGATCGGCGCCGACGGCCGCGTCGACCGGGTGGTCGTGCCCGAGCGCCTCGACGCCCACCGGCTGATCGAGGAGTTCATGATCCAGGCGAACGTCGCCGCGGCCGAGACCCTGGAGCAGGCGCGCCAGCCCCTGATCTACCGCGTGCACGACGAGCCGGCGCTGGAGAAGATGCGGGCCTTGGGCGAGGTGCTGGCCTCGGTCGGCATCAAGCTGCCGAAGGAGGGGGCGCTGCGCCCTGCCCTGTTCAACCGGATCCTGGCCACCGCCGCCGAGAGCGAGCACGGCGTCTTCCTCAACGAGGTGATCCTGCGCTCCCAGGCGCAGGCGGTCTACGCGGCGGAGAATCTCGGCCATTTCGGTCTGAACCTGCGCCGCTACGCCCACTTCACCTCGCCGATCCGGCGCTACGCCGACCTCATCGTGCACCGGGCGCTGATCACCGCCTGCGGGCTCGGCAAGGACGGGCTGCCCGCCGACATCTCGGTCCCCGAACTCGACCGGATCGGCGAACAGATCTCAGCGGCGGAGCGCCGCGCCATGGCGGCCGAGCGCGAGACCATCGACCGGCTCATCGCCAACCACCTCGTCGACCGGGTCGGCGCGACCTTCGCGGGACAGATCGCGGGCGTGACGCGCTCCGGCCTGTTCATCAAGCTCGACGAGACGGGGGCGGACGGCTTCGTGCCGGTCTCGACCATCGGCGCCGACTATTTTCGCCATGAGGAGGCCCGCCACGCGCTCGTCGGCGAGCGCACCGGCGAGACCTTCCGGCTCGGCGACCGGGTCGAGGTGCGCCTCGTCGAGGCCGCGCCGAGCGCGGGCGCGCTCCGGTTCGAGCTGCTGTCCGAGGGCCGGGCCCGCTCCGGCGCCAAGCGGCCGGGGGGCAAGGCGGCCAAGGGAGCGGCCGGGCGCCCGTTCAAGCCGAACCCGCCTGGGCGTCCCGCGGGCATCCGCACCACCGGCAACCGCCACCGCGGCTCGCGCCGGTAGGCACCGCGGGCGAGCCCGGAAGCCATGAACACCGAACCTGCCGAACCTGCCGCTTCGGTGGGCTTGGATCCCGGGTTCCGCTCACGCGGCCCCGGGAGGACGGAGCGAGGGCGGGACCGGCAAGATCGATCCTGCGTGGTGTCGGCCCCGAAGCGCCGGTTTCCTGCGGAGGCGGAAGCGCGGAGGCCGCCGCGCCTCGCACCCGTTGACCCGGCGCCCCGCACCGGCCACATCGGCTGGAAGTTTCCGGAAAGCCGCCGGCCATGGCCAACGTCCTCGTCATCGACAACTACGATTCCTTCACATGGAATCTCGTCCACCTGATCGGCCCGCTCTGCGGCGGAGTCGAGGTGGTGCGCAACGACCAGATCACGGTCGCGGGTATCCGGGAGAAGGCGCCGGACGCGCTGGTGCTCTCGCCCGGCCCCTGCACGCCGAACGAGGCGGGCGTCTGCCTCGATGCGGTCAAGCACCTGAGCGGCGAGATCCCGATCTTCGGCGTCTGCCTCGGCCTGCAGACGATCGGGCAGGCCTTCGGCGGCGCGGTGGTGCGCGCGCCTGCGCCCATGCACGGCAAGGTCTCGACCATTCGCCACGAGGCCAAGGGCATCTTCCGGGGCCTCAACGACAGCTTCGACGCGACGCGCTACCACTCGCTGATCGTGGAGCGCGCGAAACTCCCCGACACGCTCGGCGTGACCGCGGAGGCCGACGGCCTGATCATGGGCCTGGAGCACCGGGACCTGCCGGTCCACGCGGTGCAGTTCCACCCCGAGAGCGTCCTCTCGCACCACGGCAGCCGGATGCTCCAGAACTTCCTCGACATCGCCGCCGCCTGGAACGCCGAGCGGCGCGGTCCGGGACACGCGGAGCGTGACAAGCGCGGTTCCGGCGTGCATTGACGCCCTCGACTGAGGCCGCACAGCACCCGCGCGCATGGATTCGTTCAAGCCCCATCTGGCGAAGGTCGCGGGCGGCCTGGCGCTCGACCGCGCGGAGGCCCGCGCCGCCTTCGACGACCTCCTCTCGGGGGAGGTCACGCCCGTCCAGGCCGGCGCCTTCCTGATGGCCCTGAAGGTCCGCGGCGAGAGCCCGGACGAGATCGTCGGCGCCGTCGAGGCGATGCGCGCCCGCATGGTGCGGGTGGCGGGCGTGCCCGGCGCGATCGACGTGGTCGGCACCGGGGGCGATCATTCGGGCAGCTACAACGTCTCGACGCTGGCCGCGATCTTGGTTGCCGCCTGCGGCGTGCCGGTGGCCAAGCACGGCAACCGCGCCGCCACCTCGCGCTCGGGCGCGGCCGACGTGCTGGCCGCGCTCGGCGTGAAGCTCGGGCTGCCGCCCGAGGACCTGAGCCGCTGCCTCGCCGAGGCCGGGCTCTGCTTCATGTTCGCCCAGGCGCATCACGGCGCCATGCGGCACGTGGCGCCCGTGCGGGCGGAGCTGCCGGTGCGCACGATCTTCAACCTGCTCGGCCCCCTCTCGAACCCGGCCGGCGTCGAGCACCAGCTCTTCGGGGTCTCGCAGGCCGCCTGGGCCGAGCCGCTGACCCGCGTGCTGGCCGAGCTCGGCAGCCGCCGGGTCTGGACCGTGCACGGCTCGGACGGGCTCGACGAGATCACCGTGACGGGCCCCACCGCCGTGGTCGCGCTGGAGGAGGGCCGGATCTCGCGCTTCACCATCGACCCGCAGGCGGTCGGCCTGCCGCTGCACCCGATCGAAGCCCTGCGCGGGGGCGACCCCGACCACAACGCCCGGGCGCTGGCCCAGGTGCTCGACGGCGCGCGCAACGCCTACCGCGATATCGCGGTTCTCAATGCGGGCGCCGCCCTCGTGGTCGCAGGCGCCGCCGACACCCTGGAAGCGGGCGTCGCGCGGGCGCAGGATGCGATCGATTCGGGCGCGGCACGCGCGACACTCGCCCGCCTCGTCGCGGTCTCGAACGCCTGAGGAGCACCGATGTCCTCCGCCCTCCCCGCCGAGACCGCTGTCGCGGACGCCCCCGAGCGCCCGAGCGTGCTCGCCCGCATCGAGGCCTACAAGCGTCGCGAGATCGCCGAGGCGAAGCTGCGGGTGCCGCTCTCGAAGCTCGAGAACCGCGTCGCCAAGGCGGAGCCGCCCCGCGGCTTCGCGGCGGCGATCCGGGCCCATGTCGGGCAGGGGCGCCCGGCGCTCATCGCCGAGGTGAAGAAGGCCTCGCCCTCGAAGGGCCTGATCCGCGCCGATTTCGAGCCCGCGGCGCTGGCCAAGGCCTACGAGGCCGGGGGCGCCACCTGCCTGTCGGTGCTCACCGACGAGCCCTCGTTCCAGGGCAAGCCCGAATACCTGACCCAGGCGCGCGCGGCCTGCGCCCTGCCGGCCCTGCGCAAGGACTTCCTGTTCGAGCCCTACCAAGTCTACGAGGCCCGCGCCTGGGGCGCCGACTGCATCCTCGTCATCATGGCCTGCCTGGAGGACGAGGAGGCCGCCGCCCTGGTGGAGACGGCCCACGACCTCGGCATGGATGCCCTGGTCGAGGTGCATGACGAGGCGGAGCTCGCCCGCGCGATCCCGCTCGGCGCCGCGATGATCGGCGTGAACAACCGCAACTTGAAGACCTTCGAGGTCTCGTTCGAGACCGCGATCCGCCTCGCGCCCGGCATCCCGAAGGATCGCATCGCGGTGGCTGAGAGCGGCATCTCCACCCACGCCGACGTGCTGCGCCTGCGCGAGCACGGGCTCCACACGGTTCTGGTCGGCGAGAGCCTGATGCGGCAGGCGGACGTGACCGCCGCGACCCGCGGCCTGCTCTTCGGCGACGAGGCCTGAGGGGACATGACGAGAAACCTGGGCGGCCTCACCCATCTCGACGCCAGCGGCGCGGCCAACATGGTCGACGTCACCGACAAGGCCGCGACCGACCGCACCGCGACCGCCGAGGGCTGCGTGGTGATGCGCCCCGAGACGCTGGCGCTGATCCGCGAGGGCGACGCCAAGAAGGGTGACGTGATCGGCACCGCGCGGCTCGCCGGCATCATGGCCTCCAAGCGCACGCACGAGCTGATCCCGCTCTGCCACCCCCTGCTCCTCTCGAAGGTGCGGGTCGATTGCGCGATCGACGAGGCGCTGCCCGGCCTGCGCGTCACCGCCGAGGTGCGGGTGCAGGGCCCGACCGGGGTCGAGATGGAGGCGCTCACCGCCGTCTCGGTCGCCTGCCTCACGGTCTACGACATGGTGAAGGCGGTCGATCGCGGCATGCGCATCGAGGGCGTGCGGCTGCTCTCCAAGGACGGCGGCCGCTCCGGCGCCTACAGGGCCGGGGCGTGAGCGGGCCGATCCCGGTCGCGGAGGCGCTCGCCCGAGTCCTGGCGAGCGTGCCCGGACCGGTCGAGGCCGAGGACGTGCCGCTCGGCCAGGCCGCCGGCCGCACATTGGCGGCCGATGTGGCGGCGAAGCGCACGCAGCCGCCCTTCCGCGCCTCCGCCATGGACGGCTACGCGGTGCGGAGCGCCGATGCCGACCGGGCCGGCGCCGTCCTGCGCCGCGTCGGCACCAGCGCGGCGGGCAACGGGTACCGCGGCGCGCTTCAGGCGGGCGAGGCCGTCCGGATCTTCACCGGCGCCCCCGTGCCGGAGGGCGCCGACGCCATCCTGATCCAGGAGAACGCCGAGGCCGAGGACGACCGGGTGAGCGTGCTTGAGCCGGTCGTGCCCGACCGCTTCGTCCGCCGCGCCGGGCTCGACTTCGCGGCCGGCGACACGCTGCTGCGCGCGGGCGAGACCCTGGACGCCCGCCGCATCGCGCTCGCCGCCGCGGCCGGCCACCCGGTGCTCGGCCTGCGGCGCCGTCCCCGCGTCGCGATCCTGGCGACCGGCGACGAGCTGGTCCTGCCGGGCGAGCCGCCTGCCTGGGACCAGATCGTCGCCTCGAACACTTTCGCGCTCGCCGCCCTCGTCGAATCGGCCGGCGGCGAGCCGATCGATCTCGGCGTGGTGCGCGACGAGCACGCCGCCCTGGAGGACGCCTTCCGCCGCGCCCGCGCGGCCCGGGCCGACCTGCTCGTGACGCTGGGCGGCGCCTCGGTCGGTGACCACGACCTCGTCCAGGCGGCGCTGGCGAAGGAAGGCCTGGAGCTCGGCTTCTGGCGGGTGGCGCTGCGCCCCGGCAAGCCGCTGATGCACGGCCGGCTCGGCGCCATGCTGGTGATCGGGCTGCCCGGAAACCCGGTCTCCTCGATCGTCTGCGGGCTGCTCTTCGTCCTGCCGGCGATCCGCGCCCTGCTCGGCGATCCGGCGGCGGGCGCCGACCGCAGCGAGCCCGCCGTCCTCGGGCGCGACCTCGAGGCCAATGACGGCCGGCAGGACTACATGCGGGCGACCCTGCGGACGGCGCCCGACCGCCTGCCGGTGGCGACGCCCGAGCGGCGCCAGGATTCCTCGATGCTCGCGGTGCTCGGCCAGGCCGAGGCGCTGCTGATCCGCGAGCCCCATGCCCCGCCCGCCCGGGCGGGCGACGCCTGCCGTATCATCCGCCTCGACCGCCGGCTGGTCTGAAGCGCGTCCGAGCCTGGGCGCGCCCGCTTGCGGAACACTTGCGGAACGTTTAACGTGTTCGTGGTTTGTTTCCGAAGCCGCGATTCCGCCTGCCCCGAATGCGAGTGCCACCCGATGCTGACGCGTAAACAGCTGGATCTCCTGCGCTTCATCCAGCAGCGGATGCGCGAGAGCGGCGTGCCGCCCTCCTTCGACGAGATGAAGGACGCCCTCGACCTCAAGTCGAAGTCCGGCATCCACCGGCTGATCACGGCACTTGAGGAGCGCGGCTTCCTGCGGCGCCTGCCGAACCGGGCCCGCGCCATCGAGGTGATCCGCCTGCCCGAGAGCCTCGGCCCCGCGACTGCCAGCGCCGCGGCGCCCGAGCCGCGCCGCTTCACCCCGAGCGTGGTCGAGGGCGGCCGGGCCAAGGCGGTTCCGCCCCGGCCTACCACCACTCAGTTTACCGACGAGCAGGGCCGCGCCGTCTCGATCCCGGTGATGGGCCGGATCGCCGCCGGTACGCCGATCTCGGCGATCCAGAACCAGAGCTCGGCCATCACCCTGTCGCCGGACTTCCTGGCGGGCGGCGAGCACTACGCCTTGGAGGTCCGCGGCGACTCGATGGTCGAGGCCGGTATCCTCGATGGCGATCTCGTGGTGATCCGCAAGCAGGACACGGCCAATACCGGCGACATCATCGTGGCGCTGATCGACGACGAGGAGGCCACGCTCAAGCGCCTGCGCAAGCGCGGCTCCTCGATCGCGCTGGAGGCCGCCAACCCGGCCTACGAGACCCGCGTGCTCGGGCCGGACCGGGTTCAGATCCAGGGCCGGCTCGTCAGCCTCGTTCGCCGCTACTGATCGGCCGTTACGGTTCGGGATCGTCCGGCACGCCGGGCGACTCCTCCTGGGAAGGCTCCGCGGCTGCCGGCTGCGGGGCCTTCTGCGTCTCCGGGGGCGGCCGGGCGGCCGGCCACCACGGTGCGGCGCGGGCGGGATCGCGGGCGTGCCGCGGGACGAGCGCACCGCCCACCGCGACCCGTAGCGCGGTCGCCCCGTGCCGGGCGAGGTAGGCCCGGTCGATCACCAGACCGGCGGCGCAGCCGGGCGGGGCCGCGAGCCCCGTCACGATCACCGCGGCGCGGGCGCAATCCTCCGCGAAGGCGCGCCGGTCCCGCACCAGGGCGACGGCGCGTCCGTCCGCGAGGTATCCGACGCAGCCCAGCCGGTCGCAGGTGCCGCCGCCCACGGCCTCGGCCTTGCGCCCGTCGCCGTCCGCCTTCAGCCACTGCTCGAGCACGAAGCCCGAGGGGCGCCCGAGCGTGATCAGGCGCCCGTCCGCGCCGCGCAGAGCCGCCCCGCCGCCCTGCCGGTCGACGTAGAGGTCGTGACGCTCCGGGGCCGCCGCGAGCGCCAGGCCGCAGGCGCCGGGCAGGAGCGCGAGCCAGCGCAGGCCGGAGGCCGGCAGCGTCGCCAGCAGCAGCGCGGCGGCGAGCAGCCCGAGCGCCGCGGTGCCGAAGGCCGGCACCACCAGCGTCGCGCCGCCGAAGCCCTCGATCCAACCGGAGATCGCCAGCATCCCCCGCACCGCCTGCCCCATGAGCCACCAGACCGGCAGGTCGAGGGCGAAGGGGTAGGCCAGGATGCCAAGCACCGCCGCCGGCATCACCGCGAGCGAGACCAGGGGCAGGGTCAGCGCGTTGCCGAGCAACCCGAAGGGCTGCACGGTCTGGAAATGGTAGGTGGCGAAGGGCGCGGTCGCGACCTGCGCCACCAGCGTGGTGGCGAGCGTGCCGATGATCGCCGCCGCCGCCGCGCCGAACAACCGTCCGATCCGGCCTGCGCCCTCCTGCCGGAACAAGGTGCCGCCGACGAGCCGCGCGCAGGCGATGAGCCCGGCCACCGCCCCGAACGACATCTGGAAGCTCGGACCGAGCAGAGCCTCGGGCTCGCGGGTGAGCGCGACGAGCGCCGCCAGCGCGAGGTTGCGCATCGACAGCGCCGGGCGGTCCACGAGGATTGCGCCCAGCATGATCAGCGTCATCACGAGGGCGCGCTCGGCCGCGACGTCCCACCCGGAGAAGACGCAGTAGGCGGTGACGCCGAGCATCGCGACAGCGGCCGCGATCTTCTTGATCGGCCAGAACAGGGCGAGGTGCGGCACCAGCGCCAGCACGGCCCGGATCAGCCAGAACACCACGCCCGCCGCCAGCACCATGTGCAGACCGGATATCGAGACGACGTGGTAGATCCCCGCCGCCCTCAGGGTCTCGCTGGTCACGGGCGCGATCAGCCCGCGCTTGCCGGTGACGAGGGCGGCGGCGACCGCCCCGGCCTGGCCCCCGGTCGCCTCGGCGATGCGCCGGGTCAAGGCGTTGCGCGCCGCGTCCACCAGGGCTGCGAGGCGCGAGGACAGGGCCGGCGCTTCGGCGGGCGGGCGCACCACGATCTTGCCCGTCAGCGATCCGACGGCGCCGATGCCGCGGAACCAGGCGTCCCGGGCGAAGTCGTAGCCGCCGGGTCGGGCGGCCTCCGGCGGGGGCAGCAGGCGCGCGCTCGCCTCGATCGCGTCGCCGGGCCTCACGGGCGGCGCCTTCTTGAACGACACGCGCACCCGCCGTGGGGTCTCTTCCGGAGCGAGCGCGCCGAAGCGGGCGACCCGGACCACGAGCCGGGCGCCCTCCTCACGCTCCTCCAGGGACTCGACGAGCCCGGTGAGCGGCCCGATGGTGGTGCGGGCGAGGACCGGGCCCGCGACCCGCGAGACGCGCCAGGACGCGGCCGCGAATCCGAGGGAGGCCGCCGTCAGGGCCAGCGCGAGCGCGAGGATCACCGGGCGGGTCCCGAGCCAGGGCGTCAGCCCGAGGCAGAGGGCGGCCGCGCCGAGCGGCGCGGCGAGGACGGGCGTGCCGTCCGCCACCCCGAAGAACAGGAGGATGCCCGCCCCGAAGGCGACGGCGAGCCAGGGGAACAGCCGTCGCTGCGCGGACTCCGCGGCGAGGCAGCCGCCGACCCAGCCGCGGAGCGCCGGCAGGACGAGCCCGGGCGCGCGGCGTGCGGCGAGCCCGAGCGCGAGGCTCCCGCCGCTCCCCCGCGCGCCGATCCGCTCCATGGTCCGGGCCGTCCGTCACGCGCATCGTGAACATTCACGCCGCGCCAACGCTTTCTTAACGCATCGGCGGGGCCATGCTACAGCCACTGCCGCCGCGCCCCACAGGGCCGGCCGCCCCGTTCCCGTTCGTCCGCGAGCCCGCGCGTTCCCGAAAAGAGCCCGCGCGCCGCACCTGCATCCCGAGATCGATGTCGTCACCCGTCGTCACGCGCTTCGCGCCCTCGCCCACGGGCTACCTCCATATCGGGGGCGCCCGCACCGCGCTGTTCAACTGGCTCTACGCCCGCCATCACGGCGGCCGGATGCTGCTGCGCATCGAGGACACCGACCGCGAGCGCTCGACCCAAGGGGCCATCGACGCGATCCTCGACGGGATGCGCTGGCTCGGGCTCGACTGGGACGGCGACGTGGTGTTCCAGTTCGCCCGCGCGGCGCGCCACCGCGAGGTGGCCGAGAGCCTGCTCGCCGCCGGCAATGCTTATCGCTGCTACGCCACCGCCGAGGAGCTCGCCCAGATGCGCGAGCAGGCCCGCGCCGAGGGCAAGCCCTCCCGCTACGACGGGCGCTGGCGCGACCGCGACCCCGCCGAGGCGCCGGCGGGCGCGCCCTACGTCATCCGGCTGCGCGCGCCGACCGAGGGCGAGACCGTGGTGGAGGACGCGGTCCAGGGCCGCGTGACGTGGCAGAACCGGGATCTCGACGATCTCGTCCTGCTGCGCTCGGACGGCACGCCGACCTACATGCTCGCCGTGGTGGTGGACGACCACGACATGGGCGTCACCCAGATCATCCGCGGCGACGACCATCTCACCAACGCCGCCCGCCAGAGCCAGATCTACCGGGCGATGGGCTGGGACGTGCCGTCCATGGCTCATATCCCGCTGATCCACGGCGCGGACGGGGCGAAGCTCTCGAAGCGCCACGGCGCGCTCGGCGTCGATGCCTACCGCGACCTCGGCTACCTCCCGGCGGCGCTCCGCAACTACCTCGTGCGCCTCGGCTGGAGCCACGGCGACCAGGAGGTCTTCTCGACCGACGAGATGGTGCAGGCCTTCGACCTCAAAGCGGTCGGCCGCTCGGCCGCGCGCTTCGACTTCGCGAAGCTCGAGAACCTCAACGGCCTCTACATCCGGGGCGCGGCCGATGCCGACCTGCTGGCGGCGATCGAGGCGATGCTGCCGCATGTGGGCCCGGCCCGCGGTCTCTCGGCGCCGCTTCCGGAGGACCTGCGTGAGAAACTGCTGGCGGCGATGCCGGGGCTGAAGGAGCGCGCCAAGACCCTGATCGAGCTCCTCGACAGCGCCTACTACCTCTACGCGCCGCGCCCGCTTGCTCTCGACGAGAAGGCGAAGGGGCTGCTCGGCGCCGACGCCAAGGCGCGCCTGGCCGCCGTGCTGCCGACGCTGGAGGCTCTGCCCGCGTGGAGCGCCGCCGCAACCGAGGCCGCCGTGCGCGCCTTCGCGGAGGGCGCGGGCGTGAAGCTCGGTCAGGTGGCGCAACCCTTGCGTGCAGCACTCACGGGTCGGACGACCTCCCCGCCGCTCTTCGACGTGATGGCGGTGCTCGGCCGGGACGAGAGTCTCGCACGTCTGCGCGATCAGGCCGCCTAGAACCGTCCTGGGCCGGCCGAAATCGAACGAGCGGCCCGGTTTTCGCTAGGCGTTCCGGGGCGGATGTCACCCGCCCCGTTGCTGGCGTCCGACCGATCCGCTAACCCGATGCACCTGTGAGCACCTGCAGCAAAATGCTTCCGGTGCCCGAGTTCGGGCCAAGGCCTCCGGCCGCGGCACGCAGCCGGCAACGCACCCTCGTCAGGAGAGGTCGACGTCCCATGAGCGCAACCAGCAGCATTACGGTGGACGGGAAGCAGGTCGAGCTTCCGGTCAAGAAGGGGACCATCGGTCCGGACGTTGTCGACATCGGCAAGCTCTACGCCAAGACCGGTGCCTTCACCTTCGATCCGGGCTTCACCTCGACGGCCTCCTGCGAGTCGAAGATCACCTATATCGACGGTGACGAGGGCGTGCTGCTCTACCGCGGCTACCCGATCGAGCAGCTCGCCGAGAAGGGCGACTTTCTCGAGACCTGCTACCTGATGCTGTTCGGCGAGCTGCCGACCGAGGCCCAGAAGGCCGATTTCGACTACCGGGTCACGCGCCACACCATGGTGCACGACCAGATGAACCGCTTCTTCTCGGGCTTCCGCCGCGACGCCCACCCCATGGCCGTGATGGTGGCCTGCGTGGGCGCACTCTCGGCCTTCTACCACGACTCGACCGACATCTCGGACGAGCAGCAGCGGATGATCGCCTCGATCCGCATGATCGCCAAGATGCCGACGCTCGCAGCGATGGCCTACAAGTACTCGATCGGCCAGCCGTTCGTGTACCCGAAGAACGAGCTCGACTACACCTCGAACTTCCTGCGCATGTGCTTCGCGGTGCCGTGCGAGGAGTTTCAGGTCAACCCGGTCTTCTCGAAGGCACTCGACCGGATCTTCATCCTGCACGCCGACCACGAGCAGAACGCCTCGACCTCGACGGTGCGGCTCGCGGGCTCGTCGGGTGCCAACCCCTTCGCCTGCATCGCGGCCGGCATCGCCTGCCTGTGGGGGCCCGCCCATGGCGGCGCCAACGAGGCGGCGCTGAAGATGCTGATGGAGATCGGCACGCCCGACCGCGTCGACGCCTACGTCGCCAAGGCCAAGGACAAGAGCGACCCGTTCCGCCTGATGGGCTTCGGCCACCGGGTCTACAAGAACTACGATCCGCGCGCCCGCCTGATGCAGGCCACCACCCACGCGGTGCTGAAGGAGCTCGGCAAGCAGGACGATCCGCTGCTCGAGGTCGCGGTGAAGCTCGAGGAGATCGCCCTCAAGGACGAGTACTTCATCGAGAAGAAGCTCTACCCGAACATCGACTTCTACTCGGGCATCACGCTCAAGGCGATGGGCTTCCCGACCGACATGTTCACGGTGCTCTTCGCGGTCGCCCGCACCGTCGGCTGGATCGCCCAGTGGGCCGAGATGATCGAGGATCCGTCCCAGAAGATCGGCCGGCCGCGCCAGCTCTATATCGGCCCGGACCGCCGCGAGTATGTGTCGCTGGAGCAGCGCGGCTGAGCCAGCCGCGACCATCGCGCTCACGAAAGGGGCGGACGGCCTGGGCCGTCCGCCCCTTTTCTGTCCGGGGCCCGATCAAGTCGCGCAGAGCGCGCACGGGCCGAACCTCGCTGGAGCCATTGCGTGACGCGTGCTCTTGCGCCGGACCGGCATCCAGTTCGGCGCAAGAGCGCTCTAAGCGCGCGGGAACGGAATGACGATCGCCGACGCGCGGGCCGCCGGGGGTTGGGATACGGCGCCCTGTACCGCTCTGCGCCGCTGGAGCGCTGCGGCGATCAGGCGCTTGGCCTTGAGCGAGATGCGCCGCCGGCGCAACCAACGCGGTAGAAGCTCCGCACGCTGAACCATCACTCCCCCTTCGTCACGCCATGATCGGCGCTGCGCTACGAAGGCACGGGATGAGGCGGCGCAAAATGCCTGCGCGTCCCAATCTTAGGGCACCGCATCCCATCCACGGAAAAGGAAACGGCGGCCATGGCTTCTTGGCCCTTCACCTCCTCGGGGAAGCTCTCGATCCGGCGCACGTTCAACGGGCGAAGATAGTCCTTTATGCCTGCCCCGACGCCAAGAAAGCAAGACTACTGGCGAGTACAGCAAAAGAGAACGCCGTTTCCTTGACGCTGCATGAAGCCTGGCAATAGTTTCCGTCCTGTCGCAGCTCCAGAAGGCACGTGCTGCGAGGATCTGCTCAAGATCTTCGCCGGACTGCCGATCGGGAGCGGCGACGAACTCAGTCCAGATTCATAGAACGCCTAGACGCGACCTGCGGATCGGCAGCGGGATCTCCCGAACCGATCCGGGGAGTCTTGCCTGCCTTGCTCCGGAGCCTGTCCCGTGCTGCGCCAATCCGCCCGTCTGCTCGCGCTCGTCGCCGGCACCCTCCTTCCCCTGTCCGAGGCCGTCGCGCAGGAACCGGCGGCCAAGACCGCAGGGCCAGCCGCAGCCAAGACCGATCCGAAGGAGAGCCCGCTCGTCTCGACCGAGTGGCTGGAGAAGAACCTCGACGCCAAGAAGGTCCGGATCGTCGAGGTCAGCGTCGAGCCGGGCGTGTTCGAGCGCGGCCACATCCCGGGCGCCCAGAACGTCGTCTGGCACACCGACCTCGTCGAGACGGTGAGCCGCGACATCGCCGGCCCGGAGAAGTTCACCGCCCTGGTGCGCCGGCTCGGCATCGATCGGGACACCACCGTGGTGCTCTACGGCGACAACAACAACTGGTTCGCCGCCTGGGGCGCCTGGGTCTTCGCCCAGTACGGCCTCGTCGATAACGTGAAGCTGCTCGATGGCGGGCGCAAGAAGTGGGAGGCCGAGAAGCGGCCCCTCGACACGCGGAGCGCCGAGGTCGCGGCCTCCGGCTTCACGCCGGCGCCGGCCTCGTCCGCCCTGCGGGCCCGCTTCGGCGACGTGCTGGCGGTAGCCAAGAAGGAACGCGACGAGCAGATCCTCGACATCCGCTCGCCCGACGAGTTCAGCGGCAAGATCATCGCACCGGCCGGCGTACAGGAACTCGCGATCCGCGCCGGCCATATCCCGGGCTCGGTCAACGTGCCCTGGGGCAAGGCGGTGAACGCCGACGGCACGATCAAGTCCCCGGCCGAGCTGAAGGCGCTCTACGCGGCGGCCGGCATCGACGGTACCAAGCCGATCATCACCTCCTGCCGCATCGGCGAGCGCTCCAGCCACTCGTGGTTCGTGCTGAGCCGGATCCTCGGCTATCAGGCCCGCAATTACGACGGCTCCTGGACCGAATACGGCAACGCGGTGGGCGTGCCGGTGGTGAACCTCGCCGGGACGGTCTGGGGCGGCAAATGACGGACCGCCTCGCGGAGGGGGCTCTCCCCCTCCCCCGGCCTCACGCGCCCGCCGGCACCGCCGCGCGGGCGCTCCCGCGTCGGCTCGCGCCAGCCGCCATCGCGGCCGGCCTCGCAGGGGCCGCGTGGTGGCTCGCGGGGCAGCCCGGCGGCACGCGGCTCGCCCTGTCGCTCACCTTCGGCGCGCTGTTCGGCTTCGTGCTGCAGCGCAGCCGGTTCTGCTTCTACTGCCTGGGACGGGACTTCCTCGTGGCGGGCGACCCGCGCGGGCTGCTGGGCATCCTGGCCGCGCTCGCCGCGGGGCTCGCCGGCTACGCGGTCGTGCTCGGCGCCTGGATGCCGGATCCGGCGGGCACGCGGCTGCCGCCGGACGCGCATATCGGGCCGGTCGGTCCCGTGCTGGTGCTCGCGGGCGCGGTGTTCGGGGCCGGCATGGCGGTGTCGGGCTCCTGCATCAGCGCGCATCTCTACCGCCTCGGCGAGGGCTCGCCGACCGCGCCCTTCGCGCTCGTCGGCACAGGACTCGGCTTCGTCCTCGGCTTCGCGACCTGGAACCCGCTCTACCTCGCCAGCGTGTCCGAGATGCCGGTGCTCTGGCTGCCGCGCCATCTCGGCTATGCGGGCAGCCTCGCGGCGGCGCTCGGCCTGCTCGCCGTCCTGGCCTGGGCGCTGCTGCGGCACCTGCCCGCGCCGGAGCCGCGGCCGGCGGTCCGGCCGGATCCGCTGCGGGCCGTGTTCACCGGGCGTTGGCCGGTCTGGCTCGGCGGGCTCGCGGTCGGGGCGATCGGCGCCCTCGCCTATCTGCGGGTCGGCCCGCTCGGGGTGACGGCGGAGATCGGCGGCCGCTCCCGGCAGGCGGCGGGCGCGCTCGGGCTTCTCCCCGAGCGTCTCGAAGGGCTCGACAGCTTCCGCGGTTGCGCCACCGCCGTGCGGGACGCCGTGCTGACGCCGAACGGGCTGTTCGTCGGCGGCCTCGTGCTGGCCTCCTTCGCGGCCGCGCTCGCCGCCGGGCAGTTCTGCCCGGCCCGGCCCACGGGGAGCCAGGTGCTGCGCGGCCTCCTCGGCGGTGTGCTGCTCGGCTGGGGCGCGATGACGGGGCTCGGCTGCAGCGTCGGCACGCTGCTCTCCGGCATCACGGCCGGGGCGGTCTCGGGCTGGGTCTTCGGCCTCGCGATGTTCGCGGGCTCGGGCCTCACGCTCTGGCTCGGGCGCCGGACGGGGCTGCTGGCCTGATATCGCTCCGGGTCGGGGTCCGGGCGAACGGCTCCGCCCTCGCGCCGTCGTCCCGGGGCCGCCTCGGCGCCCCCCGGGATCCCTGCCCGTGTCCGGCAAGCCCCGTTACGCGACCTGCTCGGCGAGCTTCAGGAGTTCGGCGCAGCGGGCGTTCTTGCCCGCGAAATCCTTCCAGGCGGTGTCGCGGGCGAGATCCTTCCACTTGGCGATGTGCGCGTCGGTGAGGTCGTGGACCGTGGCGCCGCGGGCCGCATAGACCTTCACGATCTCCTCGTCGTCGGCCTTCGCGGCCTCGAACGAGAAGGCCTCCATCTCCTGGCCGACGTCGCGCACGGCCCGCTGCTGCTCGGGGGTCAGCGCGTCGAAGGTCGCTTTCGACAGGATCAGCGGCTCGAGGATGAACCAGAACGAGCGGCCGCGGCCCGCGGTCAGGTTCTTGGTCATCTCGTCGAGCCGGAAGGAGATTAGGCTGGTCGAGGCGCTCACCGCCGCCTCCAGGGCGCCGGTCTGCATGCCGATATACATCTCGCTCGACGGCATGGTGGAGACGATGCCGCCGGCCGCCTGGAACATCATGTCCATCTCGCGCCCGCCGCCGCGGATCTTCACGCCCTTCACGTCGGCGGGCTCTAGGATCGGCTTCACCCGCGAGGCGACCGCGCCCGACTGCCAGATCCAGGTGAGGATGATCACGCCCTTGTCGGAGAGCGTCTTCGAGAATTCCTCGCCGATCCGGGCGGTGCGCCACTTGGCGGCCTGCTCGTAGCTGGAGACGAGGGCCGGCATCAGCGCGAGGTTGGTCTCGACCACCTCGCCGCCCGCGTAGGAGAGCGGCACGAGGCTCATGTCGAGGGCGCCCTTCCGCACGGCGCTGAACTGGGCGAGCGTCTTCATCAGCGAAGAGGTCGGGTAGACCTGCACCTGCAGGCTGCCGCCCGTCCGCTGTTCGACCGCCTGGCCGAAGCGGCGGGCGATGCGGTCGCGGGCGTCGCCCTGGTCGATCGTGCCGCCCGGGAACTGGTGGGAGAGCTTGAGGATCCTCGGACTCTGCGCCCGCAGCACGGCCGGGCAGGCGATGAGGGTGGCGCCCGTCGCGGCGGTCGCGAGCAGGCTGCGTCGTGTGATCATGGGGTTTCCTCGCATGTGAGGCCGGGGCATTCGTGCACCGCCGGTCCGGTTGTCTCCGACAGGGGCTCAGGCGGCCTTCAACGGCGGCGCGGGGTGGAGATCGCAGGGCCGGCCGGCCTTGGCGACCTGACCCGGCACGTCGTGGCCGACGAGGCGCGGCAGGTCG
>NZ_BPQM01000028.1 GCF_022179245.1 Methylobacterium gregans
GCCCGCATGCATCGGCCGGCCCGCCTCGGCCGATGCATGCGGGCGAGATCCTGGAACATCTGGCGGCGCGCGGCTTCGGCGTGCCGGGCCAGGATCCGGTCGCCGCCCTCAACACCCGCCTGTGGAAGCGCTCGGGCCCCGGCGGTCCCCTGCGCCGCCTCGGCGACGCCGTCTACGACCGGGCCGGCGAGCCCGGTCCGGAGGGTTTCGGGCCGGCGGGGGGCTGGCCGGCCTGAGCGCCGGCCCGAGCGCGGGTCCGAGCGGCCGGCCCGCTGCCGCGTCCGCGCGCCCAGGATCGTACCGCCTTCCCTGGTCGAAGGGTTCGGTCAGGCCCGCACCGCCGTCATTCCGGGGCGCGTGCTGAGCGAGCCCGGGCCGGCAGCGGGCGGGCCGGTATGCGCCCCGGTGTGCGGATCCGGTCGGGCCGGAGGCCGCAGAGCCCGACCGGGGCCCAACGATCGGGCATCGCCCCAAATCCGGGGCGCGTCCCCGGTCCCTCGCAAGTTCCTCGAAAGTCCCTGGCAAGTGCCTGGCAAGTGCCTGGCAAGTGCCTGCCAGGTCCATGGCAAGCCCGTCCGAGATCGGCGGCCCCTGCGGCCGGCCTGTATCCGGAAGCAGGCCCGGAAGCGGGCCAGGGCGCGTGCCGGAGCGCCTCGCCCGCCTGATCCGGGGTGCGCAATAAAACTTCTGCGTGGATGGTCTTGAATACTCAACTAACAGTCGCATGGTTGGTGCCCGCCGGGTCGCGTCCGACGCGGGCCTGCGGCGCAAAAATCTCACATTCTGACATGTAAACAAAGGCTTAGGATGGATTATCCACGTACCCGCCGGAGTTGGGGTACCGCGTGCCGGACGCTTTAACGTTGTGCACAATCAGGACATGAGCCAATCATCTCTCACCTTTTCGTGCGGTCCTGCGATATTTCTGGGGTGAAATCACAGGAAATGGCAGACTTTTCGAAACACCCGGCAATATACCCTCTTGACCAAGACAGGCACGGACTCGATCTTCCGGATCGAGGCGAAGGGGCCCGCAATGGATGAGGTCATGGAAGAGCAGCACACCGACCGTATCGATCTCGCGGTCGAGATCGTTGCAGCCTATGTGGCGAACAACTCGATCCCGCCCGGTGATCTGCAGGGGCTGATCACCTCTGTGCACGCTGCCCTCGTCGGATTGTCGAAGCCCACCGACGGTGATGCAGCGGCCGTCGAGAAGCTGACGCCTGCCCAGATCCGCAAGTCGATCACCCACGACAACCTGATCAGCTTCGAGGACGGCAAGCCCTACAAGACGCTGCGGCGCCACCTGACGCTGCGGGGTCTGACCCCCGAGGCCTACCGCGAGAAGTGGGGCCTGCCGCGGGACTACCCGATGACCGCGCCGAGCTACTCGGCCCAGCGCTCCGAACTCGCGCGCGCCCTCGGCCTCGGCCAGCAGCGCCGCAAGTCCCGGGCGGCGCCCCCCGCGATCGAGGTCGAGGAGGTTCTTGCCGTCGAGGAGCCGGCCCCCGAGAAGCCGGCCCGCGGCCGCCGCCGCAAGACCGAGGCCGCCGAGTAGCGGTCCGGGCGGGGGCGATGTCCGACGGTGCCGCTCTCCTGGCCATCCTGGGGGCCGTGCTGCTCGGCGCGATGAGCCCGGGGCCGAGCTTCCTCCTGATCAGCCGGATCTCGGCCGCCCGCTCGCGCTCCGAAGGGCTCGCGGCCGCGCTCGGCATGGGTCTGGGCGCCGCCCTGTTCGGAACGCTCGCGCTCGTCGGGCTCGGGAGCCTGCTCTCCGCCGTGGACTGGCTCGCCGCCCTCCTGCAGGGGGTCGGCGGGCTCTACCTGCTCTATCTGGGCCTGCGCATCTGGCGCGGGGCCGCCGCGCCCCTGCCGGAGGCTGGCGGGGCGGGTGATTCGCCCGCGGGCGGATCCCTGGCGCGCGCCTTCGGCGCGGCCCTGCTGACCCAGCTCGGCAACCCGAAGACCGCCCTGGTCTACGGCAGCCTGTTCGCGGCCCTGCTCCCCACCGCGCCCGCTCCCTGGCTGCCGCTCGTCCTGCCCCTGCTGATCCTCGCGGTGGAGACCGCGTGGTACGGGCTCGTCGCCCTCGGATTCTCGGCGCCGCGCCCGCGGGCGGTCTATCGGCGCGCCCGGATCTGGATCGACCGCGCCGCGGGCGCCGGGCTCGGGCTGATCGGCGCGCGGCTCGTCCACGAGGCGCTCAGCGCGCGCCGCGGCTGAGGCGGTGTCCGGATGAACGGTTCGGTCGATCGAGCCGTGCGGGCCGGTATCGTGCGCCGATCCGCGACCGAGCCTCCTCTCCCTATGGGACAGGGGACCGGCGCCCTGTCCGTGAGATGAGAGGTTCGGAGACCGCGTAATCGAAGCGATCGGCCCGAAACGGCATGAGCGCCGACGGAAGCCCACATCCCGTGCCCGGCTGTCTCGCACCGGCTTCCGCCTTCCGGCGAGCCCTGCCCGTCGCGCAGGGCCGGCTCCCGCCGCGGGCGGTGGCGCCCGGCGCGCGCTTTGCCATGTTGGGCGCATCCCGCACTGCAACACCCGCGCGACGCGGGTCCTTCCGGATGCTCCGCATGGCTTCATCACCGGCCGTCCCACCGGTCGCCGGCCGCTCGGCCGTCCGTCCCATCCTGGCGCTCGCCGCCGCCGCCTTCGGCATCGGCACCACCGAGTTCGTCATCATGGGCCTGCTGCCCGAGGTGGCCTCCGATCTCGGCGTCAGCATCCCGCAGGCGGGCCACCTCGTCTCGGCCTACGCGCTGGGCGTGGTGGTGGGCGCGCCGATCGTGGCGGTCGCCACCGCCGGCCTGCCGCGCAAGGCCGCCCTGCTCGCCCTGATGCTGATCTTCCTCCTCGGCAACCTCGCCTGCGCGCTCGCCCCGAGCTACGGCCTGCTGATGCTGGCGCGCATCGCCACCGCCTTCGCGCACGGGGCCTTCTTCGGCATCGGCGCCGTGGTGGCGCGCGACCTCGTGCCCCGGGAGCGGCGCACCCAGGCCGTCTCGCTGATGTTCGCCGGTCTGACGCTGGCCAACGTGCTGGGCGTGCCCTTCGGCACGGCGCTGGGCCAGGCGCTCGGCTGGCGCGCCACCTTCTGGGCGGTGGTCGGCATCGGGGTCGCCGCACTCGCCGCCATCCAGGCCTTCGTGCCGGGCGGGCTGCCGGGGCAGCGCGGCGGCATCCTGCGCGAGTTCCGGGCGCTCACCCGCTGGCCGGTCCTCGTGCCGATGCTGGTCTCGACGCTCTCCTCGGTGAGCCTGTTCGCCCTGTTCACCTACATCACGCCCTTCCTCACGGGGGTCACGGGCTTCAGCCCCGGCGCGGTGACGGGTGTGCTGTTCGGCACCGGGATCGGGCTCACCCTCGGCAACCTCGCGGGCGGGCGGCTGGCCGACCGCAACCTGCCGGCGACGGTGCTGGGCGGCTTCCTCGGCGTCGCCGCCGCCCTGGCGCTCCTCGCGGCCCTCGGGCCGCATCCGGTGCCGGCGGTGGCCCTGCTGGTGCTCTGGAGCGGGCTCGCCTTCGCGCTGGTCTCGCCGCTGCAGGTCTGGGTGGTGGAGGCGGCCCGCGAGGCCCCGAACCTCGCCTCGACCCTGAACCAGGGCGCGTTCAACCTGGGCAACGCGCTGGGCGCCTGGCTTGGCGGCACGGCGCTGACGCTGGGGGTCGGCTACCGCTTCCTGCCGCTGATCGCCGCCGCCGTGGCGTTGGCGGGCCTCGCCCTGACGCTCGCGGCCCTGCGCGGCCGCGCCGGCGCGGCGATGCCCCAGGCCACCTGAATCCGGGGATCCCCGAGGGCCTCAGGCCCTTTCGGCGCCTTAAGGCGCTGCAGGCGGGATCCCGGGGCGCGCAGCCCCGGGCTGGCGCAGCCATGTCCTTGGCGCAGCCAAGCAGCAGGGCTCTGCCCTGCACCCGCCAAAGGTCTCAGACCTTTGGAAACCGGGCCTTTCAGCATCTGAGCCTGTCCTATCGTGCATGGCTCGGCGCAAAAGTGTGATTATTTCGTTAATCACCTGCGCGGGCTGCATATCGCACCCGCACACGGTTCTGTTGTTGCAGTGCAGCAGAGGGCGCATCTTCGGGTCGACAGCAATCCCGAGCCGGAGCACCCCGCGATGAGCACCCTGACCCAAGCCGTCACCGATTTCCCGGCCGCCGAGACCCCCGCCCGCGGCTGGTTCGCCCACATGATCCAGCTCTGGCTGGAGCACCATGCCCGCGTCCTCGAGATGGGCGTCGAGCCCTTCTGACGGCCTCTCCCGGACCGGGAGCGTCGGGGGTCGGTGCCGCGGGGCGCCGGCCCCTTCTCGCGTCGGCGGGTCCCCTCAGGCCCGCGCGAGGTCGCCCAGCAGCCCGGCCGCCACGCTCGCCTTCGACACGGTGAGCCCCGAGGCGGCGATCCCTGACACCGCGTCGCGGATGCGGGCGAGCGCCGGCCCGCGGGCCGCGATCCAGGCCTCGACCGCCTCCGGGCCGGCGCCGCCGTCGCCCACCACCTCGGCGGTCAGCGCCCGGTGGGCCCGGGCGATGCCCGCCACCGCCCGCTCCAGCGCGACCCGGTCGAAGGTGTCGGCGACGGGCGCGGCCCGCGCCTCCGCGGCGAGGTTGCCCAGGCGGAATGCCCGCTCCAGGGCGAAATGCGTCGCGGCGATCTCCGCCACCGGCCGGCCGCTGGTCTCGGCCACCCGCACGATGTCGGGCGCGGCCGTGAGCCGGCCGAGCGCCGCGAGCCGGGCCGCCGCGGCGGCGCCGAGACCGAGGCCCGCCAGCTCCGCCCGGCGCGCCTCCAGCGCCGCGCGGGCCTCCGCGTCGAGCACCTCGGGCAGCGCCGCCACGAGCGCGCTCACCCCGTCGCGGTAGCGCGCCACCACCGGAGCGATCCCGCCCGAGAGGTCGATCTCCCGCAGGAACCACGTGATGCGCCCGGTGAGCAGGTCCTGCACCGCCGCGTAGAGGTCGAGCTGCGCCGCGCCCGGGATGCGGCCGGCCAAGCCGTCGATGGCCGCGTTCAGCTCCATCAGCCCGAAGGCGTCGCGGGTCACCGCGTAGGCGCGGGCGATCGAAGCGGGCTCCGCCCCCGCCTCGTCGGCGAGCCGGGTGACCAGCGAGATGCCGCCCCGGTTGACGATGATGTTGGACAGCGCCGTCGCGATGATCTCGCGGCGCAGCCGGTGCCCCTTCACGGCGTCGGGGAATTTCTCGCGCAGGGCCCCGGGGAAGTAGCGCTGGAGCTCGCGCTCGAAATAGGGGTCGTTCACCGCCGGGCTCGCCAGCAGCGCGTCGTAGAGCGCGAGCTTGGCGTAGGCGAGCAGCACCGCGTATTCGGGCCGGGTCAGCCCCTCGCCCCGGCGCAGGCGCTCGGCGAGCGCGGCGTCGTCGGGCAGGAACTCGACCGCGCGGTCGAGGCGCCCCTCCGCCTCCAACACCTGCATGGTGCGGGCGGCAAAGCCCGCCTCGCCGGCCCCGCGCCGCTCGGCGAGCGAGAGGGCCAGCGTCTGGAGTTCGTTGTTGCGCAGCACCAGCCGGGCGACCTCGTCGGTCATCGCAGCGAGCAGGCTGTTGCGATCCTCAGCGCCCAGGCGCCCGTCGCGCTCCGGCGTCATCAGGGCGATCTTGATGTTCACCTCGACGTCCGAGGTGTTCACGCCCGCCGAATTGTCGATCGCGTCGGTGTTGAGCCGCACGCCGGCGCGGGCCGCCTCGATGCGCCCGCGCTGGGTGAGACCCAGATTGGCGCCCTCGCCGACGACCTTAGCGCGCAGCTCCGTGCCGGTGATCCGCACCGCGTCGTTCGCCCGGTCGCCCGCATCCGCGTCGGTCTCGGCGCCCGCGCGCACATAGGTGCCGATGCCGCCGAACCACAGCAGGTCGACGGGCGCGCGCAGGATCGCCTGCATCACCTCGGCGGGCGCGGCCTCCGCCCGGTCGATGTCGAGCACCCGGCGGATCTCGGGGGAGAGCGGGATCGCCTTCAGGCTGCGGGAGAACACGCCGCCGCCCCGCGAGATCAGACCCCGGTCGTAGTCGGCCCAGGAGGAGCGGGGCAGGCCGAACAGGCGCTTGCGCTCGGAAAAGCTCGCGGCCGGGTCGGGATCGGGGTCGAGGAAGATGTCGCGGTGGTCGAAGGCCGCCACCAGCCGCAGGCTCTGCGACAGCAGCATGCCGTTGCCGAAGACGTCGCCCGACATGTCGCCGACGCCCGCCACCGTCACCGGATCGGCCTGGACGTCCACGTCCATCTCGCGGAAGTGGCGGCGCACCGCCTCCCAGGCGCCCCGGGCCGTGATGCCCATGCCCTTGTGGTCGTAGCCCTGGCTGCCGCCCGACGCGAAGGCGTCGCCGAGCCAGTGACCCCGCTCGATCGAGAGCGCGTTGGCGATGTCCGAGAAGGTGGCGGTGCCCTTATCCGCCGCCACCACCAGATAGGCGTCGTCCGGGTCCTGCCGCACGGTGTCGGCGGGCGGCACGATCTGACCGTCCACGATGTTGTCGGTGAGTTCCAAGAGCGCCCGGATGAAGACCCGGTAGCTCTCGGTCCCCTCGGCGAGCCAGGCGGCCCGGTCGGAGGGAGGCGGCAGGCGCTTCGGGTAGAAGCCGCCCTTGGCGCCCACCGGCACGATCACCGCGTTCTTCACCTGCTGGGCTTTGACGAGGCCCAGGATCTCGGTGCGAAAATCCTCCGGCCGGTCGGACCAGCGCAGGCCGCCGCGGGCGACGTAGCCGTAGCGCAGGTGCACGCCCTCGACGCGGGGGCTGTAGACGAAGATCTCGAAGAAGGGCCGGGGCAGCGGCATGTTGGCCACCGCCGCGCAGGCGAACTTGACGCTGATCGTCTCGCGCGGGGCCCCGTCCGGCCCGGCCTGGTAGAGGTTGGTCCGGACGGCCGCCTCCACGAGGTTGACGAAGCGGCGCAGGATCCGGTCCTCGTCGAGGCTCGTCACCTCGGCGAGGCGGGTCTCCAGCTCCTCGCGCAGGGCGCGCTGCGCCGCCTCGCGGTCCGTGCTCAGCCCCGGATCGAAGCGGGCGCGGAACAGGGCGACGATGCCGCGGGCGATCGCCGGGTGGCGGCTCAGGGTCGCCGCGAGGTAGTCCTGGCCGTAGCGGATGCGGAGCTGGCGCAGGTAGCGCCCGAGGGCGCGCAGCAGCGCCGCCTCGCGCCAGGGCAGGGCGGCCTCCAGCACCAGCCGGTTGTAGCCGTCGGACTCGGCCCGGCCCTCGCCGACCGCGATCAGCGCCTCCTCCAGCGGGCGCTCCAGCGCCGCGAAATCGACCGCCGCGCCGGAGGCCCGCTCCAAGAGCATGTCGTGCAGCCAGACCCGGGCCCCGTCCGGCGCGGTGACCCGGTAGGTGCGCTCGTCGATCACCCGGAAGCCCATGTTCTCCAGAGCCGGCACCCGGTCGGAGAGGGCGAGCGCCGCGCCGCGGGAGAACACCTTGAGGCGGACCTGGGAATCCGGATCGGCGTCGCGCCGGCCGAGATCGGCGGCGCGGGGATTGGATTCGGCGAGCCGCTCCAGGATCGCGATGTCGGCCACCGCGACCTCAGGCGAGAAATTCTCCCGGTAGGCCGCCCCGAAGGCCTCCGCGTAGGCCCCGAACAGGCGGCGCGCCTCCGGGCCGTCGCGGGATTCCGCCAGCGCCGCCCGCAGCCCGTCCGCCCAGGTGCGCACCAGCGCGCCGACGCCGGCCTCCAGCACGCCCGGGTCGCGCTCGGGCGCGCCCGCCGAGAGGCCGACGATGACGTGGAGCCGGGCGAGCGGCCCCTCCGGCATGTCCGCGTAGGAGGCCGAGAGCCGCCCGCCGTAGGATTCGGCGAGGTAGGCGCCGATCCGGGCGCGCACGCGGGTGTCGTAGCGGTCCTTCGGCACGTAGACGAGGAGCGAGACGAAGCGGCCGAAGCGGTCGATGCGCGAGAGCACCCGCACCCGGGGCCGGTCGGCGAGGTCGGTGATGGCGAGCGCGAAGCGGGTCAGGCGCTCCACGTCGATCTGGTAGAGGTCGTCGCGCGGGTAGGTCTCCAGCACCGCGATCAGGCCGCGGCCGGCATGGCTCGTCGGGTCGAGCCCGGCGCGCGCCACCACCGCCGCCACCTTGCGGCGCAGCACCGGCACCTCGCGGGCGGGCGCCGTGTAGGCCGAGGCGGTGAAGAGGCCGACCACCCGCAACTCGCCCGCGAGCGCGCCCGCGTCCGAGAACAGCTTGATGCCAACATAGTCGAGATGGGTGGCCCGGTGGACGCGCGACTTGACGCTGGCCTTCGAGATGATCAGCGCCTGCGGCTCGGCCAGGAAGGCCCGGATCTCCGGGCTGAGGCCGACGAGCTCCCGGCCCCGGCGCAGGACCGCGAGCGCGGGATCGCGCAGCACGCCGAGGCTCGCCCCCTCGGCCTCCGTCTCGGTCCCGTCCGCGGAGAGGCCGTGCTCGCGCAGGCCCAGCACCGTGAAGTGCCCGTCGAGCAGCCACCACAGGAAGGCGCGGGCCTCGTCGATCTCGTCCGCGGGCAGGGGCGTCGGGCCGGTGCCGTAATCCGCGGCCAGCGCCTCCAGGCGCTCCAGCATGGCGGGCCGGTCGGCATCCACCACCGCGACATCGGTGAAGGTCGCCGCGAGCCCGGCCTCCAGGCGGCGGCGCGGCTCGCCCTCCAGGCGGTCGAGGTGGATCTGGATCAGGCTCTCGCGGGCGAGGTCGCCCGCGGCCTCCGCCGTGGTCTCGCCGACGACGCGCAAGAGGGCGCCCGCTTCGTCGCGCTCGACCCCGAGGATCGGGTGGGCGACGAGGAGCGGCACGAGCCCCTGGCCGGTGAGTTCCGCGAGGCAGGAATCGAGCAGGAAGGGCCGGTTGTCGTTGACGGCCTCGACGAGGGTCAGGTCGCGCGGCCGTCCGTCCCGGGTGACGGTGACGTCGTGCAGCCGCACGCTCGCCGCCTCGCCCGGCCGGTGCGGCTCGGCGAGGTGCGCGCGGGCGCGGGCGGCGAGTTCGGCGAGCGCCGCGGCGGGGTAGGGGCCGAGATCCTCCGGCGGCACCCGCCCGAACAGGTCGCGCACGAAGCCGCCCGGCTCGCCCCGCCCCTCGGCCGCGCCCGCGGCGGCCTCGATCAGGTCGGAGCGGGCGGATTTGGCCGCGGCGCTGGCGAGCGCGGTGGCGGTCTCCAGGGCGGGTGCCGGGCCGGGCTCCGGGGCGGAGGGGGGGACGGCGTCCGGATGGGTGTCCATGGCCATGGAATCTCTCGCGAATCGGGGGCAACCGTAGGTCTAGCTAGGGCCGGCGACGGCTCGAAGTCGACCGCGGCGCGGGCAGGGGCGTGACGGCGGGTGCGGGCTGACACCCGCGGCCGCCCCGCGGGCCGTGACCCCGAGGGGTGCCCGCACGGACCCGTGACCGCCCATCCCCATCGCCCCCGCGCGCGCTAGCTCCGCCGCGGGAGGCACCCGCCGCGGCGGCCGGTCGGGACCGCCTGCTGCCCGCATCGCCGCCCCAGGGGATTCTCCGCGTGACCTATCCGACCACCACGGCCTTCTTCGCCGGCCTGTTCGCCCTCGTCTATCTCGGCCTCGCCGCCTGGGTGGTGGCGGGCCGCGTCTCGGGCAACACGCTGTTCGGCAACGGCGACGACGCCCTGACCCGGCGGGTGCGCTCCCACGCCAATTTCGGCGAGTACGTGCCGCTCGCGCTGATCCTGATCGGGCTCTACGAGGCGGGCGGGGGCGCGCACGGGCTCGTCACCGGCCTCCTCGTCGTGCTGCTGATCGCCCGCCTCGCCCACCCGGTCGGCATGCTGGCGCCCACGAATTCGCCGCAGCAATTCGCCTGCCGGGGCGGCGGCATCCTGGCGACCTTCGCCGTGCTGGCCGTGGCCGCGGTCGCGCTGCTCCTGCGGGGCTGAACCTCCGGAACCGTGCTCTGAATGCGATCTATACAACTTTTGGTTTTACAGTTCAGGCCGTGTGTGCTGCGGCACATGCGGTCCGGAACACAGATTTCGCAGGGCTGTTGTGCAGACATGACAGGCCCGGACAGCCGGGCCGCAAGAACAGAAGGCCCTGAGAGACCATGAAGACCCGCATCGCCGCCGCCGTCGCCGCCCTCGCCCTCGCGGCCGCCCCGGTCTCCGCCATGGCCTACGATGCCTACGGTTACGGCGCGCGCTACACCGGCTTCGTCCCCTACGAGGCGGGCTTCGTCGGCGCTCCGCTCGGCGTGCACGACACCCCCTTCTACGCGGCCTGCCCGATGGACTCGGCCGCGGAGGGCAACGCCAACCAGCAGACCCGGCCGGTCAAGCAGTACGGCCAGACCTCGGGCGGCTACCGCTGCTGAGATCGCCCGCAGCGATCCGCGTCCCGGCCCCCGGGATCCGCGCCACCGACCGGAAGGCCGCCCCAGGGCGGCCTTTTTCGCGTTCCGTACCAAGGTCGGGGTCGCACGCTTGCGGGCGGTTCAATGCGGGTATATGCCCGTATCCATGTCATCCGAATCGGGCGATCCGCCCCAAGATCCGCCCCAAGATCCGCCTCGAGATCCGTCGCGCGATCCACCCTGCACCTGCACGGCCCTGCGCCGGGCCGCCCGCGCGGCCACCGCGTCCTACGACGCGGCCCTGGCGCCCGTGGGCCTGCGGGTGACGCAGTTCGCGATCCTGCGCATCCTCGCCCGGCTGGGGCCGCTGCCGGTGACCCGGCTCGCCGAGGAGGCCGCGCTCGATCGCTCCACCATGGGGCGCAACCTCGACCCGCTGGAGCGGCGCGGCCTCGTGCGGCTCGAGCCCGACCCGCGGGACGGGCGCGCCCGCGTGGCGACGCTGACCGGGGACGGGCAGGCGGCGATCGCGGCCGCCCTGCCGCACTGGCGCGCCGCGGAGGCCCGGCTCGGGGGCCGCCTCGCCCCCGGCGCGCTGGCGGCGCTGGTCGCCGCGCTCGCGCCCGCCCCGCACGCCTGATCGCCCTGACCTTCCTCGAGACGAGAGCCCGAACCATGGCGGAGCAGCCCCCGACCCGCGCCCCGGCAGATCTGGATCACCGCCTGCACTACGCCTGGGTGGTGGCCGGGGTGACCTTCGTGGTGCTGCTGATCGGCGCCGGGATCCGGGCCACGCCCGGCATCCTGATCGTCCCGCTGGAGCGCGAGTTCGGCTGGTCGACGGCGACGATCGGCGCGGCGGTGGCGGTCAACATCTTCCTCTACGGCATGATCGGCCCCTTCGCGGTGGCGATCATCGAGCGGTTCGGCCTGCGCCGCTCGGTCTGCGCCGCGCTCCTCGTGCTCGCCGCGGGCACCGCCGCGACGGTGTTCATGCGGGCCTCCTGGCAGATGGTGGCGCTCTGGGGCGTGCTGGTGGGCTCCGGCAGCGGCATGGTGGCCAACGTGCTGGGCGCCACCGTCGCGGGCCGCTGGTTCGGGCGCCACCGCGGCCTCGTGGTGGGGTTGCTGACGGCGAGCAGCGCCACGGGCCAGCTCGTCTTCCTGCCGCTGCTCGCCCACATCGTGGTCGATCACGGCTGGCGCGCGGTGGCGCTGACCGTGGCGGCGACCGCGCTCGGCCTCGTCCCGCTGGTGGCGCTGCTGATGCGCGACCGCCCGGCCGATCTCGGCCTGCCCCGCTACGGCGAGCGCGTGCTCCAGCCGGCACCGAAGGGCGGGGTGAACCCGGCCCGGCGCGCGCTCCAGGGCCTCGCGGCGGGGACGCGCCACCGCGACTTCTGGCTCTTGGCCGGCACCTTCTTCGTCTGCGGCGCCTCGACCAACGGGCTGATCGGCACCCACCTGATCCCGGCCTGCCTCGACCGCGGCATCCCGGAGGTGACGGCGGCCGGCATCCTGGCGCTGATGGGGATCTGCGATCTCCTAGGCACCACGGCCTCGGGCTGGCTCACCGACCGGGTCGATCCGCGCAAGCTGCTGGCGTGGTACTACGGCCTGCGCGGGCTCTCGCTGATCTTCCTGCCGCAGGCCTTCGACGGCAGCCTCTACGGCCTCTCGCTGTTCGCCGTGTTCTACGGGCTCGACTGGATCGCCACCGTGCCGCCGACCGTGGCGCTGGCCGGCCGCTCCTTCGGCGAGGAGAACGCCGCGCTGATGTTCGGCTGGATCGCGGCGGCCCACCAGATCGGCGCGGCCTGCGCGGCCTGGGCGGCGGGCGCGGTCCGCACCGGCACGGGCGACTACACCTCGGCCTTCGTGGCGGCGGGCTTCCTCTGCCTCGTCGCCGCCGCGATGGCGATGCTGATCGGCCGGGACGCCCCGCGCGCCGAGCCGGTGCCGGCCTGAAAGGTCCCGGGGATCCCCAAGGGCCTCAGGCCCTTGGGCGGGGTCCCGGGGCGCGGAGCCCCGGGATTGGCCGCTCCGTCCCGGCTCTGCCGGGTCGGAGCGGCCAAATGCAGGGTTCCACCCTGCACCCGCCAAAGGTCTCAGACCTTTGGAATCCATGACCTCTCGGGACCGGCTCAGCCCGGTGCCCGGGACGTCAGCCGGTAGAACGCCCCGAGGCCCGCGAGGAACACCGCGAGCCCGAGCCAGGTCGCGGCCGGGCCTTCCAGCCCCAGCGCCAGCACGCCGGAGCGGCCCGAGAGCCAGTCGGCCCCGGCGAGCAGCACGCCGACGCAGCTCTCCCCGACGAGGAACCCCGAGGCCAGCAGCACGCCCCGCCGCCGCGCCGCCTCGACCGCGCCCCCCCGCTCCGCCTCCGGGGTGCGGCGGCGCAAGGCGCGCTCGGCGAGAAAGCCCAGGACGCCGCCCAGCGCGATCGTCATCTCGACGCTGAGCGGCAGGTACATGCCGATGCCCACCGTCAGCGCCGGGAAGGTGAGCCCGCGCCGCCGCAGCCGCGCCTCGACCACGACCAGCACCGCCCCGAGGCCGAGGCCGATCAGCACCATGGTCCAGGGCAGCGAGCCGCCCACGATCCCGGTGGCGATCTGCGTCACCAGGGCGGCCTGCGGCACCGCCATCGCGGCTTCGGGCGCCATGCCCTCCCGCGGCAGGGCGCCCACGAAGCCGTAGGCCTCGTAGAGCAGAGCCATCAGGGGCGCGATCACGGCCGCGCCCACCACCACGCCGACGATCAGCACCGTCTGCTGGCGCCAGGGCGTGGCATCGACGAGCTGGCCGGTCTTCAGATCCTGCAGGTTGTCGTTGGCGATGGAGGCCGTGGTGACGATGACGGCGGCCACCAAGAGGGCGGCGGCCACCACGAAGCGCTCGCCCTCGGGGCCCGCCGCGCGGCCGAGCAGCAGCGGCAGCAGCAGGGCGGCGGCCATGGTGGTGAGGATGCCGATCCCCGAGATCGGGCTCGACGAGGAGCCGAGCAGGCCCGCGAGGTAGCCGCAGGCCGCAGCCATCAGGAAGCCGAAGACCAGCACGAACAGGGTGAGCACGCCGACCAGCACCGGCAGCATCCCGCCGAGCCCGGCGCCCGCCGCGAAGCTCCAGACGAGGCCCGCGAGCGGCAGGCTCAAGAGCAGCGCGCCCCCGGCGATCCAGGGCAGCGGCAGGTCGCGCTCCTGGCGGGGCAGCCGGCGCATGGCGTGCTCCGCCCCGGCCGCCCGGGCGCTCGCCAGCGCCGAGCGGACGCTGCCGAGGATCGGCCCCGCCAGCGAGCCCACCGTCCAGAGGCCGCCCACCGCGATGATGCCGGCCCCGATCAGGCGGACCTGATCGGCCCAAACCGTCTGCGCCGCCTCGGCCGGGGTGCCGGCATGCTCGCCGACCGCGGTCAGCACCGGCACGGCGATGCCCCAGGCGATGACGACGCCGGTGAGCACCGCGAGGCAGGCCCCGATGCCGACGAGATAGCCGACGCCGACGAGCGCCAGCGAGAAGCCAGTGCCGAGCCCGAACACCGCGCCGCCCGCGACGAGCGCGCCCCGCACGCCCTCGGCCAGCACCTTCAGCCCGTTGGTGGCGAAGCCGACGAGGCCGGCCACCGCGGCGGCGGTGAGCAGCGTGGCGAGGCCGCGCTCGTTCCGGCCGCCTCGCGCCTCTCCCTCGGGCCCGTGCTCCTGGCCGGTGCGCAGCACCTCGGCGGCGGCGACGCCCTCGGGATAGGGCAGGCCCTGGCCCATCACGAGGGCGCGCCGCAGCGGGATCGAGAAGGCGACGCCGAGGAGCCCGCCGATCAGCGTGATCCCGGCCGTCTCCCAGAACGGAAAGCCGTGCCAGTGCCCGATCAGCACGAGGCCGGGCAGCACGAGGATGACGTTGCAGAGCGTGCCCGCGGCCGAGGCCTGCGTCTGCACGATGTTGTTCTCGAGGATGCCTGAGCCGCCGAGCAGCCTGAGGCAGCCCATCGAGATCATCGCGGCGGGGATCGAGGACGAGAAGGTCATCCCCGTCTTCAGGCCCATATAGACGTTGGCCGCCATGAACACGACGGTGATCGCCGCGCCCAGCGCGAGGCCCCGGGCGGTGATCTCGGCGGCGTCCCGGTGGCCCGCGGCGCGGCCCGCTTCGGCGCCGGGGGCGGGGGGTGTCGGCTGGTCCATCGCGCTCCGGACGGGCAGGGGGCCCCGCGGGCGGGACCGGGCGGTGCCGTGCGACCCCCGCGGCGACCCTCTCGGCGCCGGCCGCTGGGCCTCACGGGCCAACCGGCCAAGGCCGCGCGCGTTCCGCGCAGCCTGCCGCTCGGCCGGCCGCTCAGCCGGCCGCGCGCCTCTCGGCGCCGTCCGCCCGGCCGTCCTCGATGCCGAGGGCGTTGTGGGCGATCCAGAGCAGCGCCCGGGTCGGGGACAGGGCGGGGGCGTAGCGGTAGCCCTGCAGGACGGGACAGCCGAGGTCGCGCAGGACCAGGGCCTGCGCCTCCGTCTCCACGCCCTCGGCGACGACCCCGACCCCCAGGGAGCGGGCGAAGGCCAGGATGGCCCCCGTCAGCGCCCGGTCGCGCCCCGGATCCGCGATGCCGCCCACGAAGGCGCGGTCGATCTTGAGCCCGTCGAAGCCGAGCCCGCGCAGGGCGTCGAGCGAGGCGTAGGCCATGCCGAAATCGTCGATGACGACCTCCACGCCGAGCGCCCGGATCGCCTCGACCTGCGGGCCGCAGCGTTCCGTCCCGTAGGCGGCCTGCTCGGTGATCTCGACGGCCAGACACGACCCGGCGAGCCCGTGCGCGGCCAGCTCCGCGGCGATCAGCTCGGCCGGCGCGCAGGCGTCGAACACGTCCGGCGCGAGGTTGACCGAGACGCGGACGTCGCCGCGCCCGCACGCCTCCAGCTGCGCGGCTATCCGGCAGGCCTGTCGGACGACGTGGCGCGTCAGCGCCGCCGAGAGGCCGGCCGCGGCGGCGGCGGCGACCGTCCGCGGCGGCGGCACCGCGCCGTGCCGCGGATGGTGCCAGCGCAGCAGCGCCTCGAGCCCGCAGGCGCGGCCGGTCCCGGCCTCCACCTGCGGCTGGAACCAGACCGCGACCGCCTCCGCCTCCAGGGCCTGCGCGAGATCGTCGGCGAGGCCGGCCCAAGGTCCGTCGGCAGAGCGGTCCTCGGCAGAGCGGTCCTCGACGCTGGGGGCGCCGGCAGCGGGGGCCGGCCCGGCCCGCACGGGCGCGCGCAGGCTCTCGTCGAAGCGGCGCCAGCCGCCGCGGCCGTCGGACTTGGCCGCGTAGAGCGCGAGGTCGGCCGCGATCTGCAGCTCCGGCCGGGTCCGCCCGTCGCGGGGGAAGCGGGCGATGCCGAGGCTCGCCCCAGCCGTGACCGCCTGACCGGCGCGGTCGGAGGGGAGGTCGAAGGGGCGGCCGAGCGCCTGCACGATCCGGTCCGCGAGCGCCCCGTCCTGCCCGTCCATCCGCTCCCGGAAGACCAGGAGGGCGAACTCGTCGCCGCCGAGGCGCGCGGCGACGTCCTCCGGCCCCAGCAGGGCCCGGAGCCGGCGCGCCACCTCCACCAGCACCGCGTCGCCGGCGGCGTGGCCGTTCGTGTCGTTGATCGCCTTGAAGCGGTCGAGGTCGATCAGCATCGCCGTCAGCTCGCCCTCGCCCCGGGCGGCCCGCACCAGCCGGTCCTCGAAGGCCCGCCGGTAGGCGGCCCGGTTGGCGAGATCCGTGAGGGGATCGTGGTTGGCGGCGTGGTCGAGTTGGCGCATCGCCGCGGTGGCGGCGACGTTGGCGCGCTGCAGGGACTCGGCCAGATGGGCGGCCTCGTGGCGCAGGCGCGCGGCGCCGACGAAGTTCCGCTCCGCCCGGCCCGCGGCGCGCACCATCAGGATGGTCAGGAGCAGGAGGTTGACGCCCACGATCTGCGAGTGTGCCGCCTCGCCGGTCATGAAGATGATGATCAGGATGATGCTGTTCGGCAGGACGAAGGCGAGGGTCGAGACGCGGTTCGTGAGGTTCTGGATGACCGAGCCCGCGTTGAGGCCGCAGAAGGTCAGGCCCGTCTCGATGTTGTGGGCTTGGCCGGCCTGGGCGCAGGCGACGAGGGCCCAGGCCCAGCACAGGCCCGACGCCAGCGCCCCGATCCAGGCATAGGTCAGGACCCGGTCCGGCGCGGTGTCGATCAGGCCCCGTCTCCGGATGGTCCGGGCGATCCAGAGGCGCACGAGGTTGATGGCCGCGTTGAGCGCCACCCAGCCCACGACGACGCCGGGCGCCATGGCCTCCCACATCATGTGCGAGAAGGAGAGCGAGACGAAGATGTTCGCCCCCAGCGTCAGGGGCATACTCGCCATGAGCACGTCGAGCTGGTCGCGCTTGATCAGGCAGTCAACGTTTTCTGATTGTATCGACATTGATATGCAACTGAAAGAATAGGCGCTGCGCTTTGATGGCGCTTTGTTGTTCATAAGGGGGTGAGCGAAGTTAAAATCCCGCTTATTCTGATGCGGGGCGTGCGCGATGCGTGGCAAGTCTTGCCGCGCGCGACGCGTGTTCCCCGGGACGCTCCGCGCGGCCGGCCCGCGTCTCGACGGCCGCCTCGCGAGCCTGTAGGCCCGTGCGGCACGTTGCCGGAGGCCGCCCGATGAAGCAGCTCGACGCCATCATCGCCTGGACGCCCGTCCGCTGGGCGGAACTGCGGCCCGAGACCGCCGGCCAGGTCGCGGTGCTGCCGCTGCCCGACACGGAGGGCGCGGCCCGGCGCTACATGATGCGCGCGGGCGCCAGCTCCTCGGCCCTGCAGGCGATGTCCGAGGAGGCCCGCATCGCCCGGCTGTTCATCGACTTCCAGACGCTGGTGGTGCGCGACGGGCTCGACCCGCAGGCGGTGCACCGGGCCTTCCTCGCCATCGACGAGTACCGCTTCCGCATCGCCCCGGACACGGAGGGCGCTGAGTTCGAGGACCCGCCCGAGGAGGATTGAGACCTGTGGCCGCGGGCGCCCCTTCGCCCCGGCCCCGCCCGCCCTAGTTGAGGGCTCCCGAAGCGTCCTTCTGTGTCGCCCTTCGCGGAGGCCTCGATGTCCCTGTCCCGCCGCGCCCTGCTCGCTGCCGGCGCGCTCGCCCCGCTCCTGCCCCGCCGCGCCGCCGCCGAGGCGGGGCTGATCCGCCGGCCGATCCCGAAGAGCGGCGAGATGCTGCCGGCGATCGGCATCGGCACCTCGCGCCGCTACGAGGTCGAGCCCACCCCCGACAAGGTGGCACCGCTGGAGGAGGCGGTGCGCCGCTTCGTCGAACTCGGCGGCTCGGTGATCGACACCGCGCCGAGCTACGGCACCGCCGAGGACGTGCTGGGGAAGATCTTCGCCAAGGGCGACCTGCGCCAGAAGGTGTTCCTGGCCAGCAAGGTGAGCGCCTCCGGCGCCGAGGGCGGCCGGGCCGAGATCCAGCGCTCGTTCGAGCGGATGGGCGTCGACGTGATCGACCTCGTGGCGGTTCACAATCTCATCGACACGAAGACGAACCTCGCCACGCTGCGCGACCTGAAGGACCGGCGAAAGATCCGCTACGTCGGCGTCACGGTCTGGCGCGACGGGCAGTTCGACGCCCTCGAGCCGGTGCTGCGGACCGAGCCCCTCGACTTCGTGCAGGTGAACTACGCGGTCGACAACCGGGCGGCGGCCGAGCGGGTGCTGCCGCTCGCGGCGGAGAAGGGCGTGGCCGTGATGGTCAACGTGCCGTTCGGGCGCGACCGCCTGTTCAAGGCGGTGCAGGGCAAGCCGCTACCCGATTTTGCCAAGGCCTTCGGCTGCGAGACCTGGCCGCAATTCTTCCTGAAATACGTCCTCGGCCACCCGGCCGTGACCTGCCCGATCCCCGGCATGGCGAAGGTCGCCTACGTCGAGGACAACTGCGCCGCCGCGCGCGGGCGCCTGCCGGACGCCGCCGAGCGCCGCCAGATGGAGGCCTTCATCGATGCGCTCTGACCTCACCCGCCGCGCCGGTCTGGCGCTCGGCCTCGCGCTGGCGCTCGCCGGCCCCGCCGCGGCCGAGCCCAAAGAGGCCGAGCCCAAGATTGCGGACGCGCCGATGACGATCGCGGTGATCGGCGGCGGCAATATCGGCGGCACGATCGGCCCGCTCTGGGCCAAGGCCGGGCACACGGTGACCTTCGCCTCGCGCCACCCGGAGGCGCTGAAGCCGCTCGCCGACTCCGCCGGGGCCCGCACCGGCACGCCCGAGGAGGCGGTGGCGGCGAGCGACGTCGTGTTCCTGGCGGTCCCCTACAAGGCCTATCCGGATCTGTCGAAGAGCATCGGCCCGGCGCTCAAGGGCAAGGTGGTGCTCGATGCCGGCAACGCCACGAAGGCGCGCGACGGCGAGCTCTTCGACGCGGTCCAGGCGGAGGGCATCGGCGCGACCTCGGCGAAGTTCTTTCCCGGGGCCAAGCTCGTGCGCGCCTTCAACGCGGCGAATTACCGGGTCTTCGCCAAGAACTCGGCCAAGAACGCGGCCAAGAACGCGGCGGGCCGTGAGGGGGGCCGTGAGGGGGGACGGATGGCGATCCCGATCGCGGGCGACGATCCGCAGGCGCTGAAGGTCGCCGAGGGGCTGGTGCGCGACGCCGGCTTCGAGCCGCTGGTGGTCGGCGGCCTCGGGGAAGCCTCCAAGTTCGCGATGGGCTCGCCCGGCTTCGGCCACGATCTCACCGCGCCGGAGCTGCGCGCCAAGCTCGGGCTGGCGCAGTGAGGGCTCAGCGCTCTCCCCTCTGCGGGGGAGGGTACCCTGCGAAGCAGGGGGAGCCGGGACGAAGTCACGCAAGAGGGGAGCCCAGCGTCAAGAGTGGGGATGGCCTTCATGCAGGGCACAGCCCGATCCTGAAGCTGGGTTCCCCTCACCCGACCCCTGCTGACGCAGGGGTCACCCTCCCCCGCAGAGGGGGGAGGGTGGGCTCTCATGGCTGACATCGTCCCCCCTCGCCCCGTCCTCGCCCGCCTGATCGATGTCCGCCCCGGCGAGGGACGGGTGCTGGCCTGGGCCTGGGCCTACATCTTCGCGATCCTGGCGGCCTACTACGTGCTGCGGCCGATCCGCGACCAGATGGGGGTGGCCGGCGGGATCGAGAACCTGCCCTGGCTGTTCACCGCCACGCTCGTCGGCATGCTGGCGCTCAACCTGCCCTTCGCGTGGCTGGTCAAGCGCCTGCCCCGCGCCCGCTTCGTGCCGCTGACCTACCGGTTCTTCGCCAGCCACATCCTGCTCTTCGCGCTGGCCCTCTACGGGGCGCCGCCCGAGTGGGACGTCTGGATCGGGCGGGTGTTCTTCGTCTGGCTGTCGATCTTCAACCTGTTCGTGGTCTCGATCTTCTGGGCCACCATCGTGGACGTGTTCTCCACCGAACAGGGCAAGCGCCTGTTCGGCTTCATCGCGGCGGGCGCGACCTTGGGCGCCATCGCGGGCTCGAGCCTGACGGCGGGCCTCGCCCGCTCCGTGCCGACCTGGGGGCTGATGCTCGGCGCGGTGCTGCTGCTGGAGGCGGCGGTGTTCAGCATGCGCGGGCTCGCCCGCCACGCCGCGGGGCTGCACCGGGTCCCGGCCGAGGCGGAGGCGCGGGCCGCGCCGATCGGCGGCAGCGTGTTCGCGGGCATCACCCGGACGCTCGCCTCGCCCTACCTCCTGAACATCAGCCTGTTCCTGCTGCTGTTCGCGGTGACCTCGACCTTCCTGTATTTCGAGCAGGCGGGCATCGCCAAGCGCAGCTTCCCGGACCGGGCCGCGCAGACGGCCTTCTTCGCGAGCGTCGATCTCGCGGTGAACGTGCTGACGCTCGGCGTGCAGCTCTTCCTCACCGGGCGCATCACCCGGGCGATCGGCGTCGGTCCGACGCTGGCGATCCTGCCGGCTCTCAGCGTGCTGGGCTTCGCGGCGCTGGCGGTCTCGCCCACCATCGCGGCGATCGTGGCGTTCCAGGTGCTGCGGCGCGCCGGCAACTTCGCGATCAGCCGGCCGGTGCGCGAGGTGCTGTTCACGGTGGTGCCGCGCGAGGACCGCTACAAGGCCAAGAGCTTCATCGACACGGTGGTCTACCGCCTGGGCGATCAGGTCGGCGCGTGGTCCTTCGCGGGGATCGGAGCGCTGGGCCTCGGGGCGACCGCGGCGGCGATCGTGGCGGTCCCGCTCTCGGCCGCCTGGCTCGTCAACAGCCTCTGGCTCGGCCGGGAACAGGCGCGCCGCGCGCAAGAGGCGGAAGGCGCGACGCCGGACGGGCACGGGGCTGGGATCTGAGGGGCGTTCCGGCTCATCACCCCGGATGCCGCGCCTGCCCCTACTCGGCGCCCCCCACGGGGTAGCTCCGCCCCTTCCAGGTCGCGGCGCCGGCGCGCTCCCGGCGCAGCAGCACGTTCCACTGGATGGCGAGCGCGGTCAGCACGATCAGCGGGTGCAGCGGGATCGTCGCCGCCGGTTCGCCGGTGCCCAGCGTCACCGCCGCCCGGGTGCCGAGCGAGAGGGCGAGGGCGGCGAGCGCGTAGGCGAGGGCGGCGGGCGGCAGGGCGCCGAGGAGCCCGGCCGCGACGAGCCCCCAGGGCAGGACGTGGCCGAGCAGCAGCAGAGCCGTCCAGACCGGCAGGGCGCGCGGCGTCGCCATGCCCTCGTGGGCGTTCTTCGAGAAGCCCGCCCAGGCCTCGCGAAAACCCCCATACATCCGGCAGAGGGCGAGGTCGCGGCCCAGCGCGAGGTCGGTGCGCAGGCCGTGGCGGCGGAAGAGGCGCGGCAGCCGCACCCCGTCGTGCAGGGAGGCCCGGATGGCGCCGTGGCCGCCGGTCTCCGCGTAGGCGGCGCGCGTCGCCAGGATCATCTGCCCGCAGGCCGCTCCGAGGCTCGGGTGCAGCGAGCGGCGCATGGCGAGGACCGGCAGGTAGCCGACGAGCAGCAGGTTGATCATCGGCACGGTGAGCCGCTCGCCCAGGCTGTCCATGCGCTGGCGCGGCACGGCGCTGACGAGCCCCGCCCCACCCCGCCGGGCCTGGGCGGCGAGGCGCGCGGCGGCCTCGGGCGCGAGCTGCACATCGGCGTCGATGAACAGCAGGAACGCGCCCCGCGCTCTTGTGGCGAGGTACGCGCAGGCGTTGTTCTTGCCGGTCCAGCCCTCGGGGAGCGGCGGGACGGCTTCGAGGCGCAGGCGCGGATCGCGGGCGGCCATCGCCCGCACGAGCGCGGCGGTGCCGTCGGTCGAGTGGTCGTCGCCGACCAGGACCTCGACGGGCGTGCCGGTGCTCCCGAGCGCGGCCGCCAGCGTCGGGCCGATCCGCTCGGCCTCGTTGCGGGCCGGGATCAGGATCGAGACGAGGCCGGAGCCCGCAGGTCCAGGGTCCGGCTCGGGCGTCGGCGTGCGCAGCAGGGCGAGGTTCAGGACGGCGAACAGCGCGGGCTGGGCCGCGACGATCAGGCAGGCGAGCGCCAGCCCGGTGAGCAGGGCGTCGGCGGTCATGGATTCCGGATCATGGTGCGGGCTTCCGGGAGCTGGGCTCGGTCCCGGGCTCGGTCCTATGAGCCGGGTCGAAGCGGCGGCCGGCGACGAGCGCCCCGAGCCGCCGCCAGAGGTCGTAGACGCCGCCGATCCCCTTGCGGCCGGCGACGAGCGCGCGGAACCGCTCCGGCTCGCGGGCGACCACGTCGGCGCTCAGCCGGTCGAGGGTGGCGGTGAGCTCGCGCTCCAGCCGGGCGAGGCGCTCGGGGCGGGGCAGGGCGAGGAGGTCGCGGGCCAGGATCGGTGCCCCGAAGGCCGCGAAGGCCTCCGCGCCGCGCTCCTCCCAGAAGGCGTACTCGACGGCCAGCGGCAGCACGAGGGCGTCGGGAGCGATCTCGGGCAGCCGGGCGACGCCGGGGCGCAAGGCCAGCGGCCTTGCGCGCACGTCGCTGAAGCGCCCCTGCGCGGTGATCCAGAGCATCCGGTGGGGCGCCGCGAGGATGGCGCGGGCATGGGCCAGGAACGCCGCCGCCCCGCGCGGGCTGTCGAGATCGACCCCGAAGGCGCCCATCCGCTCGAAGATGCGGTACTTGCCGAGCACGGCGGCGTCGAAGGGGGCGCGGCCCTCGCGGCCGGGAAAGAGCCGGCCCGCCAGTACGATCAGCACCGCGGCGTCCCACCAGGCCGGGTGGTTGCAGTAGACGACGATCGGGCCCGGATGGTCGAGCCCCCGCGGCTCGCCCCAGCGGGCAAGCCGCAGCGCGTTGAGGTGGCGCCCCACGAAGCGCTCGAAATAGCCGAGCATGAACCCCCAGAGCCGGGGCGAGACGGGGTGGAGATCGGCCGCCTCGCGCCGTCCGGGCCGTCTCGGTTCCGCCACGCGCCGCGCCTCCGCCGGGGCGGCCGCGCCGCCCTCGGGATCAATCGGGGGCGGGGCAGGGGGTTCGGAGAGCGTCATGCCGACTGGCGGAGGCCGCCTCGGGCGTCCTGGTCGTGCGCGTCGGCGGCGATCCAGCCGGACATCATCACCATCGGCATGCCGGGGCCCGGATGGGCGGCGCCGCCCGCGAGGTAGAGGTTGCGCACCTGCCGCGAGCGGTTGCCCGGCTTGAAGGCGCCCATGACGCGGCCGTGCGAGGCCAGCCCGTAGATCGCGCCGTTCAGCACCTTGTAGCGGTCGTGGATGTCCTGCGGCGTCAGGTGGCGCTCGACCACGATGCGCTCCTCGAGATCCGGCATCCCGGCCGTGCGCTTGAGCTTGTCGAGGATCACCTGCCGGTAGGCCGGGAACATCGTCGACCAGTCGTGGTGGGGCCGCAGATACGGCGTGTGCACCAGCACGTAGAGCGCTTCGCCGCCCTCGGGCGCCACCGAGGGGTCGGTGGAGGAGGGGGCGGCCAGATACGCGGTCGGGTCGGGCGCGGGCTCGCCCCGCCGGTAGATCCAGTCGAACTCCTCCTCGGGATCGCGCGAGAACACGAAGTCGTGGTGGTTCAGGTGCTCGTAGCGCTTGTTGAGGCCGAGATAGAGCACCACGCCCGAGCAGGCGGGCTCGGGGTTCTTCTTCTCGTAGGCCCGGCCGACCTCGCCGCCGACCAGCTCCTTGTAGGTCCGCACCGAATCCATGTTGGAGATCACGGCGTCGAAGGCGGCGGTGCCGTCCCGCGTCCGCACGCCCCGCACCGCGCCGTTCTCGATGTCGAGGCCCGTCACCTCGGAGCCGGGCTTCAGGGTCGCGCCGAGCTCGCCCGCGAGCTTGGCCAGCGCCTCGGCCACCGCGCGGGTGCCCCCCATCGGGTACCAGACTCCGTCCGCCGTCTGCATGTGGGCGATGGCGCAGAGCACCGCCGGCGCGCCGTAGGGCGAGGAGCCGACATACTGCACGAAGTGGTCGAGCATCTGGGCGAGGCGGGCGTCCTTCACCTTGCCGCGGATGGTGCTGGCGACCGAGGCGTGCATGCGCAAGGAGAGCACATCCCGCAGGGTGCCGGGGTTCATGTTCGCCCGGATGTTGATCGTGTCGAACAGGTCCTCGACCGGCTTCCAGAAGAAGAATTTTTCCGAGACCCCGTGCAGGTGCTCGGAGATGGAGAGGAATTTTTTATAGCCCTCCCCCGCGCCGGCGCCGGGCACGAAGCGGTCCATCTCCGCCGCCATGGTGGCGACGTCCTGCATCAGGTCGATCCGCGTGCCGTCGTCGAAGAAGCAGCGCCATTGCGGGTCGAGGCGGCGGAGATCCAAGTAGTCGTTGATGTCGCGGCCGGCTTCCGAGAAGATCCGCTCCAGCACGCGGGGCACCGTGAGGATGGTCGGCCCCATGTCGAAGCGGAAGCCGCCCTCGTGCAGCACCGCGGCCTTGCCGCCGAGCCAGTCGTTCTTGTCGTAGAGGGTGACGCGGTGGCCGCGCGCCGCCGAGACGCAGGCGGCGGCGAGCCCGCCCAGGCCGCTGCCGATGACGGCGACCGAAGAACCCTGGTTCATACCGAACACCACTCCTGCTGCAGCGAGGCCTGCACAAGAGAAGCTAGACCTTGGCAGTTCTCCGTCAACGCGCGGCGGTGTCGCGCGACGGCACCGCGAAGGCCGGACACGTCCCCGCGGCCGGCCCCGGGGAGCCCGGTCCGCCGCCGAACCGGTCGGACGGCTGTGCGCGCCCGGCAGCTCGATCCGCGCGGCGTTCCGCCCCAGCAGGCCTCCACGCCGCTCCGCGCGTCCAAGTCCCTCGAAGGAGCTTGCGATGCGCGGATTGCAAAACTCTAGGTAATGAATAAGAACCTAGACGATCACCGTACGACGTGTCAGCCGCGTGGGGAAGGGGCAATCCGTGAACTCAGATGACGTCCAGCGCCGCCTCGCGAGGCAGGTCGAGATGATCCGCGACACCGCCGACGGCCCGACCTACAACGTGATCGTGCGGATGCGGCGTCGCGACGAGGAGGAGGACGCGATCATCAACACGATCTCCGCCGCCTTCCACCGGCGGCGGCTGTCGATCTCGGCGCGGGATTTCCTGCCCGTCCTCCGCGCGGATCGGCCTGCCGCACCGCAGAGGGGCCGCCGGGGCGGCCGCGCGTCCAACGGGGTGGCGTTCCGGACGGATCCGGACAACCGCCAGAGCCTGGCGGCCGAGGTCGCGGCCGTGATCGACCCGCGCGGCGCCCTGAGCACCGTCGCGGGCCTGCGGGCCGAGAGCCTCAAGGCGCTCGATCCTCTGATGCGCTCGGACGCGGTGCGGGAGGCGCGCGCGGCCGTCTCGGCGACGCGGGAGGGGAGCGCGGACCCGATCCCGTTCTGGACGTCGAGCAGCGCGATGATCCCGGTGCGGGGCGAGGACCTGCAGAGGATCATCACCTCGGTCCCGGGCATCGAGGACATCTACCCGAACCGGCAGCTCTTCGTGCCGCCCGTGGCCGTGCCGCGCAAGGTTCCCGAGGCGATCGAGGACAACAAGGCCAGCAGCTGGGGCATCCGCCGCATCGGCGCCCTCGCGGCGTGGGGCGGCTACGGGGCCCGCGGGAAGGGCGTCCTCGTGGGGCTGCTCGACACGGGGGTCGACCCGAACCATCCCGACCTGAAGGGGAAGATCGCGCACTGGGCCGAATTCGACGCGAACGGCGTGCAGGTGCCGGGCTCGACGCCGCGCGACAGCGACCGGCACGGCACGCACTGTGCGGGCACGATCGTGGGCGGCAACACCAGCGGCCGCTGGATCGGGGTGGCGCCGGAGGCCCGGCTGGCGGCCGCCCTCGTGCTCGACGGCAAGACGGGCGGCACCGACGCGCAGGTGCTGGCGGGCATCGACTGGGCGGTCAATCGCGGCGTCGACGTGATCAGCCTGTCGCTGGGCGCCTTCGTGCTCGGGCCGACCACGCCCAACACCTACACGCGCGCCATCCTGAGCGCGATGCGGGTCGGGATCCCGGTCGTCGCGGCCATCGGCAACGAGGGCAGCCAGACCAGCGGGTCCCCGGGAAGCGACTACTTCGCCTTCGCGGTCGGCGCGACGGACCAGAACGATCTCGCGGCGGGCTTCAGCGGCGGGCGGACGCAGATCATCCAGACGTCGAGCTACTTTCCGGCGGAATCCCTGCCGCTGCTGTACTCGAAGCCGGAGATCTCGGCGCCCGGCGTGGCGGTCTGGTCGTCGGTGCCGGGCGGGGGCTGGGAGCACTTCAACGGAACGTCGATGGCGACCCCGCACGTCGCTGGGGCAATCGCGCTGCTCCTGAGCGCGACGGCGATCAAGAAGGAGCCGCCGGGCGATCGCGCCTTCCTGATCCAAGACCTGCTGACCGGCTCGTCCGAGGAACTCGGCGAGGCCGGGCAGAACCACCGCTACGGCTTCGGCCGGCTCGACATCCTGCGGGCGATCGGCTTTGCGAAGGAGCTCGGCTACGGCTGATCCGGACCGGGGCGCCCGCCGATCCGGTGTGTCAAGCGGCCAGTAACCCCGATGCCGCATGCTGGCCCGCGTTCAGGCGCTCGCCCGGCCGTACTAGGATCCCTACCTAAGGGTGATTCGCTGGCGAATCTCGCATGGGACCACGACGATGGATCTCCCGGTGGCTGTCCTCGAGAAGATTCGGTCGGACGAGCTGCGCGACGCCGCCGTCGCCGAGGCCCCGCGGCCCCGGACGGTGATCGTCGAGCTCGACCTGCCGATGCCGAAGCTCGAGGCCGCCGCACCGCTCCGTCCGGATCTGCGGGGCAAGCCGCGCTTCCGCTTCGCGGCGCCGGATTCCTCCGCGGCCGAGGCGGGCCGGAAGATCGAGGCGTCGAAGGAGGACATCGCCAGCATCACCGGCAGGCTTCCCGAGACCTACCTGTCGGCGGCCGGCAGCTTCGTGGTGACGGCGAACGGCGAGCAGATCGGCCGGATCGCGCGCATGTCGAGCGTCTCGGCGATCTGGCCGAACGCCCAGCGCGGACGCTGAGCGGCCCGACCGGGCCCGCCTCAGCCGGCCGTCCGCCGGGCCACGAGGGCGAGCGCCGCGCCGAGACCGGCGAGCGCGAGGGCGGCGAGGACGGCCCAGGCGAGGAGCGCGGTGCCCTCGCCGAGCGCCCCCTGGAAGGCCTCGATCGCCCAGGCGTTCGGGGTGAACCAGCCGGCCTGCTGCAGCCAGGGCGGCATCAGGAAGCGCGGCACCATGCTGCCGCCGACCGCCGAGAGCAGCAGCACGCCGAAGGTCGCGGCCAGATGCGCCTGCTGGCGCGTCGCGGCGACCGCGCAGGCGGCGAGCGCCAGCCCCGCCGCCATGGCGGCGACGAGCCCGCAGGTGGCGAGGAAGGCCGGCCAGTGCGGGCCGATCGTGACGCCGTGGAGGAGGGCCGCCGCGCCGAAGATCAGCCCGGCCTGGACCACGCCCTGGAGCGTCAGGAACAGGAACTTGCCGAGGACGATCACGCCGAGGCCGCCGGGCCCGGCGCTGAGCCGGTCGGCGAGGCCCGATTCGCGCTCCTCGACCAGCGAGAGCGCCCCCTGCATGGCGGCAAACAGCAGGAACACCGCCGCGATCGCCCCCGCATAGTAGCTCACCCGGGCGTTGCCCGAGGCGGCATCGGTGCTGCGCCGCTCGACCAGCGCCGAGAAGCTGAAGGGCTCCTTCTTCGCGCGCTGCTCCGCGAAGGCCGCGTCCAGGAAGGCGCGCTCGTCCGGGCCGATCTTGCCGGTGCGCTCCACGTCCGCGACGACGCGGGAGAGCACCACGTCCGGCAGGGCCTCGTTCAGCACCCGCTGGAGCTGCCCCAGCGCGATCGGGGTGGCGAGCGCCTTGGCGGGGTTCTCGACGAGCACCACCGGGTGGGCGGCGTCGGCGCTGCCGGCGGGCGGCGCGCCGAGATCGCCGCGCAGCACCAGCGCGACGTCGACCTCGCCCGCGCGCACCGCCGCCGTGGCGGCGGCCAGATCCGCCGGGAGCCGGGTGACGCGCAAGGACGTGTCGCCCTCCAGCGCCGAGACGAGGCGGGTGGTCGAGGGCGTGCCCGCGAGGTCGGCGAGCCCCAGATGGATGCGGATGCGGTCGCCCACCGCGCCGGAGAAGATCGCCGCGAAGATCGCGAAGATCACGGTCGGCAACACGAAGGCCATCACCAGGGCGGCGCGGTCGCGCAGCAGGGTCAGGGCCATCACCCGGAAGGCGGCGCCGATCATCGGACCGGCTCCAGGGTCGGGGCGGGGGCCGGCGCGGCGGGCGGGCCGGTCTCCAGGGCGGAGCGGTAGAGGGCCTCCAGGCCGGGGGCGCGCACCCGCACCTCGCTCACCGGTACGCCCTCGGCGCGCAGGCGCCCGAGCAGGGCGGCCCCGTCGAGACGAGGCCCCGCGCCCGATCCCGATCCCGCCTCGCGCCAGGCGAGGTCGCCGTCGGGCGCGAAGCCGGCCCGGCGCAGGGCCCGCTCGGCGGCGTCGTCGGGGATGTCGGAGAGGAGAAGTTCGCGCTCGGGCGGGCCGGCGGCGAGGCTTGCCAGCAGGGCGGCCAGCGGCCCCTCGCGCACGATCCGACCGCCGCGCAGGAAGGCGACCCGGTCGGCCAGCCGCTCGGCTTCCGTGAAATCGTGGGTGGCGACGAGGATCGCGGTGCCGGCCCGGCGCAGGCGCCGCAGCATGGCGTGGATCGCCGCGCGGGCGGCCCGGTCGACCCCCTGCGTCGGCTCGTCGAGGAGGACGAGGGCGGGCCGCCCGATCAGGCCGGCCGCGATATTGACCCGGCGCTGGTAGCCGCCGGAGAGCTGGCCGACGAGGCTTGCCCCCACCGCCTCGATCTCGGCGAGCGCCAGCATGGCGGCGACCGCCCCGCGCCGCTCGCGGCGGGGCAGGCCCGCGAGGCTCGCGAAGACGCCGAGATTCTCGGCCACGCTCAGGCGCGGCCAGAGCGCGATCTCCTGGGGCACCCAGCCGACGGCGCGGCGCGCGTCCGCGTCGGCGCGCGGGTCGCGGCCCGCCACCCGCACCGTGCCGGCATCGGGGACGAGGCGGCCGGCCACGAGCCGCATCAGCGTGGTCTTGCCCGCCCCGTTGGGGCCGAGCAGCGCCAGGATCTCGGCCCGCCCCAGCGCGAGGTCGAGCCCCTCGAGGACCGGCCGTTCGCGATAGGCGAGGCCGAGCCCGCTGCAGGCGAGGAGCGGCGCCACCGGCTCAGCGCCGGGGCAGGGCGCGGGCGAGCCGGACCCGGATCGCCGCACCGGGCTCGCGAAGTGCGAAGGCGGCCTCCTCGAAGCTCGGCCGCGCCCGTCGGCCGGCACCGCCCGAGAGGCCGTAGGGCTCGGTCGGCAGGCCGAGCCCGGTGCGGCCGAGCCGGCCGTCGCCGTCGCGGTCCTGGTAGGCAGCGACCGCGTAGGTGCCGGGGGGGACGCCCGGGAACACGAAGGTCCGGGCCTCGACTGTCCCCGGTGCCTCCTGCCCGAGGGTGCAGGCGGCTTCCGACAGCCCGCCCTGGCAGAGCGTGACGTAGACCGCCCCGCCGCCGGGCTCGATCCCGTCCACGGTGACCTGGAGGCCGGCGGCCTGTGCGGGGAGGGGGAGGAGGAGGGGGAGGAGGAGGAAGAAGGCTCGGATCCCCCTCCCCCCGCGGACCTCGGGCTTGCCCGAGCTCCGTTCCCCAGTGCCCAAGTCAGGCAGGCCCGACTTGGGATGGGGGAGGGTGGCCCCCGAAGGAGGTCGGGTGAGGGGAACCACGCTTCCGGCGGAGGCGCAGCGTCGATGGCGAGCGTTATTCTGCACCGTCGCTCCCCTCTCCCGACCCGGCCTTACGGCCGGCCCACCCTCCCCCGCAGAGGGGGGAGAGAGAGCTTCGGCCTCGAACCGCCTCACGAGGCCTCGCCGCCGGTCGCCAGCGGGGCCGTCTCGGGCAGGCCCGCGCTCGCGGGCACGCGGGCGCCGAGCAGGTCCTCGATCAGCAGGCGGGCGGAGATGCGCGCGCCCTCGTAGATTACCGGCAGGCCGGAACCCGGATGGGTGCCGCCGCCCACGAGGTAGAGGCCCGGCCCGAACTTGTTGTGGGGCCGGAACCACAGCATCTGCATCAGGTCGTGGGCGAGGTTGAAGGTGGCGCCCTCGTGCACCGCGAAGTCGTCGCGCCACTGGGTCGGGTCGACGATGCGCTCGTAGCGGATGCGCGCCTCGAGGTTCTCGATGCCGAGGAGCTTCAAGCGCTCCAGCACCAGGGCCCGGTAGCTCTCCCGGGTCGCCGCCCAGTCGATGCCGGCCTTCAGGTTCGGCACCGGCACCAGCACGTAGAGGGCGGTGTGGCCGGGCGGCGCCATGCCGCCGTCGGTGAAGCCCGCATGCTGCACGTAGATCGAGGGCTGCATCGGCAGCGTGCCCTCGGTGATCTCGCGGATGTTGCGCTCGTACTGGTCGGCCAGCAGGATGGTGTGGTGGCCGAGACCCGCCGGCATCGGGCCCTCGATGCCGAGATAGAGCATGAAGGTCGAGCAGGAGAGGCGGGCCTTGGCGACCTTGGCGTCGCGCCAGCGCGGACGGCGCGCCTCCGGCACGAGTTCCGGCACCACCTTGGCGAAGTCGCCGTTGATCATCACGGCGTCGGCCCGCAGCGTCTCGCCGCCGGCGACCACGCCCACCGCCTTCTTGCCCTCGAACAGCACCCGCTCGACGGACGTGTTCAGGCGGATGTCGACGCCCATGCGGCTGGCCAAGCCCGCCATCGCCTCCGAGACCGCGCCGCAGCCGCCGACCGGGTGGTAGACCCCGTGCTCGTACTCGAGGAACGAGAGGATCGTGAACAGGCTGGGGCAGCGGAAGGGCGACATGCCCAGGTACTTGGTCTGGAACGAGAAGGCGAGGCGCACCCGCGGGTCGGCGAAGTAGCGCCGCAGATCCTTGTCCACGCTGCGGCCGGGATGGAGGTAGGGCAGGGCCGCCAGCATCGCCGGGCTCGCCATGCTGCGGAAGCGGTGGAAGGCCTGTTCCAGCACCGGCTTGAAGAAGGTCAGCTTGGTCCGGTTCTCGGCGAAGAATGTCTTCACGTTCCGGGCGTCGTCCGGGGCGATCCGGGCGATCTCCGCCTCCAGGCGCTCCACGTCGCCGGTGGCGCGGATCTCGCCGGAGATCCCGTCCCGGCCCGCGGCGTCCTTGCCCTCGAAGACGAGGTGGTATTGCGGGTCGAGCCGCTCCAGCCGAACATGGTCCTCCAGCCGCTCGCCGCAGCTCTCGAAGATGTCGGCGAGGATCTGGGGATAGAGGAAGAAGGTCGGGCCGATGTCGAAGCGGTAGCCGCCCGGCGCCTCGACGGTCTTCGTGCGGCCGCCGACCTGGGCGTCCCGCTCGATCAGGGTGACGTGGAGCCCGGCGCGCGCGAGCAGCAGGGCCGAGGCCAGGCCACCGGGCCCTGCGCCGACGATGACGACCCGGCGTCCGGTCAGCCTCCGCATGCCGTCTCCCGCGTGAAGCAACGCTCCCGTCTCCCAAACCCGCGACGCACGATCCGCATCGGGGCCGCGCCGAAGCCTCTCTGAGGCCGCGCCGCCATCCCTCCGCTCACAGCCAAGCTAGATGTGATTCGGCATTCGGCAATTGCATCTCTTTGTCGCGCGAAGCCGCAAACAGGAAAATGGATGAGAGGGGGACGCGGTTGAAACTGTTATGTCAGCACTCTCCGCGCCGATCCGGGCCGGCCGCGGGGGACGGGGCGGGAGACGACGCGAGAGAGGGGGCGAGCCGGCCGGTCGCGCCGGCCAGCCGGTGCAGGGCGAGGGCGCCCGCGGTCGCGACGTTGAGCGAGTCGAAGCCCGGCGCCATCGCGATGCGCAGGGTGCGGGCGCGTGCCATCAGGCCGGCGGGCAGGCCCGGCCCCTCGGTACCCAGCAGCAGGAGGGCGCGGGCCGGAGGCGGCGCGGCGTCGAGCGTCTCGTGCCCGGACGGGCTGAGCGCCAGCGGCTCGAGCGCCAGGGCTTCGGCGATCGCGAGCCAGTCCGCCCCCGCGGGGAGGCGCCCGAAGGGCGTGATCAGGGCGGCGCCTGCCGAGACGCGGATCGCCTTGCGGTAGAGCGGGTCGCAGCTCGCGGCGTCGAGGAGCACCGCGTCGGCCCCGAAGGCGGCGGCGTTGCGGAAACAGGCCCCGACATTGTCGTGGTTGGTCAGGCCGGCGAGGCCCAGCACCAGGGCCGGGGCGGGCGGCGGCGGAACCAGGGCGGCGGGCTCCGGCGCATCGCCCGTCAGCCCCACGGCCAGCACACCGCGGTGGATCGGGAAGCCCGCCACCGCGCTCATCACGGTCTTGCCCGCGAGATAGACCGGCGCGTCGAGCGCGTCCAGCACGTCGGCCAGCCCCGGCCAGCGCTCGGGCGCCAGCAGCACGGATTCGGTGCGGAAGCGGGCGCGCTGCGAGGCCATCAGCCGGAGCGTGACCTCGCCCTCGACGATGAAGCGGCCCTGGCGCCCGACGAGGTCGCGCTCGCGCATGGCGGCGTAGGGCGCGAGCCGGGGATCGGCCGGATCGTCGATCGCGACGGGCGTCACGGGTTCCTCACGTCCCGGTGTCGAGAGGCCATGGCCACTCGCGGGTGCAGGGCGGAGCCCTGCACGGAGCCGCTCACGCCTTCTGGCGGGCGGCCAGCGGGTCGGCCTCGGCCTTGGTCGGCACCTTCACCAGGGCCTCGCCGTCGAGCACGATCTCGCCGCCGACCGCGCAGGTGCATTTGAGCCGGGCGCGCCGGCGCTCGGGCACCAGCTCGGCGACCTCGACGGTGACGTCGACCGTATCGCCGATGCGCACGGGCGCGCGGAAGTTCAGGGTCTGGCTGATGTAGACGGCGCCGGGGCCGGGCAGGCGCGTGCCGAGCACCGCCGAGATCAGCCCGGCCGTGTAGAGGCCGTGGGCGATGCGGGTGCCGAAGGGCGTGCGCGCCGCGAAATGCTCGGAGAGGTGGATCGGGTTCCGGTCGCCGGTGATCTCGGCGAAGCCCACCACGTCGGAGGAGGCGATCACCTTCGAGAGGGTCTCGGAGAGGCCGACCTCCAGGTCCTCGAAGTACAGAACGCGCAGCTCGGGCAACATCGGACGGGCTCCCTTGAGTCGATCGCGCCCGTGTCGGCGCCTGCCGCTGGCCTCGCACAGCCGCGCGCGGGAATCCAGTCTCGGGCCGTGCCCTGCGGCGGGCGGCGGCAGCGGACTTTGGTGCAATGCGAGCCTTCGCCTTCCTTCGCCTTCACGCCGCGGCGAGGGGCCGTGCGCCACGAGGAGCGGGATGCAGGATCCCGGCCTCCGCTCAGCCCACCGCATCGGTGCCGCCCGCTCCATGGCGGTCGGGCGCTTCCGACTTGTGCGGACTTGTGCGGGGCCTGGGCGAGGACCGGCGCCCTCGACAGGAGGCCCGGCATCGGCGAAGAGGCGGCCGATTCCAGGGACGCCGCCCGTGCCGAAGCTCGCCCCCTCGCCCGAACTCCGCCCCGTCGTCGCCCGCGTGGCGGCGCTGAACCTCGGCTATTTCGGGATCGAGATCGCGGTGGCGGTCGCCATCGGTTCGGTCGCGCTCATCGCCGACAGCCTCGACTTCCTGGAGGACGCGGCGATCAACCTGCTGATCTTCGCCGGTCTCGGCTGGTCGGCGGCCAACCGCGCCCGGCTCGGGACGGTGATGGCCTTCATCCTCCTGGTGCCGGCGCTCGCCACCGCCTGGGCCGCCTGGGACAAGCTGTCGGACTTCACCGCCCCGGCCCCGGTGCCCTTGACGCTCACGGGCCTGGGGGCGCTCGCCGTCAACCTCGCCTGCGCGCTGATGCTGGCGCGGCACCGCCACGGCTCGGGCAGCCTGACCCGGGCGGCCTACCTCTCGGCCCGCAACGACGCCTGGGCCAACCTCGCCATCATCGCGGCCGGCCTCGTCACCGTGCTCTGGGTCTCGCCCTGGCCGGACCTCGCGGCGGCGGCCATCATCGCCGTCATCAACGCGGATTCCGCCGCGGACGTCTTCCGGGCGGCGCGGGCCGAGCGGCGGGCGGCGCGCGCCGCCGAGGGAACCTGACGGGGAAGCCTCGATGCGCCTGTTCCCGATCTCCGACCTGCATCTCGAGCGGCGCCGGCCCGAGCTGATCCCGGCGCCCGCGGGCGCCTTCGACGTGCTCGCCTGCGCGGGCGACCTCTACGAGGGCCATCCCGAGCAGGGGCTCGCCGCCCTCCTCGCCCTCGCGGGCGGGCGCCCGATCGTGCTGGTGCCGGGCAACCACGAGCGCTACGCCCCGACCGGCGATCCCCGCACCGCGCCCCAGCTCCTGGCGGCGCTGGAGGCCGAGGTCGCGCGCCTGAACGGGACGGGCGCCCGCATCCACCTGCTGCAGCGGGGCGCGGCCTGCGTGATCGGCGGGGTGCGCTTCGTCGGCGCGACCCTGTGGAGCGACTGGGCGCTCGCCGGGCGCTGGCTCGGACCCGACACGCCGGAGCGCCCCGCCGACCCGGTGGCCTACGCGGCCGCCCGCATGACCGACCCGGTCACGGGCTCGCGCGAGTATCTGGGGGCGATCCGCAACGCCGACGGCACGCCCTGGCAGCCCGAGGACGCGATGCGCGCCCACGCGGCCGAGCGCGCCGACCTGCTGGCGGGCCTGGCGCGGCCCCACGACGGCCCGACGGTCGCGATCACCCACCACCCGGCGAGCCCGCGCGCGGCGGACGCCTACCGGGACGCGCCCGGCGTGCCCTGGTGGGTCCCGGCCTTCTACGCCACCACCGTGCTGGAAGACCTGCCCGACCCGGCGCGCCCGGACCTCTGGATCTCGGGCCATTTCCACGCCGGGCACGACATGCGCCTCGGCCGCTGCCGCTGGGTGGCGAACCCGGTCGAGGGCCGGACCTTCCGGCCGGATCTGGTGCTGGAGGTCGGATAAGGGGGCGACGACCGGGGCTGCGGGCGCGTGCCGCGGGGCGGCCGCTCGCCCGGGGCCGAGGCGGCGCTAGCTTGTCCGGTGATCAGAAGCCGCCTGAGAACAGGCGCGGCCGGGAGGACGCCCCCCATGAACAGCTTCATCGCCGTGGTGCTGGTCTGCGCCAACGGGCTCGCGCAGGCGGACTGCACCGACGACCGGGCCATCGAGGTGCGCAAGGTGAAGGTCGCCAACGAGCTCGGCTGCACCAACGGCTGGCAGGAGATCATCGCCCGCACGGACCTGCGCGAGGAGGTCGGTCGGACCACCTACCTCAAGACCGAGTGCCGCCGGGTGAAGGCGGGCGGGTAGGGTCGCGCGCAGCGTCCTCCGCCCGGCCTGGATCGTTTGGCGCGCCCGCCCGTCCGAGCAGGCGCAGCCAGGCCTCCGGCACGCCCTCTGCCAGCACCGGCGCGTAGAGCTGCTCCAGGGCGTGGCCGATCCCGTTCAGCTGGGGATCGCCGGTGACGCTCGATCGGTTCGGGCTCAGGATTCCGCACTGGCGCATGATCGCTCCTCGCCGGAGCGACGCCCTTCCCGCCGCCGCCGGCCTCGAACCGGAGCCTCGCGGCACGACGCGTCCCGCGCGCCGGGCGAGGCTCCGTCCTGTGACAGTTTGCCTCAAGAAATGAGCGCCGCGGGCGAAGGTTTCAGCTGGGCCGTGAAGAAAATCCTGATGCGAGGCGGGACGCCTCACATCCGGCGGATCTTCTCCTCGATCCGCCGCACCTCGTCCGCGTCGATCTGGACCGGCTCGCCGGTGTCGTTCGGCAGTCCGGCCCCGGTCTGCGCGATCGTCTCGTCGCGCGGGCGGCCGCTCTGGCCGTCCGAGATCGGCGGCTCCTTCGAGAGCGCGTCGGACCGCGCCGTCCCCTGTCCGTCCCGTTCGTCCTCGTTCATCGCGCGCCTCCGCTGCGTGCCGGATGCGCGACCAACGCGGCGCGTGCCCCGCGGTCTCCCGGCTCTCCCCGGCGCGCGACGCTTTCCCGCGCCCCCGGAAAGGCGCATCATCCCGGCCGGCCGTGCCGGAGACCATCACGATGGAGCCTGTCGCGCAGGAGGATGCCGCCGGGGAGGCCGGCCTGCCGGCGTGCCGCCTCGTCCGGGCCGGGGCGTCCTTCACGGGCAAGCAGGGGCTCGACTACGCGGTCGGCATCTCGGCCGAGAGCGTGGGCGCGCGGGGCATCCATCTCCAGCTCGTGACGATCCCGCCGGGCGCCCGGGCCCGGGCCCACCTGCACGCCGGCCACGAGACCGCGATCTACGCGCTCAGCGGCACCTCGGGCTGCTGGTACGGCGCGCGGCTGGAGCACCACGCGACGGTGCGGCCCGGCGACTTCTTCTACATCCCGGCCGGGGTGCCGCACCTGCCCTACAACCCGAGCCCGACCGAGCCCTGCACCGCGGTGATCGCCCGCACCGACCCGAACGAGCAGGAGAGCGTGGTGCTGCGGCCCGACCTCGACGCCCTGCGGCCGGCCCAGGGGCCCGGGCCGGCCCTTGGGCCCGGGCCGGACGGCGGCCCTACCGCTCCAGCGCCTGGTAGACGAGGCTGTTGATCAGGTAGCGGTAGCGCCAGCGGGCGGCGCCCGGCGTGTGGGCCATGAACACCACGGCAAGCTTGCGGCCCGGGTCGACCCACCAGTTCGTGCCGCTGGCGCCCGGCCAGGAGAAGTCGCCGACCGAGCCGAGGAGCCGCACCACCCCGGGTCGGGTGCGCACCGCGAGCCCGAGCCCGAAGCCGTAATCGGCCCTGGTCGGGTCGGCGTTGCCGATGAGGTTGCGCACGCCGGGACCGAGCTGGTCGGTGAGCATGGCGCGGGTGAAGACCGGGCTCAGCACCCGGCGCCCGCCGAGCTCGCCCTCGTTCATCAGCGCCAGGGCGAAGCGCAGGTAATCCTCCGCGCTCGACACGGCGCAGCCGCCCCCGCAGGCGAACTTCGTCGGCCGGGTGGCGTCGGGCTCCAGCACCTGCGGCTTGCCGGTCGCCGGATCCGCGGGGAGTGCCCGGGCATAGCGATCGGCGGATCCGGGCGGGATCACGAAGCCGGTGTCGCGCATGCCGAGCGGGCCGAACAGCGTCTCGGCGAGATAGGCGTCGAGCGTGCGGCCGGTCTGCCGCTCGACCACGAGGCCGGCGATGTCGAGGCCGAAGCCGTAATCCCAGACCGTGCCGGGCTGGTGCAGCAGGGGCGCGGCCTGGAGCGCGTCGAGGAACTGCGCGCCGTCGAGCTCCTTGGCCGCCGCGACGCTGCCCGCGGGGAGCATCCGGTGAACCTCCGTGGTGCCGCGCCCGCCATAGACGAGGCCTCCGGTATGGGTGAGGAGGTCGCGCAGCGAGACCGGTCGCGCGGCCGGCACCGTGCCGGCGAGCTTGCCCGCGAGGTCGAGGCTCGCGACCCGCTGGTCGGCGAAGCGGCCCGGCAGGTAGGCGCTCACGGGATCGTCGAGGACGAGGTCGCCGCGCTCGACGAGCCCCAGCACCGCCACCGCCGTCATCGGCTTCGTCATTGAGGCGATGTTGAACAGCGCGTCCCGCGGCATCGCCGCGCCGGCGGCCTTGTCGCGGAAGCCGTAGGCCTCGTGGAACACGACCCTTCCCTCGCGGGCGATGATCAGGACGGCGCCGGGCATCCGGCCCTCCGCCACCTCGCGGTTCAGCACCGTGCCGATGCGGGCGAGGCGCTCGGGCGAGAAGCCCATCTCGGCCGGGTCCGCCCGGGGGAGCGGCGGCGGGAGCGGCGCCTCCTGCGCCACGGCCGCGGAGGCGAACCCCGCCAGGGCGAGCACCGACACCAGACGTCTCAGAACCACGCGCAACCTCCCGAACGCTCGCCGGGATCCTTAGACCGCCCCGCGATGCCGGCCGCGACGATGCCGGAGGCGGCCGCCGCCGCCAAGCGCGGGCCGCCCGCCTTGCCTGTGCGCGGATGACAGAGGCACACAATCGAGGCGTGAATTTACAATCCCTGGGTTGTATGCCCCGGCCCGGGATGGGAGGCCTCTGGCCTCATCGCACACGATCCGCACACGGGAGACGCCAACGATGCCGCGTTCCGCACGCCTGACCGGACTGCTTCTGGCCGGACTGCTCCTGCCCCTCGGGCCCGCCGGGGCGCAGCAGGCGCCGAGCGGCACGCCGACCCCGGGCAGCGCGGAAGCACCCGCGCCGAAGCCCGGGGGCGCCCCCGCCCCGGCCCAGGACCGCGGCTCGGCCCTCTTCGGCCGGCCCGAGGGCGGCGAGGCCGCCAAGCTCGCCCCGATCGCCGGGCCGCCGCTGCCGACGCCGGCCGCCCGCCTGCCCCTCGACAAGCTGAAGGTGCCCGACGGCTTCAAGATCGAGGTCTATGCCAGCGGGCTCGCCAATGCCCGCTCGCTGGCGCAGGGCGACAAGGGCACGCTCTTCGTCGGCACGCGCTCGCTCGACCGGGTCTACGCCGTGCGGACCGTCGATGGGAAACAGCAGGTCAAGGTCATCGCCAGCGGCCTGCACCGGCCGAACGGCGTCGTCTTCCACAAGGGCGCGCTCTACGTCGCCGAGCTCTCGAAGATCTGGCGCTTCGACGACATCGAGAACAACCTCGACACGCCCGGCAAACCCGTCCTCGTCAGCGACGACTTCCCGAAGGACGAGGCGCATGGCTGGAAGTTCATCGCGATCGGCCCGGACGAGAAGCTCTACGTGCCGGTCGGCGCGCCGGGCAACATCCTGAACCCGCCCGACACCCACGCCCAGATCCGCCGGATGGACCTCGACGGAAAGAACGTCGAGGTGGTGGCCCGCGGCGTGCGCAACACGGTGGGCTTCGACTGGAACCCGCAGACGAAGCAGCTCACCTTCACCGACAACGGCCGTGACTGGGTCTCGGAGGACATCCCGAACGACGAGCTGAACGTGCTCTCGGAGCCGGGCAAGCAGCATTTCGGCTACCCGTTCTGCCACCAGGGCAACTTCACCGACCCGGAATACGGCTGGGGCCGCTCCTGCGCGGAGTTCACGGCGCCGGCGGGCCTGCTCGGGCCGCACACCGCGGCGCTCGGCATGCGCTTCTACACGGGCGAGCAGTTCCCGCAGGCCTACCGGAACGCGATCTTCATCGCCCGCCACGGCTCGTGGAACAAGACGCAGAAGCTCGGCGGCGACGTGGTGGTGGCGCGTCTCGGCGCGGACGGCAAGATGACGGGCCTGGAGCCGTTCCTGACCGGCTTCCTGCAGGACAACCGCTATGTCGGCCGGCCCGTGGACGTGCTGGTGGCGCGTGACGGCGCGCTGCTGGTCTCGGACGACTACAACGGCGCGGTCTACCGCATCAGCGCGGCGCAGTGAGGGGGAGGGCGCGTCGCTTCCCGCCGGCCGCGACGCTTTCCCTTCCCCCCTCTGCGGGGGAGGGTGGCCCGCGAAGCGGGTCGGTCGGGACGAAGTCCCGCAGAGAGGGGTGAGCGCTTCAGGGTCGGTCTCCAGCCCTGCATGAAGGCCGCGCCCAATACGGCAAGCGGGTTCCCCTCTCCCGACCCGGCCTGACGGCCGGCCCTCCCTCCCCCGCAGAGGAGGGAGGGAAGATGCGGCGCCCGCGCGACCCTTTCGGCAGGCCTTTCGGGCAATGCCGACCACCAACACAGGACCCAAGCCCATGCGCCGCCTCGCGCCGCCCGCCCTCTGCCTCCTCGCCCTCCTCACCGCGCCGGCGCTCGCCGAGAGCGCCGGCCAGAGCGCGGCCGAGCGGCTGCCGGCCTGCCTCGCCTGCCACGGCGAGGGCGGCACCTCGGCCAATCCCGGCGTGCCCTCGCTCGGCGCGATGCCGGCGGACTACGTCGTCACGCAGCTCTACCTGTTCCGCGAGCGCCAGCGGGTCGCCGACCCGATGAACGCGATGGCCGAGGGGCTCTCGGACGACGACCTGCGCACGCTGGGCGAGGCGGTGGCGAAGCTACCGGCGCCGAAGCCGGAGGCGAACCCCGACCCGGCCCGGATGGAGTCGGCCAGGGCGCTCGCGGCCAAGCACCAGTGCGGCTCCTGCCACGGGGCGGATCTCGCCGGCCAGGACCAGATCCCGCGCATCGGCGCCCAGCGCGAGGACTACCTGCTGGCGACCTTGCGCGCCTACAAGTCGGGCGCCCGCGCCGGCTACGATCCGGCGATGAACGAGGTGGCGCAGGGCCTCTCGGAGGACGACATCGCGGCCCTGTCCTACTACCTCGCGCACCGCTGAGCGGGACCGAACGGGCACGGAGTCGAGAGGTCGAGACCTCTCGCTGGTCTAGGCAAGGGGCCTGATCCTGGCCCTGGTGGTTCGGCAAAGCCGATTTCGGGGCGCCGCCCCGAACCCCGCCGAAGGGTGGTCCATCCTTCGGGATCCCGTGATCAGACCAGCCCGAGGACGTGCAGGGCCAGTCCCCCCGCGGCGCAGCCCGCGAGCACCGTCGGCACGCCGAGGCGCAGACGGAACAGGGCGAGCATCGCGGCGAGCGCGAGCGCCAGGGCGTAGGGGTCGAGGCTCGACCAGACCGGCACGTCGAGCCGCAGGGGCCCGAGGCGGACCGGGTGCAGCGCCCGGAACAGCGTGTGCAGGGCGAACCAGACCGCGAGGTTGAGGATCACCCCCACCACCGCCGCGGTGATGGCCGCGAGCGCGCCGGCCAGCGCCCGGTTGCCGCGCAGGCGCTCGACGTAAGGGGCGCCCGCGAAGATCCAGAGGAAGCAGGGCGCGAAGGTCACCCAGGTGGTCAGCAGACCGCCCAGCGTCCCGGCGACGAGCGGCGGCAGCGCGCCCGGCGCCCGATAGGCGGCGAGGAAGCCCACGAACTGCGTGACCATGATCAGCGGGCCCGGCGTCGTCTCGGCCATGCCGAGGCCGTCCAGCATCTCGCCGGGCTTGAGCCAGCCGTAATGCTCCACCGCCTGCTGGGCGACGTAGGAGAGCACCGCGTAGGCGCCCCCGAAGGTCACCATCGCCATCTTGGAGAAGAACAGCGCGATCTGGCCGAACACGTCGCCGGGGCCGAGCACGAGGAGGATGGCGGCGACCGGCACGAGCCAGACCGCGGCCCAGAGTGCCACCACCCGCAGGGTCCGGCCGGGCGCGACGCGCTCGCGCGGGGTCGCCGCGTCGCCCAGCAGATAGGGGCCGCCCGCGTCGTGGCCGCCGTCCCCGTGGCCGCCGCCGCGGAAGGCCATCAGCCCGGTCCGGGCGCCCAGATAGCCGACGATCCCGGCCGCCAGCACGACGAGCGGGAAGGGCACGTCGAGGAGGAAGAGCGCCGCGAAGGCGGCGGCGGCGAGCCCGACCAGGGCGGGACCGCGCAGCGCCCGGCGGCCGATGCGCAGCACCGCCTCCGCCACCACCGCCAGCACGGCGGCCTTCAGCCCGAAGAACAGCCCGGCCACGGGCCCCACCTGCCCGTAGAGCACGTAGATCCAGCTCAGGGCCATGATGGCGACGAGGCCCGGCAGCACGAACAGCCCGCCCGCGACGAGGCCGCCGCGCGCGCCGTGCATGAGCCAGCCCACATAGGTGGCGAGCTGCTGCGCCTCCGGCCCCGGCAGGAGCGTGCAGAAGTTCAGGGCGTGCAGGAAGCGCGCCTCCGAGATCCAGCGCCGCTCCTCGACGAGCACCCGGTGCATCACGGCGATCTGGCCGGCCGGGCCGCCGAAGGACAGGGCGGCGACGCGGGCCCAGACCGGCACGGCCTGTCCCAGGGTGACGGGCGGGGGAGGGGGAGGCGGCGCGTCCGGGGCCCCCGAACCGAGCGTGGCCATGCGTGTCTTGTCCCCTGGCTTGAGCGTACCAGCGGCCTCTTCGCACAGGCGGCGCCAGGCGGCGACAGGGGACGGGCCGGCGCCGGCGCGTGACACGGGGCCGCCCGTGCCTTGTGTTCGGGCGAGCCCGTCCCTAGGTTCGGCGCGATCTTACGAGTACGGGTTCGGTCGCCGCGCGGAAGAGGTTCCGCCCGCGGCGCAGGAGGTTGCCATGGGCAGCATGAGTATCTGGCACTGGGTCGTCGTCGCCGTCATCGTGATGCTGCTGTTCGGACGCGGCAAGGTCTCGGACCTGATGGGCGACGTCGCCAAGGGCATCAAGGCCTTCAAGAAGGGCATGGCCGACGACGAGACGCCCGCGCAGCCGCCGGCCACCCCGGTGGCGCCGGCCGAGCCCGTGCGCACCATCCCGCACGCGGCCGAGACCAGCCCCGGCACCGCCGTGCCGGCGAGCCACCTGCCGGCCGGCGAGCGCAAGCCCGTCTGATCCGCCTTCGATCCGGGATCGGGCTTCCGCCGGCCGCGAAGTGGTGTAAGCCCCTCCCGGCAGGACCTCGCGCGAGGCCCATCCGGGGCGTTCCGGGTTCCGTGACGCCCGAGCAGCGGGACCGTCGGCAAGGTCGGCAAGCACATGTTTGACATGAGTTGGGGCGAGGTGATGCTGATCGGTGGCGTCGCCCTCATCGTCATCGGGCCGAAGGATCTGCCGAAGGCGCTGCGCACCGTCGGGCAGATCACGACCAAGCTGCGCCGCATGGCCGGCGAGTTCCAGATGCAGTTCAACGAGGCGATCCGCGAGGCCGAGCTCGACGAGGTCCGCCGCGAGGTCGACGGCATCCGCAACACGGTCAAGGGCGCGGGCACCGGCTTCAACCCGGTCCAGACCATCCGCGACGAGATCAAGGGCGCGGTCGAGGCGCGCGAGCAGAAGCCCGCCGAGGCGCCGGCCCCCGGCGCGCTGGCGGCCGCCACCGCCCAGCTCAAGGCCGCCGAGGCCGAGGCGCCGCTGCCCGAGCGCGGCCGCTACGACGTGCCCCGCCCCGAGGCCATGAAACCCGAGATGCTGGCGCAGACGCCGCCCGAGCCCCCGCTCCCCGTTCCGGGCTCCGCCGACGACCCCTACGGCACGCCCGAGCCGCCGAAAGCCGCGGTTCGGCCGGAGGCCGGTGCTCGGCCGGAGGCCGGTGCTCGGCCGGAGGCCGACAGATGATCAACGAGGCGGACGAAGCCGAGATCGAGGCCTCGCGGGCCCCGCTGCTCGAGCACCTGATCGAGCTGCGCGCGCGGCTGATCAAGTCGCTGATCGCCTTCGTGGTGATGTTCTTCGGGTGCTTCTTCTTCTCGCGCCAGATCTACAACATCCTGGTGCACCCCTACGTCTCGATCGTGGGATCGCAGAACGCCGAGCTGATCGCGACGCACTTCCTCGAACAGGTCTTCACCAACATCAAGCTCAGCGTGTTCGGCGGCGGCTTCCTGGCCTTCCCGATCATCGCCACGCAGATCTACGCCTTCGTGGCGCCGGGCCTCTACCGCAACGAGCGCCGGGCCTTCCTGCCCTACCTCGTGGCGACGCCGGTGTTCTTCGTGCTGGGCGCGCTGGTGGTCTACTTCCTGGCGATGCCGCTGCTGATCCAGTTCTCGGTCTCGCTGCAGCAGATCGGGCAGCCGGGCGAGGCGACGATCAAGCTCCTGCCGAAGGTCGACGAGTACCTCTCGCTGATCATGACGCTGATCTTCGCCTTCGGCCTCGCCTTCCAGCTGCCGGTGATCCTGACGCTGCTCGGGCAGATCGGCGTGATCGACGCGGCCTTCCTGCGCGAGAAGCGGCGTTACGCCATCGTGCTGGTCTTCGTGGCCGCCGCGGTGCTGACTCCGCCGGACGTGATCTCCCAGCTCTCGCTCGCGCTGCCGATGCTGCTGCTCTACGAGGCCTCGGTGCTCTCGGTGTCCCGCATCGAGAAGCTGCGGGCGGCGCGGCGCAAGGCCGAGGGGCTGGATCCGTAACCGCGACGCTCTCCCTCCCCCCTCTGAGGGGGAGGGAGATCTGCGCGTTATCAGCCCAAAGCCACCGTGTAGCTGGCCTCGGTCTTGGCCTTCACCTCGTCCTCGGTGACGCCGTCGGCGAGTTCGATGAGCCGCATGCCGCCGTCCCCCTTCTTGTCGATGGTGAACACGCCGAGATCGGTGATCACCATGTCGACCACATGCGTGCCGGTGAGCGGCAGGTCGCAGGCCTTGAGGAGCTTCGGGCTCTCCGAACCGTCCTTGTTCTTGGCGACGTGCTCCATCACCACCACGACGCGCTTCACGCCCGCCACGAGGTCCATGGCCCCGCCCATGCCCTTCACCATCTTGCCGGGGATCATCCAGTTGGCGAGATCCCCGTTCTCGGCGACCTGCATGGCGCCGAGGATCGACAGGTTGATGTGCCCGCCGCGGATCATCCCGAAGGAATCGGCCGACGAGAAGTAGCTCGTGGTCGGCAGCGCCGTGATGGTCTGCTTGCCGGCGTTGATCAGGTCCGGGTCCTCCTCGCCCTCGTACGGGAAGGGGCCCATGCCGAGCATGCCGTTCTCGGATTGCAGCTGCACCGACATGCCGTCGGGAATGTAGTTCGACACCAGCGTCGGGATGCCGATGCCGAGGTTCACGTAGAAGCCGTCCTCCAGCTCACGCGCGGCGCGCGCCGCCATCTGCTCGCGGGTCCAAGCCATCGCTGTCTCTACTCCTGTGTGGCGCGTTCTCTTCGCGACCGCGCCGCCCGCCGCAGGGACGGTGCGCGGTCGCGCTTCTCGGCTCGCGGCCGGGTTGTTCGGGATCAGACGGCGCCGCCGCCAGCGGCCGCGGGGGCGGCCTCGGCGCGCTTGCGGGTGGTGCGCTGCTCGATGCGCTTCTCGCGCACCGGCACGTGCACGATGCGCTTCACGAAGATGCCGGGCGTGTGGATGTTCTCGGCGTCGATCTGGCCGGGCTCGACGAGGTGCTCGACCTGCGCGACCGTGACCTTGGCGGCGGTCGCCATCATCGGGTTGAAGTTGCGCGCGGTCAGCCGGTAGGCGAGGTTGCCCTCGGTGTCGCCCTTGTAGGCGTGCACCAGCGCGAGATCCGCGAACAGGCCGCGCTCCATCACGTAGGATTCGCCGTCGAACTCCCGCACCTCCTTGCCCTCGGCGACCTTGGTGCCGACGCCGGTCTTGGTGAAGAAGGCCGGGATGCCCGCCCCGCCCGCGCGGATGCGCTCGGCCAGCGTCCCCTGCGGGTTGAACTCGATCTCCAGCTCGCCGGCGAGGTACTGCCGGGCGAACTCCTTGTTCTCGCCGACATAGGAGGAGATCATCTTGGCGACCTGCCGGGTCTCCAGGAGCTTGCCGAGGCCGACGCCGTCGATGCCGGCATTGTTGGAGACGACCGTCAGGCCCTTCACCCCGGAGGCGCGCACCGCCTCGATCAGCTCGTCGGGGATGCCGCACAGGCCGAAGCCGCCGCACATGATCGTCATGTCGTCGCGCAGGAGACCCGCCAGCGCGCTCACCGGATCCGCGTAGACCTTCTTCATTCGAACACCCTCCCGCGGCGCGGCCGCCGCGAGGCGGGCGCCTGATGCTTCCATGCTGTCCCCGATTCCGGACGGCGGGTCCAGCCCGGCGCGGCCCGCCTAGCTCCGCCGGACTTACAAGGACCATGCCGCCGCCACGGATCGGACAAGGCTCTGTCAACGCTTCGCCGCGACGGCCCGGCAGACAAAGCGCACCGAAGGGTCTATGGCCATCGACACGAGCGGGCGAACCGTGACGGCTGGGGGCGGCCTGAAACGGGCACCGCATCCCGGCCGATCCGGCCGATCCTGCGAGCCCGGAGCGCGATGTCGCCGCACCGCCTGATCCCCGCCCTCGCGGCCGCCGCGCTCGCCCTCGGCTGCACTGCGGGCGCGATGCCCTGGAGCATCGGGACGGACACGGCGCTGCGCCTGGTCTCGGCGGATCTCGACGCCTACGGGCTCGGCCTCGCCGCGCAGGGGCCTGCGACCGTCCGCCTCCTGCCCCTGCCGCGCCTCGACCTGCGTGGCGTGCGCCTCAGCGAGACGGCCGGCCAGCCGCTCGCCGAGGGCGGCCGCCTCTCGCTCGTGCTCGATCCCTTCGCCCTGCTCGGCGGCAGGCTCGGCATCGGCAGCCTCAGCCTCGACGATGCCCGCCTGCACCTGCCCGGGAGCGCGGACGACGCCCGCTGGGCCGGCCCCCTGCGGCGCCTCGCCGAGCGGAGCCGCGGCGGTTGGGGCGGGCATCCGCACCGGATCGTCCTGCACCGTGCCACCCTCGACGGCCGTGTCGTCCTGCGGGACCTCGATCTCGACATCGCCTGGCCGGCCTGGCGCGCCGCCGCGGAGGCCCAGGCGCGCTTCACCTGGAAGGGCGAGGCCGTCCGGCTCGGGCTCACGGACCTGCATCCGGCCGCGCTCGCGGCGGGCGACCTCTCGCCGTTCTCCGCCCGCCTCGTCTGGGGCACCAGCTCTCCCTCGGGCACCCTCTCGGCGGACGGGCAGGCCCGGTTCGCGGACGGGCTACGGCTCGCCGGGGAGGGCCGGCTGGAGACGCGCGCCCTGCCCCGCCTGCTCGCCGCCTTCGGCCACGACGCGGCGCTGCTGCCGCTCGTCCAGAACTTCGCGCTGGAGGGGCGCTTCGAGACCGAGGGACCGGCGGTGATGCTGCCGCGGCTGCGCGTCAGCCTCGGCCAGAACGGGCTCGACGGCGCGGGCGCGGCGAACTTTGCACAGGCGCGCATCGCCGTGCAGGCGACGCTCGCCGCCGAGAGCCTGGATCTCGGCCCCCTGGTCGCCCCCCTCACCGCGGCGCTGGAGAGCGACGGGGGGGCGGGCGCCGCGGTCGCGCTGGCGCCCTATACCGGGGGCGACCTCGACCTCCGGCTCTCGGCCGCCGCGGCCCGGCTCGGGCCGGTCGCCCTGGAGGACGTCGCGGCGAGCGTGCTGGTGCGCGACGGCGCGGTGGAGCTCGCCCTGAACCGGGCCGGCCTGCAGGGCGGCACGCTGAAAGGTCGGGTCGCGCTGGCGCCGACCGAGGCGGACCCGGCCGAGACGGAGCTGAAGGTGCAGGGCGCCCTCGACCAAGCCGATCTCGGCGCGCTGCTCGCCGATCTCGGCGCCGCGCGCTGGGTCCAGGGCTCGGGGCAGGGCCATCTCGCTCTGGAGAGCCGCGGCCGCGACCTCGCCGCGCTGGTGGCGCGGCTGAGCGGCCGGGCCGCCGTCTCGGTCGATCGCGGAACCCTCGTCGGGCTCGACCTCGCCGACGTGATCCAGCGCAACGGCGGCGTCGCCGCCGGGGCCCTCGCCCGCCGCAACGGCCGCACGCCCTTCGAGCGGGCGAGCCTCTCGGTGCGCTTCGCGGACGGGGCCGGCGAGTTCGCCGAGGGCGCGCTCCAGGCCCCGTCGCTGAGCGCGTCGCTGCGCGGCGGGTTCTCGCTGGCCGACCGCACCCTGCGGGCGCGCGCCGAGCTGAGCCCGCGCGCGGCCGTGGCCCGGCCCGGCCCGCTCTTCGACCTCGCCGGCCCCTGGGACGACGTCGCGGTGCGCGCGCTGCGGGGCGACGAGCCCGACCTGCCGGCGAGCGCCCTGGCCGCCGAGCCCAAATCGACCGAGTCCCTGCGCAGCCCCGCCCTGCTGCCGGCCCGGGCCCGCGCCTACGCGCCCTGAGATCCGCCGGATCCCCAAGGGCGCGCAGCCCTTGGGCGGGTTCTCGGGGCAGCGCCCTGAGACGGCGCCGCCCCGTCCTCAGGCCGCGCCGGGCTCCCGCGGCAGGCGCGCGAGCCCGGCGACAAGCGCCGGATCGTGCAGCAGCGCCATGCGCTCCTTCGGACCGAGCCAGGACGCGGCCTCGGCGAGGCTCTGGGCCTCGCCGAGCTTCGCCTCGGCCAGCACGCGGTCAGCCTCGATCCGGCCGCGCGGGCGCGGCTCGGGCGGCGGCAGCATCCGCAGATGGGCCTCGGCCAGCACCGGCTCGGCGTGCAGGGCGGCGAGCGCGTCGGCCTCGTCGAGGCCGGCTTGCGCGTTGCGGGCGGTGAGTTCCGCGGCCCGCAGCGCCACGGCGGGCGGGTCGCGCTCCTCCGGCGTCACCAGGAGGCCGCGGTGCTTCAGGGCGAGGCCGTAGGCGAGCTGCCCGCTCGCCCAGGAGATCGGGATCGCCAGCACGAGGCCGAGGATCGTCGGCGACATCCAGAGGAAGAGCGACGTGGCGATGGCGAAGGCCGCCACGCCCGCCACCAGCCCCAGCAGGGTGTGCCAGCGGTGGCGCCGGACGATGTCGCGGAGCGGGATCGAGCCGTCGTCGCGCCGCTGCGGGTTCCAGCCGGTATCGCGCCCGAGCAGGATGCCGGCGACCGAGCCCGACTGGATCAGCATCGCCACGGGCGCGATCAGGGCCGAGAGCAGGATCTCGAGGGCGCAGGAGGCGGCGAGCCGGCCCGCGCCGCCGCAGGCCCGGCGCAGCTCAGGCTCCCGCAGGGCGAGGACCAGCCCGAGGATCTTGGGCGCCAGCAGCACGCCCATCGTCAGCCCGAAGAGCTGCAGCGCGCGCACCGGGTCGAAGCGCGGGAAGACGGGGTAGAGCGCCAACCCTTGCGGGAAGTATTCGGGCCGGGCGTAGGCCGTCTGCAGCACCAGCGCGATGCCGACGAGGAGCTGGCAGAGCCAGAGCGGCGAGGCGAGGTAGCCGGCGATGCCGGTCGCGAAGTGCTGGCGCGAGGCGAAGTGGAGCCCCGCCGCGCCGATGATGCGGCTGTGCTGCAGGTTGCCCTGCGCCCAGCGCCGGTCGCGCACCGCCACGTCGATCAGCGAGGGCGGGCTCTCCTCGTAGGAGCCCGGCAGCGTCGGCAGCATGGTGACGGCCCAGCCGGCGCGCCGGATCAGCGCCGCCTCGACGAAGTCGTGGCTCAGCACGTGGCCACCGAAGGGCGGGCGCCCGGGCAGGTCCGGCAGGCCGCAGGCCTCGGCGAAGGCCCGGGTGCGGATGATGGCGTTGTGGCCCCAGTAATTGCCGTCGCGGCCCGACCAGGCGGAGAGCCCGACCGCGATCACCGGCCCGTAGATGCGGGCGGCGAATTGCTGGAGCCGGGCGAACAGGGTGTTGCGGTTGATGATCAGCGGCAGCGACTGGACGATGCCGGCATCCGGATCCGCCTCCATGGCGGCGGCGAGGCGCACCACGCAGTCGCCTGTGAGCAGGCTGTCGGCGTCGAGCACCAGCATGTGGTCGTAGGCCGCGCCCCAGCGGGTGACGAAGTCGGCGATGTTGCCGGCCTTGCGGTGGTGGTTCTTCGGCCGGTGCCGGTAGTAGAGCCGCGCGCCGGGCCCGAGCCGGTCGCGCAGGTCCAGGAAGGCGCGCTCCTCGGCGATCCAGGCGTCCGCTTGCGTCGAGTCCGAGAGGACGAACCAGTCGAAGTGTGCGCCGAGCCCCGTGGCCGCGACGGATTCGTGCATCGCCTCCAGCCCCGCGAAGGTGCGGGCCGTGGCCTCGTTGTAGACCGGCATCAGGACAGCGGTGCGGCCGGTGAGCGCCGTCGGGGTCGGGGGCGGGGCGGGTTTGCGCAGCAGCACCCCGAAGCCCAGCACCGCGCTGGTGAAGGCGAGCGCAATCCACGAGAAGGTGAGGAGGAAGAGCGCCACGAGGACGAGCTGCAGGATCGTCGGGGAGCCCGACACCGCGACCGTCTCGTACATCTGCCAGCCGCCATAGGCGGTGAGCGCCAGCGCCCCGCCGAAGACCAGGATCCGGGCGCCCCAGGGCGCGGCGTGCCGCCCTACGGGGCGGCGGACCGTGCCGGCATCGAAGCGCGCCAGATCCTGCACCGGCATGGCGAGCGGGGCTTCCGGCGGCATCGCGGGGGGCTGGTCCGGCGCGGCCCCGGCCGTCATCGGGGCGGGGAGGGCGGTGTCAACGATACGCAAGGTGGGCCGGCTTCCTCAGGGGTCGTGCGCCAGGAACGCGCGAGCGCCCCGTTTCGGTGCCCTGTTTAGGCGATTGTGTCCGGCAAATGCACGGTCATGCCCGCAGCGGGGCGGGGCGGGGCGG
>NZ_BPQM01000029.1 GCF_022179245.1 Methylobacterium gregans
GATCGGCGACCGGGCCGGCATCATGACCAAGGTCGAGAAGCCGGCCCGGTCGCCGATCAGGCCGCGTGCCTCGATCACGTCGGAGGGCTTCTGCACGAAGGAGAGCGCCACCCAGTCGACGCCGAGTTCCAGCCCGAAGGCGAGGTCCGCGCGGTCCTTTTCCGTCAGCGGCGACAGGTCGAGCAGCGTTCCGGGCAGGTTCACGCCCTTCCGGTTCGTGATCACGCCGGCCGTGACGACCTCGGCCTCGATCGCGGCGGCCTCGACGCCGACGACGCGCACCCGCACGCGGCCGTCGTCGATGAGCAGGTCCTGGCCCGGCACGACGGCGGCGAAGATCTCGGGGTGGTGCAGCGGGATCGCGTCCTTGCCGCCGTCCGCACCGTCGAGCACGAAGCGCACGCGCTCGCCGGCCGCGAGATCGAGCCGTCCGTCCCTCACGGTGCCGACGCGGATCTTCGGGCCCTGCAGGTCCTGCAGGATGCCGATCGGACGTCCGACCTCGGCCTCGAGTGCGCGGATCGCGGCGTGGACCCGGGCGTGGTCGGCCTGAACCCCGTGACTGAAGTTCAGACGAAAGGTGTCGACGCCTGCCAGGAAAAGGGCCTTCAGCATCTCCGGCGTGTTGGTCGCCGGGCCAACGGTGGCAACGATCTTGGCGTGGCGGTGACGGCGCATGATTCGCTCGGCCGAGGGCGGCCGCCTCTGCAGGATAGGGTCGGACGATCAGCAGCGCGCGGGCCGCTGCCCACCGGTCGGGAAGCGTCAGCCCGGGGGCAGACAGTAAGGGTGGCCCGCCGCCGTATCCAGCACGGAGTGAACCACCTCGGCGGCCGACCCGATGGCCGGGTCGGCCGCTGCCACAGCAGCCGCGAGGAGCAGCCGCGGATAACGCCGGGCTCGACCCGGCACCTACTCGTTGTCGCCCTGCAAGGCCGTGATCACCGCATCCGTGACCTGCCGGGTCGTCGCCTTACCGCCGAGATCGGGCGTGTGCAGGTTCGGATCCGCGGTGACGCGCTCGACCGCGCGCATCAGCCGGTCGGCCGCGGGCTTCTCGCCGAGATGCTCGAGCATCTGGCACGCAGTCCAGAAGGTTGCGATCGGGTTGGCGATGCCCTTGCCGGTGATGTCAAAGGCGGAGCCGTGGATCGGCTCGAACATCGAGGGATAAGTCCGCTCCGGGTTGATGTTGGCCGTCGGCGCGATGCCGAGCGAGCCGGCAAGCGCGGCGGCCAGATCCGAGAGGATATCGGCGTGCAGGTTCGTGGCGACGATGGTGTCGAGCGTCTCCGGCTTCATCGTCATCCGCATGGTCATGGCATCGACCAGCATCTTGTCCCAGGTGACATCGGGAAAGTCCCGCGCCACCTCGGCCGCGATCTCGTCCCACATCACCATCGCGTGGCGCTGCGCGTTCGACTTGGTGACGACGGTGAGCAGCTTGCGAGGGCGCGACTGCGCCAGCTTGAAGGCGAAGCGGATGATGCGCTCGACGCCGGAGCGGGTCATCATCGAGACGTCGGTGGCGACTTCGTTGGGATGACCCTGGTGGACGCGCCCACCGACGCCAGCGTACTCGCCCTCGGAGTTCTCGCGCACGATCACCCAGTTCAGCTCAGGGCCCGTGACGTGGCGCAGCGGGCTGGTGATGCCCGGCAGGATCCGGGTCGGGCGCACATTCGCGTACTGGTCGAAGGGCTGGCAGATGTTCAGCCGTAGGCCCCAGAGGGTGATGTGATCCGGAACGTCCGGCGCGCCGACGGCGCCGAAGAAGATTGCGTCGTGGTTCTTGATCTGCTCGCGGCCGTCGGCGGGCATCATCACGCCGTGCTTCTTGTAGTAGTCCGAGCCCCAGTCGAAGTGGTCGAACTGGAACTTGAAGGTGCCGGTCTTCTCGGCCAGCGCGTCGAGTACCTCGATGCCGGCGGCGATGACCTCGATGCCGATGCCGTCGGCCGGGATGGCGGCGATCTTGTAGGTCTTCATGGGGCGTGTCCTCTCTTGGCTTGAAGGATGTGTGGGGAGATCAGCGCGCGACCGCGCCGGTGGGCTCCGGACGCCGCCCGGTACGGGCGACGATGAGGGTGACGACCGCCGACAGGATCAGCAGCGCGGCGACGAAGATCAGGCCGCCGGTAAAGCTGCCGGTCTGGTCCTTGATCCAGCCGATCGCCCAGGGACCGACGAACCCGCCGAGATTGCCGATCGAGTTGATCGTGGCGATGCCCACCGCCGCGGCGGGGCCCGACAGGAACATCGTCGGCATGGCCCAGAGCGGAGGCTTGGCCGCGCTGATCCCGACATTGACCAAGCTGAGCGCCGCGATCACCGCGGCGACCGAGGCGGCCCCGCCAGCCAGAACGAGCCCCGCGGAGGCGACGAGACAGGCGATGACGACATGCCACTTGCGCTCGCCGGTCTTGTCCGAATGGCGGGCCCACAGGATCATCGCGACGACCGCGATGGTCGGCGGGACGCCGTTGAGAAAGCCGACCGCCATGGTCGACAGGCCGAAGCTCTTGATGATCTGCGGTGCCCAGATGCCGAGGGTGTAGAGGCCGGCCGAGGTGCCGAAGTAGACCAGCGCCAGGGCGAGCACACGAATATCGGCGAGACCGGCCATGATGCTGTGCTTGGCCGCCGTCTGCTTCGAGGCGCGCTCCGCATTCATCTCCGCGACGAGCCAGGCGCGCTGGTCGTCGGGGAGCCACCGCGCCTTCTCGGGACGGTCGGTCATGTAGAACAGCACCACGACGCCGAGCACCACGGCGGGCACGGCCTCGATGAGGAACATCCACTGCCAGCCGTGCAGGCCCAAGATGCCCTCCATCCCGAGCAGGGCGCTTGAGATCGGCGAGCCGAGCACCACCGAGATCGGGGCCGCCGCCATGAACAGCGAGACGACGCCGGCGCGGTAGCGGGCCGGGAACCAGTAGCTCAGGTAGAGGATGATGCCGGGAAAGAAGCCGGCCTCGGCCGCACCGAGCAGGAAGCGCAGCGTATAGAAGCTGTACTCGCCCTTCACGAAGGCGAAGGCGCCCGAGATGATCCCCCAGGTGATCATCACGCGGGCGATCCAGATGCGGGCGCCGACCTTGTCGAGGATGATGTTCGACGGCACTTCGAACAGAAAATATCCGAAGAAGAACACACCTGCTCCGAAGCCGAACACGGCCGAGGAGAAGCCGAGATCCTTGTTCATCGTCAGCGCCGCAAAGCCGATGTTCACGCGGTCGATGAAGGCGATGAAGTAGAGCAGACAGATAAAGGGTACTAGGCGCCACGCGACCCTGCGCATGGTTGCCCGCTCAAGCGAACCGTCCATCGTTTCCTCCTGGGGTACCAGCATGCGTTGATCTATGTGCGCCAACTTGCATGCAAGATGGCCTTCTGCTGCGCCTTTTCGCGCATCCCGTCAACCCCGTATTGCACCTTGCATGGAAGATGATACGAATGAGGGTCAGGCGGAGGATGAGATGGCGCGGATGCGAGGGGCAGCGAAAACGGTGCCGGCTCAGGAGGTTGAACGGCGTCCATCTCTCGTCGACGACGCCTACGCGGCTCTGAAGCGGGCAATCCACGACTCGAGCTTCGCGCCCGGCTACCAAGCATCCGAGCAGGAGATCGCGCTGCGTCTCGGGATGAGCCGGACACCCGTGCACGAGGCCGTGATTCGCCTGCAGGAAGATGGGCTGGTGCGCGTGCTGTCCCGGCGCGGCGTCCTGATCTGCGCCCTCGCACCCGAGGACATGCGGGAGATCTACGACGTCATCGTCGCCGTCGAGGGCCGCGCGGCCGAATTGCTGGCTTCACTCCCGGATGCCGCGCGGGAGGCCGTGGCTTCCGAACTCGCCGACTACACGGAGGCGATGGCCTGTGCTTGGCAGGACAGGGATCTTCCGAGCTGGGGACAGGCGGATGCGCGCTTCCACCGCGCACTCGTCGAGCGGGCGGGCAACGGGCGGATGACTCGGATCATCCAGACCATCACCGATCAGTCGCATCGAGCCCGCATGCTGACGCTCAAGCTTCGGCGCGAGCTCGGGGCCTCCGTGACCGAGCACCGCGCCATCATCGACGCGATCCGGCTGGGGGATTCGGCAGCGGCTCAAGGCCGCGTCCACGACCATCGCCTGCGGGCCCGAGACGAGCTTCTGCCTCTGCTGGAAAGCTTCGGGCTGAAGCACCTGTGACCGGCCTCTCCTGCTCTCGCAGCAACACTCACCCGTCCGGATAACGCCGTCATGCAGTGTGGCGGCCGTCCGGACGCCTGAGAGCGCCACGATGCAGGCGGCGGTTCCGGTTCTATGGTGCGCTCCCCGTCCTCTCACGGATGCACGGTCACGGTCGCACGGTCACGGATGCTTGTGGATCGGATCCACCCAGTAGACGGTCTCCGGGCGCTCGGCCGCGTCCACATCCGGCAGGTTGACCACGACGGCCTCGTTGTCCGAGCGCACCAGCACACAGTGCAGGGGCTCATCGTTCGAGGCATTGATCTCCTGGTGCGGCACATAAGGAGGCACGAAGATGAAGTCGCCGGGTCCCGCTTCGGCCACGTATTCGAGCCGCTCGCCCCAGCGCATGCGGGCTCGGCCCGAGACGACGTAGATCACGCTCTCCAGCGCGCCGTGGTGGTGCACGCCGGTCTTGGCATCGGGCTCGATCGCCACCGTGCCGGCCCAGATCTTCTGCGCGCCGACCCGGGCGGCGTTGACGGCCGCCTGCCGGAACATGCCCGGCGTCTGAGCGGTGTTGGGGTCGAGCCGGTCGCCCGGGATGACCCGCACCCCATCGTGCTTCCAGCGCTCGGCAGGGGCGTCCTGCCCGTGCGTGTGGGCGTCGATATGGTCGTGTGCATGGCCGTCATGGTCGTGCGTGTGGCCGTCGCCGATGTCGTGCATGTCGCTGCCTCCCATCGCCATCATCGCACGGCCGCCAGGGCTTCGGAAAATCCGGGATCGAGGATCGCCTCGGCCCGTGGCGCGGGGGTCTTGGGAATCAGCCCCGCACGCACATAGAGGTCGATGAGGCGCTGCGCGTCGGCGGTCACCGCTTCATCGATCGGAACGGTGCGGTACTGGGCCCGCCCGAACCAGCGCAGGGGAACGGCTTCCGGCAGGCCGATGAGTCTCGACCAGACCTTTGCGTAGGGCGCGGGGTCCTTCAGCGCCCAGGTGCGGGCCTGAGCGAGGCGGGCGGCGTAGTCGGCCAGAAGCACCCGTTTCGTCCTGAGGGCCGCATCGCTCGCCACCGCATAGCTCAGACCCGGCGTGATCCCGTTGCCGTCGCGTACCACGCGGACGAGGCCGGCGAGTTCGGCCGCCGAGGTATAGGGCTCCCAGGTCGCCCAGGCATCGACCGAGCCGGAGGCCAGGGCGAGCTTGGCATCGGCCGGCGGTAGGAAGTGGAAGCGCACGCTGTCGGCGGCCAAGCCCGCCTCTTCGAGGGCGGCGAGCACGACCTGATGGCCGATTGAGCCGCGGTTCGTTGCGATGCGCTTGTCCTTCAGATCCTGCACGCTGTGGATCGGCGTCTCGGGCCGGACGAGGATCGCGAGACCGTCCTGCCGGTTGCGGAAGGCGAAGAAGGCCTTGACCGGCACGCCGGCCGCGGCCGCGAAGGTGAAGGGCGCGTCGCCCACCCCGCCCGCATCGATCGCACCGGCGTTCAGCGCCTCCAGCAGCGGCGCCGCGGCCGGGAATTCGCTCCACTCGAGCCGGTAGGGCAGGCCATCGAGGACGCCCGCCGCCTCCATCAGGGCGCGGGCGTTGCCGCGCTGGTCGCCGACGCGCAGCACCTCCTCGGCACGCGCGGTCGGGCCGGCCAGGAGCGCGAGAAACGCCGAGAACGCGAGGATGAGGGCGCGCATCAGGCGGCCTCCGCCGTCGCGCGGCGACGGGCGAGCAGATCCCTGAAGGCGGGCAGCAACGCACGTCCGTACTGGAGTGCGTCCTCCAGCGGATCGAACCCGCGGATCAGGAAGGTGCGCACCCCGAGGTCGTGGTAGTCGAGGAGCGCGTCGGCCACCTGCTCGGGCGTCCCGACGAGCGCGGTGGAACTGCCGGCCGCGCCGGTCTCGGCGGCGATCGCCGTGTATAGACGCTTGTCGAGACGCGGGCCCGCTGCGGCCGCTGCCAGCAGGCGCTGCGAGCCCACGTTCTGGGGCGTCGCGGCGGGTCCGAGGCCCCTGGCCGCCCGCACCGCGCGGGTCCGCGCCAGGATGTCCTCCGCCCGCGCCCAGGCCTGCGCCTCGGTCTCGGCCAGGATCGGTCGCACGGAGAGGCTGAAGCGCGGCGATCGCTCATGCCGCACGGCCTCGATGCGGACACGGGCGATCAGCTCCCGCACCTGCTCGTACGTCTCGCCCCAGAGGGCATAGGTGTCGGCGTGGCGTCCGGCGACCGTGAGCGCGGCCGGCGAGGCGCCGCCGAAATAGACCGGGATCTGCGTAACGGGCCTCACCTCCGAGAAGCCGCCTTCGACCCGATAATGCGCGCCGGCATAGTCGAACGGTGTCTCAGAGGTCCAGGACAGCCGGACGATGTCGAGGAACTCCTGCGTTCGTGCATAGCGCTCGTCCTTGGTCAGTTTGTCGCCGTCCTTCGCAAGATCCCGGTCGTCGCCGCCGCTGATCGCGTGGACCGCGACGCGGCCGCCGGTGAGCTGATCGAGCGTCGCGAGCTGTCGCGCAGCGATCGTGGGTGCGACGAAGCCCGTGCGGTGGGCGATCATCAGGCCGATCCGCTCCGTCACCGCTGCGATCTCGGTGGCGATCAGCAAAGGGTCGGGCGCCGTCGAGTAGGAGGCGACGAGCACGCGGTCGAAGCCGCCCCATTCGTGCGCCCTGGCGAGAAGGTGCAGGTAGTTGCGGTCGATGACAGGCCCTCTCGGCTCCCGCGTCTCGGAGACCTCGCGCGGGGCAACGAAGCCGATGAATTCGGTCGGTTCGGGGGAGAGCAGGCTCATGGAGATCTCCTTCGGGGATCAGCGGCCGAGGGCGGTGCGGCCGGCGGCTCGCACGGCATCGCCCTGCGGCCGGTGGATGCGTGCGCGCAGGACGTCGCGCAGGTGCCGCTCCAGCGGGTTTGCCTGTGCGTGCGCGGCGGTCCCGCAGAGTTCAGCCCGCTGCTGCAACGCCAGCCCGGCCTCGTACCGGCCCGCGAGGTTCCCGTGCGGGAAGCTTCCGTTGCGGTCGTGCTCTGCGGCGCTGCCGGCGAAGACCTCGACGAGCGTAGCGGCGGGATCGGGCGGTGGAACGGCGACGGTCATCTGAGATCGGGAAGGCGGGCCGACGCGGCTGAGGCCGCAAGCAACGCCTTAGGGTCGGACCAGGCCGTCAGATCGTCAACGAAGCAGATTTCCAAAAAATCGTAGGATAAAGAAATGTTACTCGTGCTTTGCCCGCACGAAATAGGGCGATCATACCCTGCACGATCACGTGCTCGCACGTCATCTGCCTCTCATTGTCGAATGACGCTGAATGGAAGTGTGCATGCCGAGGTTGTCCATCAGAGGGGGTGGCTCGAGGCGAGGCGAGCTGCCGGCGTCGCGCTCATGTCTCCGAATGCAAGAACGTTCTCGCAGGATCGGGGTTGGGCGATCACGATTTCACATCATGCCATCGAGAATGAGAAAACGCTTTCGTTGACATCGCGACCCCGTGATTGAAGATTGAATACATCGGTTCCACAGAGAGCTGCTCCCGGAACAACGCGAGTCCGCTGTCCGACCCATCGGACGGTCCTGCCTGCGTGCCGTTCATCCGTGCGACCCGCCGCCCGCAGCGCGGCACCCGGAGACCACCATGACTGACGTGCTTCGGCGTCCCGGCCACGCTCCGTCGCGCCGGTTCCTGCTGAGCGCAGGCGCGGCCGCCGCGGCCCTGCCCTTGTTCGGCGTGAGCGCCGGGCGCGCCTGGGGGCCCGGCCCCGGCGCGCCGTTCGATCCCGGCCCGCTCTGCAGCCCCGCCGCCGCCGAGGGGCCTGCCGGTCCGCTGAAGCCGATCAAGCTCGCCTGGAACGCTACGGCGATCTGCACTGCCGCGGCGCCGCTGGCCAAGGAGCGGGGCATCTTCGCCAAGCACGGGCTCGACGTGGAATTCGTCAATTTCGGCGGCTCGACGGAGGCGTTGCTCGAGGCCATCGCCACCGGCAAGGCCGATGCCGGCATCGGCATGGCGCTGCGCTGGCTGAAGCCCCTGGAACAGGGCTTCGATGTCAAGATCACCGCGGGCCTTCACGGGGGCTGCCTGCGCCTGCTCGCCGCAAGATCCGCCGGCATCACCGATGTCGCCGCGCTCAAGGGCAAGACCATCGCGATCAGCGACCATGCGAGCCCGGCCAAGAACTTCTTCGGCCTCCTGCTGGCGAAGGCCGGGATCGACCCCGAGAGCGGTGTCGAATGGCGGCAATACCCCGCCGACCTCCTGAACCTCGCCGTCGAGAAGGGCGAAGCGCAGGCGCTCGCCGATTCCGACCCGCGCACGTGGATCTGGCTGAAGAACCCGAACTTCACGGAGGTCGCCACCAACCTCTCCGGCGCGTACGTCGACCGCACCTGCTGCGTGGTCGCGGTGCGCGGCAGCCTGATCCGCAACGATCGCGCCGCCGCCTCCGCGCTCACCCGCGCCATCCTGGAGGGCGGACACCGCGTCCACGAGAATCCGGGGGAGGCCGCCCGCATCTTCTCCGGCTACGGCGGCAAGGGCTCCGTCGAGGATCTGGCCGCAATGCTGCGCAGTCAGCACCACGGCGACCGCCCGGTAGGGGCCGACCTCAAGCGGCAGCTCGTGCTCTACGGGGACGAACTCAAACAGGTGAACGTCCTCAAGCGCACCACCGACACGGCGAAGTTCGCCGAGCGCGTCTACGCCGACGTGCTGAGCTGAGAGGGATTCATGGCTAGCCTGACCGGCGTCGTCCGGGCGCCCGCAACCGCCCAACACCTCCCCCGCCTGCCGCTTCGTGTATTGGCGGCCGGGGCAGCCTGGAGCGCGCTCGCCGCCGCAACATACCTTCTGCCGGAGGAGGGCGACTTTCCCTACACGGCCGCCTTCGCGGGCACCGCTCTCGTCCTCGGGCTGGCCTTGCCGTTCGCATCCGCCCTCTGCAGCCAGCTCGGGCGCTTCGGCGCGTCGCTCGCCCACTGGACACCCTGGCTCGCCGCCTTGGCGGCCGGCTTCCTCGCCTGGGAGCTGATCACCGCCAAGTTCAGCCTCCTGCCGATGCCGTTCTTCCCGCCACCGCAGGCGATCCTTGAGGTGTTTCTGGAGGACGGGCCGAAGCTCGGCGGCAGCATCCTCGCCTCGCTGAAGCTGCTCCTCGGGGGCTACCTGATCGGGGCGGCACTCGGTTTCGCGGCGGGGGTCGCGATCGGCTGGTCGAAGGCGGTCGGCTACTGGGCTCACCCGGTCCTGCGCTTCGTCGGGCCGCTGCCTGCCACCGCGTGGCTGCCGCTCGCCTTCTTCGTCTTTCCCTCCTCTTGGTCGGCCAGCACATTCCTCGTGGCACTCGCCACCGGCTTTCCCGTCACAGTGCTAACCTGGTCGGGCGTGGCCGGGGTCAACAAGGCCTATTTCGACGTGGCGCGCACACTCGGGGCCTCGCAGAGCTTCCTCGTCCTGCGGGTGGCGATCCCGGGCGCGCTGCCGCACGTCTTCGTCGGCCTGTTCATGGGGCTCGGTGGCTCGTTCGCGGTGCTGGTGGTGGCCGAGATGCTGGGCGTGAAGTCGGGCCTGGGCTGGTACCTGCAATGGGCGCAAGGGTGGGCGGCCTACGCGAACATGTACGCGGCGCTGATCGTGATGGCGCTGATGTGTTCGGGGCTGATCACCCTACTGTTCGCCTTCCGCGACCGGGTTCTCTCCTGGCAGAAGGGGCTGGTGCAATGGTAGCCGCGACGCGCGAACGGCCCGACCCCGGCGTCGCCGCCGGGACCACCCCGGTGGGCGGCGCCCGGCTGACGGTCGAGGCCGTCTCCCACGCCTTCGGCATCCGCGGCACCCCATTGCCGGTGCTCGACAGGCTGAGCCTCGACGTGGAACCCGGCGGCTTCGTGGCGCTGCTCGGCGCCTCGGGCTGCGGCAAGTCTACCCTGCTGCGGCTGGTCGCCGGCCTGGAGCCGCCGGATACCGGCCGCATCGCGGTCGACGGCGCGGCGGTGACGGGGCCGGATCCGTCCCGCCTCCTCGTCTTCCAAGACCCCACCCTCTATCCTTGGCGCACGGTGCGAGGGAACGTGGTGCTCGGTCTGGAGGCGCGGGGCATCGGACGCGAGCGGGCGGCCCGCGCGGATGCGGCCCTGCGCCTCGTGGGCCTCGACGGGTTCGCCGAGGTCTACCCGCACCAGCTCTCGGGCGGCATGGCCCAGCGCGCGGCGCTGGCCCGGGCGCTCGTCAACGAGCCCCGCCTCCTCCTGCTCGACGAGCCGCTGGGCAAGCTCGACGCCCTGACCCGGCTCGCGATGCAGGCCGAGATCCTGCGGCTCTGGCAGCGCTCGCGCTTCACCGCCGTCTTGGTCACGCACGACGTGGAGGAGGCCTTGGTGCTGGCCGAGCGGGTGATCGTGCTCTCCGAGCGGCCGGCCGCGATCCGGGCCGACATCCCGGTCGACCGACCCTACCCGCGCCACCGCGACGATCCCGAACTCGTGCGCCTGCGCCGCGAGATCCTCGGGATTCTCGGCCAGCCGACCTGAGCCGGTCGCCGCCACCGAGCCCACGCCGCTGCGCGGGCTCACTCGCGCTTCTCGCAATCCCATCCTTCGAGGACCCGATGTCCCTGTCCCGCCGCGCCCTGCTCGCGGGCCTCGCCGCCCCAACTCTCCTCGGCCGTCCGGCCCGCGCCGCGACGACGTTGCGCATCGGCTACCAGCGCTCCTCGACGCTGGTCGCACTGCTGCGCCAGGACGGTAGCCTGGAGGAGGCACTCAGGGCCCAGGGCACCGGCCTGTCCTGGCACGAATTCACCAGCGGCCTGCCGATCATGGAGGCGCTGAACGCCGGCCAGATCGATGTTTCGGCCGACGTCGCCGACACGGTGCCGGTCTTCGCGCAGGCGGCAGGGGCACACATCACCTACGTCGCGCAGGAGGCGGCCTCGCCCGAGGCGCAGGCGATCCTCGTGCCGGCGGGCTCCCCCGCGCGCACCGTTGCCGACCTGAAGGGCAAGCGGGTCGCGGTGACAAAGGGCGCGGGCAACCACTTCCTGGTGCTCGCCGCCCTTAAGGAAGCCGGGTTGAGCTTCCGCGACATCGTGCCGGCCTACCTCACGCCCGCGGACGGACGGGCGGCGCTCGCGAGCGGCGGCGTCGAGGCCTGGGCCGCCTGGGACCCGTTCCTGACCGCGGCGCAGCAGCAGGCTGGCGCGCGGGTGCTGCGCGACGGGGCCGGGCTATCCCTCTACAAGCGCTATTATCTCGCGGCCGACACCTACGTGGCGGCCAACGGCCCGGCGCTGGGCGTGCTCTTCGCCAGGCTCGCGCAGACCGGGGCCTGGGTGAAGGCGAACCCGGCCGAGGCCGCCGCTCGGCTCGCTCCGCTCTGGCGGCTGGAGCCGGACATCGTCGCGGCGGCCAACACGCATCGCAGCTACCGTGTCGAGCCTGTCACGCGCGAGGGCCTCGCCGAGCAGCAGACGATCGCCGACGCGTTCCGGACCGAGGGGCTGCTGCCGCGCCCCGTCGACACCGCCGCCCTCGGGATCTGGGCGCCGCCCGTCCGCTGAGGGCGGCGGGGCGCGGCCCTATCGCGGAGCGGGAGAGGGGACCGGCGGCGGGCGCGAGCCGAGATGCCCGCGCAGGGTCCGGGCCTCGTACTCGTCACGGAACAGGCCACGGCGACGCAATTCCGGCAAGACGAGCGTGATGAAGTCGTCGAGGCCGCCGGGCAGCGTCGCCGGCATGATGTTGAACCCGTCCGCACCACCGGCCCGGAAGCGCGCCTCCATCTCGTCCACGATCTGGGTCGGGGTGCCGACGATCTGCGAATGTCCGCGCGCGCCCGCGATCCGCAGGTAGAGCTGGCGCAGGCTCAAGCCCTCGCGGCGGGCGAGATCGAACATCAGCTGCTGGCGCGACTTGGCACCGTCGGTCTCCGGCAGCTCCGGAACGGGCCCGTCGGGATCGTAGGCAGAAAGATCGAAGCCGCCGATCATGCGTTCGAGCAGCGCCAGCCCGACCACCGGATCGATCAGGTCCTGCAATGCCTCGAACTTGGCCCGAGCCTCGGATTCCGTGCGTCCGACCACCGGGAAGAGGCCCGGCATCACCTTGAGATCGTCAGGGCGGCGGCCGAAAGCGGCCATGCGGCCTTTCAGGTCGCCGTAGAACTCCACGGCCTCGGCGAGGGTCTGGTTGGCGGTGAAGACGATCTCGGCAGTGCGAGCGGCGAGATCCTTGCCCGGTCCCGACGACCCGGCCTGCACGAGCACCGGCTGGCCCTGCGGCGTGCGCGAGATGTTGAGTGGCCCCCGCACCTCGAAATGCTTGCCCCGGTGGTCGAGCGGCCGGAAGCCGTCCGGCTTCGAGAACTGGCCGCTGGCGCGGTCGATCACCACCGCGTCGTCGTCCCAGGTGTTCCAGAGGCCGAGGACGACGTCGACGAACTCCTCGGCACGCTCGTAGCGGTCGGCGTGGCGCGCGATCCGATCGTTGCCGAAATTGGCGGCCTCCGCGTCTGTCGCCGAGGTGACGAGGTTCCAGCCTGCGCGGCCGCCGCTGAGATGGTCGAGCGAGGCGAAGCGACGGGCGACGTTGTAGGGCTCGTTGAAGCTCGTGGAGGTGGTGGCGACCAGACCGATCCGGCTGGTGACGGCGGCCAGCGCCGAGAGCAGCGTCACCGGCTCGAAATGGGTCGAGCGGGCGGTGCGCTCGCTGGAGCGCAGGTTGGTGTCGCGGATGCCAGTACCGTCTTCGAGGAAGACGAGATCGAACTTCGCGGCCTCGGCCTTCTGCGCCCAGCCGACGTAGCGTTCGAGGTTGATCCCGCCGTCAGCTTCGCTGGAGGGATGTCGCCAGCCCGCGATGTGGTGGCCGGTCGCGTAGAAGAAGGCGCCGAGGCGCAGGGTGTTCTGGGTCATGTACCGGTCTGAAGGTTGAAGGCACGGAGACGTGACGGGGCCTGTGCGGGCCGGCCGCCTCAGCGGACCATGCCCCAGCGCCGCACCGTCAGGCGCTCCAGGGTCGCGAAGATGAGGTTCTCGACGACGAGGCCGATGGCAATGACGAGGAGCAGGCCCGCGAAGACGCGGTCGGTGTAGAGCTCGTTGCGGTTCTGGAAGATGTACCAGCCGAGCCCGCCCTTGCCGGAAGCCGCGCCGAAGACAAGCTCTGCGGCGATCAGGGTGCGCCACGCGAAGGCCCAGCCGATCTTCAGACCGGATAGGATCGCCGGAAGCGCGGCCGGGATCAGGATCTGCCAGACGTACGGCAGACCTCTCAAACCGTAGTTGCGGCCGGCCATCCGAAGGGTCTCGGGCACCCCCTGGAAGCCCGCATAGGTGTTGAGGGCGACCGGCCACAGTACGGAGTGGACCAGCACGAAGATGAGGCTCGCGGCGCCGAGACCGAACCAGAGCAAGGCCAGCGGCAGAAGCGCGATGGCGGGCAGCGGGTTGAACATCGCCGTCAGGGTCGAGAGCAGGTCGCGGCCGGTCTGCGTCGAGACGGCGAGCGTCGTCAACCCGAAGGCAAGCAGGACGCCGATCAGATAGCCCTGCGCGAGCACCTGAAGCGAGATCCGCATCCGTTCGAGAAGCTCGCCGCTGATGAGCCCCTCGGCGAGCGCCGACAGGGTCGCGCGGAAGCCGGGCAGCAGCAGGTCGTTGTACTGCCAGGCCGCCGCCGCCTCCCAGCCGAGGGCGAGCGCCGCCAGGATCAGGCCCTTGCGCAGCCAGCCCTGCTGCCAGAGCCGCGTGGCGAACGGTAGCGCCCGTGCGACAGGCGCTTCTACGTAGGGCGCGAGCGCCCGGTCGTATTCCGGGCGGATCGGCGGCAGGACGTGCTGGTTCATCGCGGAGCCGACGGGGTCTCGGGTTCGGGGCTGGCCTCAAACAGGCGCCCGTGCAGGCGCTGGACGGCAGCCTGGAACGCGCGGCTGCCGATGTCGCCCAAGGTGAAGTCGTGGCAATTGACCTCGCCGCGGACGCGGCCGGGATGGGGCGAGAGCAGCGCTACGCGGCTGCCTACCACCAGAGCCTCCTCGATGGAGTGGGTGACGAAGAGAAGCGTGAAGCGCACCTCCTCCCACAGCGAGAGCAGTTCTTCCTGCATCTTGCGCCGGGTCAACGCGTCCAGTGCCGCGAAGGGCTCGTCCATCAGGAGCACCTTCGGTTGCGTGGCGAGGGCGCGGGCGATGGCGACGCGCTGCTTCATGCCCCCGGAGAGCTGGTGCGGGTAGCTGTCGGCAAAGCGGGAAAGCCCGACCTTGTCGATGAAGTGGCGTGCCCGCGCCTCGGCCTCGCGCCGCCCCGCGAGCCCGGCGGCCCTGAGGGGGAAGGCGACGTTCTGCAGCACGGTCTTCCACGGCGGCAACTGGTCGAACTCCTGGAAGACGACGATGCGGTCCGGTCCCGGACCCCGCACCACTCCGCCGTCGAGCCGGATCTCGCCCTCGACGGGTTCGTGGAAACCCGCAACGGCCTTGAGCAGAGTGGACTTGCCGCAGCCCGAGGGGCCGAGCAGCACAAAGCGGTCGGCCGCGTAGATGTCGAGATCGATCCGGTGGGTGGCCCGCACCACGCGCTCCGGCGTGCGGTACTCCAGGCTGACGCCCGCGATCTGCAGGAGCGGGGCCGTCTGTCCCATTGCAACCGGCGGCGCGGCGGACCGGCCGGTGCGAGCCGCGGATCCGGGCGGCGCATCCGCGGCTCGGTTCACGGCAAGCGCTTCGCGTGCGGCAACCAGCGTCATCGGCCCGGCCCGCTCAGCTACCCGCCGCGATGCGCGGGTTGACGAAGAAGTAGTCTTCCAGAGTCTTGGGCTGGTTCTTGATCGCGCCGACGCGGTGCATGAACTGGCCCAGGCCGAGGGTGTTCTGAGGCTCGACCTTGAACGTGACCTCGGGGTTCTTGATCACCTTCAGCAGCAAGTCGCGGTCGATGCGGCTGTTGTTCGCCTTGATGTAGATGTCGGTGGCCTTCTCCGGATTGGCGGCGATGAACTTCGCTGCCTCGTCGAGTGCATCGACGAAGGCCAGGTAGGTCTTCGGGCTGTCCTTCTGGAACCGCTCGGCGGCGTAGAGCACGGTGGAGGAGGCCGGGCCGCCCTGGACGTCGTAGGAACTCAGGACGATGCGCGCCTTGGGATTCTCGGCAAGCTCCTGCTCCTGGAAGGGCGGGTTGCCGAAATGGCCCGTGATCTCCGTCCCGCCCTTGATGATGGCGGCCGCGGCCTCCGGATGCGGGACCGCGACGCTGATCGGATCGAGCTTGGCGAAGTCCTTGTCGCCCCACAGCTTGGCCGAGGCCCATTGCAGGATGCGCGCCTGGACCGAGACACCGACTGCGGGCAGCGCGATCCGGTCCTTGTCGGTGAAGTCCGCGATCGTCTTCACCTCGGGCCGGTTGCTCACGAGGTAGTAGGGGAAGTTCCCGAGCGAGGCGACGCCCCGGACGTTCTGCCGCCCACGGGTGCGGTCCCAGAGCGTGAACAGCGGCCCGACGCCAGCGCTCGCCACCTCGATATTGCCGGAAAGCAGCGCGTCGTTGACGGCCGAGCCGCCCGAGAGCTGCAGATACTCGACCTTAATGTCGAGTCCTGCGGCCTTCCCGTGCTTCTCGATCAGCTTCTGGTCTTCGGCGACGTTCAAGAGCAGGTAGACCACACCGAACTGCTTGGCGATGCGCAACTGGCCTTCCCCGGCCGCAGCCGGGCTCAACGCCGCCCCCATGAGGGTCAGGCCGCCGAGCATGGCGGCGACCCAGGGACGGGAGAACAGGCTGTGTCGCAGACGCATCGCAAGATCCTTGGGAACGCCGGTCGCTCTGGCTGAGACGAAGCGACAGCGTGGGAACCAACCAAAAATCTGCCCTCCGCTCACAATCAGGTCAACGAAATGTTCTTTTTAAAGAATTCGACCGAGAGGTTTGATCATCTCTCCATCGCGGGGTGGCGTAGAAGAAACCGTTGTTGCCCAACCTATGCGGGATGGGAGACAATGCGGTGCGGATGCCGGGCCATGCGCTCCGACGAGGCTCCAAGCCGCCAGGATCGCGTTCGATTTGACGGACAAGACGTGTGCGGATTGCGTTGGACGGGGCGTGTCCTGTCCGCTGCGAGCTACAGGTCGCTGACCACATCCTCACCCCTGTATCTGGAGGGGCCCGGATCGCTCGTGACACGGAGATGTTCGCGGTCGCTCATCTCTTGATGCCGTAGGCCTTGATGCGGGAGGCGAGCGTCGTCGGGCGCAGGCCGAGCAGCTCGGCGGCCCCGCCGGGACCGAAGACCTTGCCGCCGCAGAGCGCCAGCGCCTCGACGATCTCGGTCCGGTCATGGGCGCGCCGCTCGGTCTCGCTCCGCGGGCGCTGCCCCGGGGCGGCGATCGCGTGGGCGTGCCGAGCGACGGCCTCGCTCGGAGCGGCCTCCTCCACCTCCGGCAGATCGAGCCGCAGGCGACCGCGCTGAGCCAGGATGACGCCGCGCTCGATGGCGTTCTCCAATTCGCGCACGTTGCCCGGCCAGTCGTAGCGGATGAGGCGCCGGACATCGCCTTCCGTCAGGCGGGGCTCGGGGACGCCGAGGCGGTGTGCGGCCCCGGTCAGCATGTGCTGGGCGATCAGGGGGATGTCCTCGGGCCGCTCGCGCAGGGGCGTCGCGCTGATCGGGAAGACATTGAGGCGGAAGTAGAGGTCGCCGCGGAAGCGGCCGCGGCGCACCTCGTCCTTCAGGTCGCGATTGGTTGCCGCGACGAGGCGCACATCGACCGCGCGGGTGCGCTCCTCGCCGACGCGCTCGAAGGAGCGCTCCTGCAGCACCCGCAGGAGCTTACCTTGAAGGTCGAGAGGGATCTCGCCGACCTCGTCGAGGAACAATGTGCCCCCATCGGCCAGTTCGAAGCGCCCGACCCGGTCGCGCAGCGCGCCCGTGAAGGCGCCGCGCGCGTGGCCGAAGAACTCGCTCTCGAACAGCTCGCGCGGTACGGCGGCGCAGTTGACTCGGATGAGCGGCCGGTCGCGGCGGCGGCTCGCCTCGTGGATCGCGCGGGCGATAAGCTCCTTGCCGGTGCCGGATTCGCCGGTGACGAGAACGGTCGCGTCGGTGCCGGCCACAAGGTCGATCTGGCGGCGGATCACCTCGATGGCCGGGCTCCGGCCGATGATGCCCTGGTGGTGGCTGCCCGCTCGGATCTCCTCCTTCAGGTAGGCATTCTCGAGCTCCAGGCGCTCGCGTAGGGAGACGACCTCCGCGAGCGCCTGCCGCAGGCGCTCGTCCGCCTCGCGGCGCTGGCTGACGTCGCGGAACACGATGACGGCGCCGACCAGCGCGCCGCGGTCGCGGATCGGCGTGGAGGTGTACTCGACCGGGAAGGACGTGCCGTCGCGCCGCCAGAACACCTCGTCGTCAACCTGATGCACAGCCCCGTCGCGGAAGGCCGCGTAGATCGGGCAGTCCCGGTGGGGATAGTGACAGCCGTCCGGATGGGTGTGGTGCACGGAGGCGTGCATGTCCCGGCCAACCAGATCGGCGGCGGCCCAGCCCAGCATCCGCTCCGCGGCCGGGTTGACGAAGGTCGTCACGCCCTCCGCGTTGACCCCGTAGATGCCCTCTCCGGCCGCGCGCAGGATCAACTGGTTCTCGCGCTCGATATCGCGAAAAATCCGCTCCATGCGCTGCCACTCGGAGAGGCCGGCGCGCATGTGTCGGTCGGCCTCGCGGTCGACCTGGCGCTGGCGGCGCTCGTCGAGGTCGAACAGCGTGACGAGGACGAGCCCGCCGGGCAGCACGGTGCCGACGATCTCGACGTTGAGGGCGCGGCCTGCCCCGTGGCGGGGCGTGAGCGTGTGGGTCCACCACCGGCCCTTCGCCTGAACACCCTGCGTGAATACGATGAGGACCGGAAGCTGGCCCGGGTGCAGGGTGCTCGCCGCCATGCCCCTCAGCGCGGTTCGGGCTTGGCCGAGCAGGCGCGCGGCGGCGTCGTTGGCGTCGACGATCCGGTCTGCGTCCGGATCCAGCACCAGCATGGCCTCGGCACCCGCCTCGAAGACGGGGCCGAAATCGGCCTCGCGGCCGGGACCTGCAGCGGCAGCATGGCGTCCGTCGAGCATTGCGAAATCTCGTGACAGGCCTACGAGATCTCGTTCTACACGAGTTCTCGTAGTTTCGCACGGTCATGACAAGCCATTGTTATATAACGTTCTTTCAGAATTCCTTCGTCTGGCATACCCCTTGCCACTCTGATGCCGTCACGAACCGTCCGAGGCGCAGATGGCCCTGTTCGACAATCCCTTCGACGCGAAACGCCGTCTCGCCCGCGGCGGCTGCTCCTGCGGCGCCCATGCGAGCCAGGCCGCCCACGATGCCGAGAGCGCGGTTGCACCGACGGGCGAGGCCGCGCTGGAGCGGGCGGTGGAGGGCGCGGTGATGCGCGCGCTTTTCCCGCACGATGCCGAGCGCCGCGCCTTCCTGCGCAGCGTCGGGGCCGCCACCGCGCTCGCGGCGGTGAGCCAGTTCTTCCCGACCAAATTCGCCGCCGAGGCCTTTGCGCAAGGGGCCAAGCCCGAGAAGACCGACCTGAAGGTCGGCTTCATTCCGATCACCTGCGCCACGCCGATCATCATGGCCAAGCCGATGGGCTTCTACGAGAAGCAGGGCCTGAACGTGGAGGTGGTGAAGACCGCCGGTTGGGCGGTGATCCGCGACAAGACCCTGAACAAGGAATACGACGCCGCCCACATGCTGGCGCCGATGCCGATCGCGATCTCGCTCGGCCTCGGCTCGAACCCGCAGGCCTACACGATGCCGGCGGTGGAGAACGTCAACGGCCAGGCCATCACCCTGGCGATGAAGCACAAGGACCGGCGCGACCCGAAGGACTGGAAGGGCTTCAAGCTCGCCGTGCCCTTCGACTACTCGATGCACAACTACCTGCTGCGCTACTACCTGGCGGAAGCGGGCATCGACCCCGATACCGACGTGCAGATCCGCGCGGTGCCGCCGCCCGACATGGTCGCCAACCTGCGCGCCGACAACATCGACGGCTTCCTCGCTCCCGATCCGGTGAACCAGCGCGCGGTCTACGACGGAGTTGGCTTCATCCACATCCTGTCGAAGGAGATCTGGGACCGGCACCCGTGCTGCGCCTTCGCGGCCTCGGAGGCCTTCATCAAGGAGACGCCCAACACCTACGCGGCACTCCTGCGGGCGATCATCCAGGCGACCGCCTACGCCTCGAACAAGGACAACCGCAAGGAGATCGCCGCCGCGATCGCGCCCGCGAACTACCTCAACCAGCCGCTCACGGTCGTGGAGCAGGTGCTCACCGGCACCTACGCCGACGGCCTGGGGCAGGTGAAGAAGGTGCCCGACCGCGTCGATTTCGACGCCTTCCCCTGGCAGTCCTTCGCGGTCTGGATCCTGACCCAGATGAAGCGCTGGGGCCAGCTCAAGGGCGAGGTGGACTACGCGGCTGTGGCCAAACAGGTCTACCTCGCCACCGACGCCGCCAAGCTGATGAAGCAGGACGGCTTCACACCGCCCGAGGCCACGACCAAGACCTTCGCGGTGATGGGCAAGACCTTCGACCCGGCCAAGCCGAAGGAATACCTCGAATCCTTCAAGATCAAGCGCGCGAGCTGAGCCATGACGCGCAGCCTCAACGTCCGCGCCGGCGTGCTCTCGCTGGCGCTTCTCGCCGCGTTCCTGCTCGTCTGGCAGGTCGCGGTGAGCGGGACCGCCCGAACCGAGGCGATGGACCCGGAATACGCCGCCCTGATGGGCGCCACGGCCACCACCGGCAAGTCCGCGATGCCTGGTCCTCTCGATGTCGGCGCGACCGTCTGGAAGCACCTGAAGGACCCGTTCTACGACCGGGGCCCGAACGACAAGGGGCTCGGCATCCAGCTCGCCTACTCGATCGGGCGCGTGGCTTTGGGCTACGGCCTCGCGGTTCTGGTCGCGATCCCGGTCGGCTTCCTCATCGGCATGTCGCCGCTGATGAGCCGGGCGCTCGATCCCTACATCCAGATCCTCAAGCCGGTCTCGCCGCTCGCCTGGATGCCGCTCGCCCTCTACACGATCCGGGATTCGGGGCTCTCGGCGATCTTCGTGATCTTCATCTGCTCGCTCTGGCCGATGCTGATCAACACGGTGTTCGGTGTGTCGAGCACCCGCAAGGAATGGCTCAACGTCGCGCGGACGCTCGAGGTCGGGCCGATCCGCCGGGCCTTCACGGTGATCCTGCCGGCCGCCGCCCCCACCATCCTCACCGGCATGCGCATCTCCATCGGCATCGCCTGGCTCGTCATCGTGGCGGCCGAGATGTTGGTCGGTGGCACGGGCATCGGCTACTTCGTCTGGAACGAGTGGAACAACCTCTCGATCACCAACGTGATCACCTCGATCCTGCTGATCGGCCTCGTGGGCATGGTCCTCGACCAGCTGCTCGCCCGGGCGCAGCGCCTCGTCACCTTCCCGGAGTGAGGCACCGATGAGCATCCTCCTTCCCTTCCGGCGGCGCGTGCAGCCTGCCGCCCTCGACCAGGCAGCCGGGACCAGCCGTATGTCGACGTCCGAAAAGTTCATCTCGATCGAGGGGATCGCCCGGCGCTACCCGGCGCCCGGCGGCAAAACCACCACGATCTTCGAGAACCTCTGGCTGCCGATGCGGCGCGGCGAGTTCGTCTGCATGATCGGGCATTCGGGTTGCGGCAAGACCACGGTGCTGAACATCCTGGCGGGGCTCGAGGCGCCCTCCGAGGGCGCGGTGATCGTCGATGGGCAGGCCCTGGAGGGCACCAGCCTCGACCGGGCCGTGATCTTCCAGGGCCACGCCCTGCTGCCGTGGCGCAGCGTGCTCGGCAACGTCGCCTACGCGGTCTCCTCGCGCTGGCGGAAGGCACAGAAGGCCGAGATCGAGGCACGGGCCAAAAAGGCCATCGCCACGGTGGGGCTCGCCGGCTCCGAGCACAAGAAGCCGTCCGAATTGTCGGGCGGCATGAAGCAGCGCGTCGGCATCGCCCGGGCGCTGTCGATCGAGCCGAAGATCCTGCTGATGGACGAGCCCTTCTCGGCGCTCGACGCGCTGACCCGCGGCACCCTGCAGGACGAGGTGCGCCGGATCTGCGTCGAGACCGGGCAGACCGTGTTCATGATCACCCACGACGTGGACGAGGCGATCTACCTCGCCGACAGGATCGTGCTGATGACGAACGGCCCGGAGGCGAAGGTCGCCGAGATCGTCGAGAACCCGCTCCCGAAGGACCGTGACCGCACGCAGCTCCACCACGCGCCGGGCTACTATGCGCTCCGCAACCACCTGATCGACTTCCTCGTGACGCGCTCCAAGACCCTCCGGGACGCGATGCCCGAGGGATACGATCAGCGCCACCCGCCGGTCGTCCGTCCCGCGCTGAGCGAGGCCGACGCCGCGGCGATCGCGGCCGATGCGCCCGCCCGCCGGGCCTGACCCGGCCGATCCGTTCCGGTCCCCGTGCACGACACCGCGCCGCCCCTCGACGGCCAGTGCCCGGGACCGCGCCCCGAGAGGGGCGGGACGGCGGGGGCGCGAGCCAGCCGCCCTCCGCCGTCCGATGCCCACCCCTGACACGCGCCGCCCCGCCGGGGCGGCCCCATCTGGAGAGACCCGATGAAGCGCGAAGACCTCACCGAGAAGCTGCTCGACATCAAGCGGGAGAAGGGCTGGACCTGGAAGTACATCCAGGAGGAGATCGGCGGCATCTCGCCGATCCTGATCACCGCCGCCTGCATGGGCCAGATGAAGCTGCCCAAGGCCCAGGCCAAGAAGGCGGCCGAGCTGTTCGGCCTCTCCCAGGCCGAGGAGCGGATGCTGAACGAGGCGCCCTACCGCGGCTCCATACCTCAGATGCCGCCGACCGACCCGCTGATCTACCGCTTCTACGAGCTGGTGATGGTCTACGGCACCACCTGGAAGGAGCTGATTCAGGAGGATTTCGGCGACGGCATCATGTCGGCGATCGACTTCAACATGACCATGGAGCGCGAGCCCAACAACAAGGGCGACCGGGTCAAGATGAGTCTCTCGGGCAAGTTCCTGCCCTACAAGTACTATGGCAACGAGGAAGGCGTGCCCGAGTACGGCTTCAAGGAGGGTTGAGCGGTTCGCTCCGGCCGGCGGCTCGCAAGCCGCCGGCCGGCATCGGCTCGGATCGTGGAAGCTCACTCATCCAGCAGCCCGACCAATGGTTGACGTCGAAGGACCTGTAGGTTCGTGACTTTACCTAGAGAGCAGTGACGGAGCGTTAGAGTTGCGAACTGTAGGGTTCCGCCGACGGCCCTGCTCTGCGGAGCGTGATGCGGGTTAGTTCGGACGGGCGCCCGAGCCTGAGGGCAAAGCCCGGCCATAGCGCGGTGCCGTTGTTCACGTAGAGCGTCATGCCGCCGACTGCGTACAGACCCGACACGAAGCCGTCGTTGGCGAGTGCGAGCAACCGGTCGAAGCCGAGGATCATTCCCCCATGGGTGTGGCCGGACAGCTGCAGCGCCACCTCGCGCGCCGCTGCCGCCCGCGCTCCTCTCGGTTGGTGGTCTAGGAGCATTACAGGTGCACTGGAGGGGGCGCCGGCGAGCGCGGCATCGAGATCGGGTCCCGGCTGGCCGGTCTGCGGTGCCGACAGGTCCGTCACCCCTGCGAGCACCAAACTCTCCCCGCCGCGCCGCAGGACCGTGTGAGCGTTCTACAGCGCTTTCATGCCGAGTTCGGCGTAGCGGCGCATCCACGCCTCGTAGCCGAAGAAGTACTCGTGGTTGCCTGAGACGACCCAAACACCGTCCCTGGCATGCAGCCGGCCCAACGGTTCCACGTCGCGATGTCGAGCGGAGACGGAGCCGTCGATGAGGTCGCCGGTGATCACGACGAGATCGACATCGAGTCCGTTGGATCGAGCGACGACCTCCTGCGCCCAGGAGGCAGGGAACAGAGGGCTGATATGGAGATCGGTCAGTTGCAGGACCGTGTAGCCGTCGAAGGCAGCGGGCAGGTTCCTGAGCGGGATCTCGACATCCTTGAGCGTCGGCACGCGCGCGGCCTGATGGACCGCGAGCCACGACAGCAGCATGGCCGCCGTTGCCGCCGCGTAGCGCCAGCCGGTTGAGACCGCGCGTCCATCCCCCAGCAGCAAACGGAGGACGAGCGCCGCGACGTCGAGGGCCAGCTGAATCACCGCCAGCAGCAGCACGGTGCCGAACGCCCAGTTGAACAGCAGCACCATTGCGTGAGGGAACTCCGGTGCGAAGACGGAGCCTGACGAGAGCCGGTTCCACAGGTGGAACTGGGACGCGGCGAGCAACAGGACGGCGACGGCGGCCTTGAGCACCAGTGGCCACGGCAGCGGCCACAGGGTGCGGACAACGACGTAAAGGCCGGGAAGGCCGAAGATCAGGTGGGACATGTCGCTCCTTCAGTCGCGGCTGACCGCGGCGGGGACGGTATGGTCGACCGACGATCCCGCACCGAGACCCTGCATGCTGAGTCGGGTTACCGTTCGGGGGCGTCACGTCGATGGTCCGCCGCGGTGCGGTGATCAGGTCCCGCGATCCGGCCCCCGCGGTCCGTCCCGTGAGCGCTGACGGGTCATCCCCCACTCGAGCAGGTCGAGGATCTCCGCCCCGCCGCTCGGTCGGCTGCGTGGTCCGACAGCCGCCAGCAGGCGCAAGCCTCACGAAAGCGTCCGGGCTGTACATCCCGGTGCCTGGTCAGTGCAAATTCCCGTACTGATCGATCAGGACGGCGTAATCGGGCGCTTCGCGATGAGCCCTGGATGCCAGCGCAAGCGCAACGGCGAAGATACGGAATGAGATTTCACTTGGTTTTAACATGAATATATTTCATCATTACTCGTTATTGCTGATTTAGATGATGTGGATGAACCAAGGATTCATATCTCCGCGCATCAGCGAACGGTGAGGTGCATTCGGCGTTCCGTGCGCTCATAAAACATCGGGCCTGGGTTGCCCGCAAGCAAAACTCAACGCACTGTGCAGTGCAGCTCAATACAACGACGAGAAGTGAGCGCGTGAGCCCTCTGACCCGTGCCGATCTGGGCGACCTGAACCTGTTTCGAGCGATCGCCCGGGCGGGCGGATTCCGCCGTGCCGCGCTGGAACTGGACGTCTCGCCTTCGGCCTTGAGCCACGCCGTGCGCGGCCTCGAGACCCGCCTCGCGGTGCGGCTGTTCAACCGCACCAACCGCAGCGTCACGCTGACGGAACCCGGGGAGAATCTGCTGGCACGCTTGGAGGTCGGTTTCGGAGCGATCGAGGAGGGACTCGAGGACCTGAATCACTACCGCGGCAAACCGGCCGGTCGTCTGAAACTCAACGTCCTGACCGATGCGGCCAGGCTGGTCCTCGGTCCGTTTCTGGCGGAATTCACGACCCAGTACCCAGCGGTGAAGTTGGAGATCGTCGTGCAGGACGGTTTCGTGGACATCGTCGGCGGCGGCTTCGACGCCGGTATTCGCTTCGGCGGCCGCGTCCCAGAGGAGATGATCGCGGTACCGATCGGCTCCGACCTTCGCTGGGTGATGGCTGCGTCGCCGGCCTACCTCGCAGGAGCCGAGCCTCTGGTCCAGCCGTCCGACCTGCCGAAACACCGCTGCATCGGGCTCAGGATGGGGACAGGCGCGATCTACCATTGGGAATTGGAGCGCGGCACCGAACAGATCGCGGTCGGCGTCGACTGGACCATCGTCGTGAGCGACACCGCGCTCGCGATCGCCCTGGCCGAGGCCGATGGCGGGATCGCCTTCTGTCTGGAAGGACTGATCGCGGAGCAACTCGCGGCGGGAAGGCTGCGGGAGGTTCTCTCTGAATGGAGTTCGTTCGGACCCGCCTTCCACCTCTACTATCCGAGCCGGCGGCAGATCCCGCAGGCGCTCCGAGCGTTGATCTCGTACCTGCAGCAGCGCGCGCGGAGGGGCTAACACCGATCCCGCTCACCGGCCGTGCTTGCCCCTGTCTCATCAACGATCTGGAGCGCGAGGTCTGCCCAGCATGCGGCGCCCGGCCGCGACGTGAAGAAGCCGGCTTCCTGCACTGTAATGGCTTTGCGTCGCCTGGAATCAGTCTGTGCTTGAGTCAGACCTGTCTTGCGGGGTTCACGACCGCGCGGATGGCGAAGCTCGATTGCAGGCGTGCGACGCCCGGGAGACGCGAGAGCACGTCCTTGTGGAGGCGCTCGTAATCGCCCGCATCCTTCACCTCCAATTTCAAGAGATAATCCGCGATACCGGTCATCAGGTAACAGTCACGCACCTCCGGACACCGTCTCACCGCTGTCTCGAAGCGGTTCAGGAACTCCTCGGTCTGACGGTCGAGGGTGATTTGCGTGACGACGATCAGACCCCCGTCGCCCGGCAGGGCATCGATCAGGGCTGCGTAGCCTCGAATCACGCCGGAACTCTCGAGATGGCGCACGCGTCGGTGGCAGGCCGAGGGCGACAGGCCGATGCGCCCGGCGAGGTCGGCATTGCTGATCCGCCCCTCCATCCGGAGAACCCGCATGATCCGGCGGTCGGTGTCGTCGAGGTCCGGCATGGTGGATGCTTCGCCTTCAGCGCAGATCCTTGCGTAGGGAACATCATATTAGAGGATCCTGTGCGCTTTTGCAGAAAAATTCGACGATCCTTCGCGTAGGCTGGAAGCCAGGCCACAGGTGTCTCGAAAGGGTTCGGGATGATGGTTTCTGTCGCGCGTTCGCCCGATCCCTCTCACGACGGCGCCCACATGGACTCGGCTGCCCAGCGAGCGGGCGCCGTCCTGACTGTCGATCTCGGAGCCGTCGTCGAGAACTACCGCTTCCTGCGCAAGCGGGCCGGCGGCGCCGTTTGCGCCGCCGTGGTCAAGGCCGATGCGTACGGGCTCGGGGTCGACCGGATCGCACCAGCCCTCGCACGGGCCGGCTGCCGCGATTTCTTCGTCGCCACGCTCGACGAGGGTATGGCGCTGCGGAATGTCCTCGGCCTCGGCCCCCGGATCGCCGTTCTGCACGGTGCGCCGCCGCGGGCCGAGCCGGACTGTCTCGCTGCCCACCTCGTTCCGGTCCTGAACGGTGCGGAGCAACTCGCAGCGTGGCGCAGGCTCGCCCGCGACCGCGGCCGGTCTCTGCCGGCGATCCTCCAGGTCGATACGGGCATGGCCCGCTTCGGGTTCTCGCAGGCGGATCTTGCGCACCTGCTCACCGCGCCGGATCCGTTCGAGGGCGTCGCACTCGGCCTCGTGATGAGTCATCTGGCCTGCGCCGATACGCTCGACCATCCGGCCAATGCTGAGCAACGCGTCGCCTTCCGATCCGTCCGCGCGCGCTTGCCCGGCATTCCCGCGAGCCTTGCGGCCTCCTCTGGCATCTTCCTAGGGCCTGAGTTTCACGCTGACCTCGTCCGACCGGGCGCCGCGCTCTACGGGGTGAACCCGCAGCCCGGTCGTCCCAACCCCATGCGGCCGGTGGTGCGTCTCCAGGCCCACATCCTGCAACTGCGCGACGTCGCGACCGGCGTCGGCATCGGTTACGGCCACGCCGCCGTCGCCCATCGCCCGATGCGTCTTGCGGTGGTCGCCGCCGGTTACGCCGATGGCTATCTGCGCAGCGCTTCCGGACGCGGCATGGCCTTTGCGGGCCCTTATCCTCTGTCCGTACTGGGGCGTGTCTCGATGGACAGCCTGATCCTCGACGTCACGGACGTGCCGCCGGAGCATGTTCCGCTCGGCGGTTGCGTCGATCTGATCGGGCCTGGCCACGGCCTGGATGCCGTGGCCGAGGCCGCGGGCACCATCGGCTACGAGGTGCTGACGAGTCTCGGGGCCCGCTACCACCGCATCTATCGCGAGGCTTGAGGAGGGTTAACGATGCACGTTCTGGTTCTCGGCGGCGGCGTGGTCGGCGTCACCTCAGCCTGGTACCTTGCCAGGGCCGGCCATCAGGTCACGGTGCTCGACCGCCAGCCCGGAGCGGGGCTGGAGACCAGCTTTGCCAATGCCGGGCAGGTCTCGCCCGGCTACTCGGCCCCGTGGGCCGCGCCCGGCATCCCGATCAAGGCGCTCAAGTGGCTGATGATGCGCCACCGCCCGCTCGTGCTCTGGCCGAGGCTGGAGCCGCGCCTCTACGGCTGGCTCGCCCGCATGCTCGCCAACTGCACGGAGGAGGCCTACCAGCGCAACAAGGGCCGCATGGTGCGTCTGGCCGAGTATAGCCGCGACGCCCTGCGCGACCTGCGCCGGGAGACCGGCATCGCCTACGACCATCGCGAGAAGGGCACGCTTCAGCTCTTCCGCACGCAGAAGCAGCTCGATCACGTTCCCGACGACACCCGCGTTCTCGACGCTTATGGTGTTCCCTACGCGGTGCTCGACCCCGCGGGCTGCATCGCGGCCGAGCCCGCGCTCGCCCACGTGTCGGGGAGTTTCGTGGGAGGCCTGCGCCTGCCCGGCGACGAGACCGGCGACGCACACATCTTCACGCAGCGTCTTGCCGCCCTCTGCGAAGGGCACGGCGTCCGTTTCCGCTACGACACCGCGGTCGCCGGTCTGCGCCGGGAGGCCGGTGCCGTTACCGGCGTTGTGACGGGCATGGGCGAAGTGCTAACGGCGGATGCCTATGTGGCGGCCCTGGGCAGCTACACGCCGGCCCTGCTCCGCCCGCTCGGGATCGATCTTCCGGTCTACCCAGTGAAGGGCTACTCGCTGACCCTTCCCGTGGCGGATGCCGAAGCCGCCCCGGTCTCGACCGTGATGGACGAGACCTACAAGGTGGCGATCACGCGGCTCGGCGACCGCATTCGGGTCGGCGGCACGGCCGAACTCGCCGGGTTCAGCCACGCGTTGCGCGGCCCGCGGCGGGAGACGCTGGTGCGCTCGCTCGCCGACCTGTTCCCGAACGGCGGTGATCCCGCGAAGGCGCGGTTCTGGACGGGCCTGCGCCCGATGACACCGGACGGAACGCCGATCGTCGGCCGAACGGCTTTTTCGAACCTCTTCACCAATACCGGCCACGGCACGCTGGGCTGGACCATGGCCTGCGGCTCCGGCCGCTTGCTCGCCGACCTGATGTCCGGCTGCTCTCCCGAGATCGCCGCCGACGATCTCGCGATCGGCCGGTACCGCAGAGCGGCATGACGGCGGCGTGATTCCGGTGCAAAGCCGGCGCGGCCCGCAACGCCTCAGCCGAGGCGCAGGGCGGCGATGCCCACGAGGATGACGAGCGCGGCCACGGCGCGGCCGGTGAGAAGCGGCTCCTTGAGGATCGTCACGGAGATCAGCGCCGCCACGAGCACACTGGTCTCGCGCAACGCCGCAACGAGAGGGATCGGGGCGACCGTCATCGCCCAGATCGCGATCCAGTAGGAGCCGAGCGAGAACAGCCCGCCGAGGAGGCCCGGCAGCGCCACGCCCCGGATCTGGCGCAAGACGCCCATGCCCCTGCGCCACAGCACGAAGGCGGCGAGCGGGATGCCGTCCACCACGAACAGGGCGGCCGCGTAGGCGTGCGCGTCGCCGGCGACCCGGGCGCCGATGCCGTCAACCAGGGTATAGCCGCAGATCATGAGGGCTGTGAGACCAGCGAAGGCGAGCGCGCGCGGTCCGAGGCGGCGACTCCGGCTGCCGAAGGCCATCAAGCCGACGCCGAGGCATAGGATCGCGATGCCGCCCGCGGCCAGCGGCGCGACCGGCTCGCCGAGCGCGATCAGGGAGGCGAGCGTCGTGAGAAGCGGCGCGCTGCCGCGAGCGATCGGGTAGACCTGACCCATATCGCCTTGACCGTAGGCTTCCGTCAGCGCGACGTAGTAGCCGAGATGCAGGACGATCGAGCCGAACAGCCAGGGCCAGGCTGCCAGGGGCGGCAGGCCGAGCCAGACGAGCGCCGGCAGCGCGATCAGCCCCGCGGCCGCGGTGATCAGCGCCATGGTCAGGATCGGCTCCAGCCGCAGCTTGACCAGGGCATTCCAGCCGGCATGCATGCAGGCCGCCGCGAGCACCGCGGCGAAGACGGCAGCGCTCACGCGGCCTCCGCAATCCAGGCGACGCGGTCGGTCGCCAGGGGCCACACCGGCGGCGTCGACACCCGGGCCGATGTCGCGGTCATGGGCCGGGCGGTCGCGCCTGATCGGCAGGGCGCGAGGAGGCTGGAGGCCGAATTCGACCTCGGCCCATTTACCGGGCGGGTATGAAGGCCGATGGAGGAGCGGATCATCCGAGTTGTTTCAGCCCTGTGCATGCGCCCTCATCTATCGCGGAGAGATCACACAAAGCAACAGAAAGCCACAAAAAGCCACGTCAGGGCGCTGCGATGATCCTGAGACCCCGCGCCGCCAGTGCCTCGGCCATGGAAGCGGGTGGAGCGGCATCCACGATGAGGCTCGTGCCAGCGGGAATGGGCTGGAGGCGGATCGGGGTCAGGCGGCCGAACTTCGTGCGATCGACGACGATGAAGCCGCGTTCGGCCGCACCGAGCATCGCCGCGCGCAGTTCCGTGGGCAGCACCGCGAAATCGGTAAGGTCACCGGATGCGGAGATGCCGCCGACCCCGATGAAGGCGATGTCGGCACGGAAGCGGCCGAGCGCGGCGATCCCCTCGGTGCCGAAGGCCGCCTCGTCCGAGCCGTTCACCTCGCCGCCGAGCAGATGCAGCCGGATGCCGGGCACCCGGCACAGCACCAGTCCGATCGACAGGCTGTTGGTGCACACCGTCAGGCCCTGCCAGGCGGTCGGGCCGCGGGCGGCGAGCGCCTGCGCGACGGCCAACGTGGTCGAACCCGAATCGAGCAGCACAACCATGCCGTCCTCGATGAGGCCGGCCGCGGCCCGCCCGATCGCCGCCTTTCCGGCCGGGTTGTCCGCGCGACGCACGGCGAGCGCCGGCTCATCGGATCGGTGGGTCGCGCCCCCGTGCACGATCGCGAGCTGTCCGCGCCCGGCCAGCGCCTTGAGATCGCGCCGGATGGTCTCGCGCGAGACCGCGAAGTGGGCCGCCATCTCTTCCACGCTGATATGACCGTCGGCCGCGAGCCGCTTCAGAATCTCGTCATGCCGATGTGCGGCGATGGCGCGGGCGGACGGGATGTCGTCGGGGCTCACGGCCGTTCTCCGATGGGCTGCCCCTCGACGGCGAGATCCAGGACGGCCCGGATCAGGCGCAGCGAACGGCGACGGGCGAGGCACACGATGGCGTGGCGATTCGACAGATCCGCCCCAGTGATCGGGACGGCACGGATGCGCCCGTCCTCGCCGCATTCGAGGGAGGAGACGATGCCGATGCCGATGCCGGCGGCGGCGGCCTCGATCACTGCCTCGCGGCTGTCGAGCTCCATCAGGACGGCGGGCTCGATGCCGCGGGCGCGGCAGGCACGATCGAAGGTCCTGCGGGTGACGGAGGTGGGCTCGCGCAGCACCATAGATTGCCTGTCGAGGGCGGCGAGATCGATCGGCGCACCGGTCGCGAGAGCATGGTCCCGCGGCAGCACGGCGCAGACATGCGAGACCGCGAGCTCCTCCATGTGGAGCTCGTCGCGCCGCGCCGCCTCAGTCACCACGCCGATGCTCGCCCGCTCGGCCAGGAGGGCCTCGTAGGTCTCGGCTGCGTTGCCGAGGCTCAGACCCACGGTGATCCCGGGATGCCGCGCGCGTAGGCGCGCCAGCAGCGGCATCACGACATGGGGCGAATCGGCGGCGACCTCGATCCGGCCGGTGACGAGCGCACGGTTGGCGAGCAGGAGATCCTCCGCCTGCTCGACCAATCCGAACAGCGGCCGCGTCAGGGCCGCCAGTGCCTCGCCCTGGGGGGTCAGCTCGGCGCTTCGGGCAGTGCGGCGGAACAGGATCAGGTCGTAGCGCTCCTCCAACGCCTTTACGTGCCCTGTGACCGCCGGCTGGCTGATGCTCAGCCGCTTGGCCGCGCGCGTGAAGCTGCCTTCTCGGGACACGGCATCGAAGGCGCGGAGCTGGAACAGGTTCACGGCAATCCATCGGTCAGGCTGATGGGAAGCATCACGACAAACGATTTGATCTGATGGGAGCGCGAACGCAAGATCTCTGCATCCGAACCGCCCTCGGCCAGGACGACGAAGGACGATCATGGCTTCCGCCGCCCCTATCCTCCTGACCCCTGGCCCGCTCACCACCTCCGAGCGGACCCGCGCGGCGATGCTGACCGACTGGGGCTCCTGGGACGGCAGCTTCAACGGGCTCACCGCCAGTGTCTGCGACAAGCTCGTGGCGATCGCGAACGGCTCCGGCAGCCATGTCTGCGTGCCGCTTCAAGGCAGCGGCACCTTCGCGGTCGAGGCGGCCGTCGGCACCTTCGTCCCGCGCAGCGGCAAGATGCTGGTCCTCGTCAACGGCGCCTACGGCAAACGTCTCGCCCGGATCTGCGAGATGCTCGGACGGGACCACAGCATCTACGAGACGCCCGAGGACGTGCCGACGACGCCGGAGGCCGTCGACCGGCTGCTCAGCCAGGACCGGGCGCTCACCCATGTCGGGTTGATCCATTGCGAGACCTCGACCGGGATCCTCAACCCGCTTCCCGAGATCGCCGCCGTGGTGGCCCGACACGGGCGACGCCTGATCATCGACGCGATGAGCTCGTTCGGCGCGCTCCCGATCGATGCGCGCGCCATCCCGTTCGAGGCGTTGATCGCGGCCTCGGGCAAGTGCCTCGAAGGCGTGCCGGGCATGGGCTTCGTGCTGGCGCGCGAGGAAGCGCTGCTGGCTGCCGAGGGCAATATCGCCTCCCTCGCGCTCGATCTGCGCGACCAGCACCTCTACATGCAGCGCACCGGCCAGTGGCGCTTCACGCCGCCGACCCATGTGGTGGCGGCCCTGCACGAGGCCTTGCTGCAATACGAGGACGAGGGCGGCTTGGCCGCCCGCCACGCCCGCTACGCGCGCAACTGCCGGACCCTGATTACCGGCATGGCGCGCCTGGGCCTGCGCAGCTTCCTCGCACCCGAGATCCAGGCGCCGATCATCGTCACCTTCCACGCCCCGCGGGACGGCCGCTACCGGTTCGGCGACTTCTATGAAGCGGTGCGGGCCAAGGGCTTCATCCTCTATCCGGGCAAGCTCACCCGGGTGGAGACCTTCCGGGTCGGCTGCATCGGGGCTGTCGAGCCCGCCGACATGGAGCGGGCGGTCGAGGCGGTCGCCGAGACGTTTCGCGACCTCGACATCGAGATCCTCTGAACCGCCGGCCGGGAGCGCGCCATGTCCTATGAAAATCCGAAAGCCGTTCAGGGCGTGGTCCTAGACTGGGCCGGAACCGTGGTGGATTTCGGTTCCTTCGCCCCGACCCAGATCTTCGTCGAGGCCTTCGGCGCGTTCGGCGTCGCCATCAGCCTGGAAGAGGCGCGCGGGCCGATGGGCATGGGCAAGTGGGACCATATCCGCACGCTCTGCAACGCTCCGCAGATCGCCGCGCGGTTTTCCGAGACGTTCGGCCGCGCGCCCACCGATGCCGACGTGACCGCGATCTACGAGCGCTTCATGCCCCTGCAGATCGAGAAGATCGCCGAGCATTCCGCCATCATCCCGGGAGCCGTCGACGCGATCGCCGCTCTGCGGGCCCGCGGCATCAAGATCGGATCCTGCTCGGGCTATCCGGTCTGCGTGATGGAGCGCGTTGTGGCGCTCGCCCGGACCAACGGCTACGAGGCCGACCACGTGGTCGCCACCGATGAGGTGCCGAACGGGCGTCCCTTCCCGTCGCAGGCTCTTGCCAATGTCATCGCTCTGGGGATCGACGACGTCGCCGCCTGCGTGAAGGTCGACGACACCGTTCCGGGCATACTGGAGGGTCGCAGGGCCGGGATGTGGACGGTGGCGCTCACCTGCTCCGGCAACGCGATGGGCCTGAGCTACGAGGCTTTTCAGGCGCTGCCCGCCGAGCGGCTCGCGGCCGAGCGGACCCGGATCGCAGCGCTGTTTGCCGATTCCCGCCCCCACTTCCTGATCGACACCATCGCCGACCTGCCGGGCGTGATTGCCGACATCGAGGGGCTGCTCGCGGCCGGGCGCGTACCGCAAGCCTGCTGACGGCGCCTCGCGCGCCAGCAATCACTGGATGGGACGCCCGGCCCGGCAATGTCGGGTCGAGACCTACAGTCATGCCCGTATAGTCTCGAATATATGCCTGGATTTTATGCCAAAAAACTGGGCAAATCTGCAAAAACTAGAAACTTGCCGCCGGGAGATATCGTCGCTCTACTGTCATCATGCCGGAGTTATGTGCCCCCGGTGTAGTCCGATGCTGGAGCCCCGCGCATGAGACTCTTCTCGACCCTTGCCCTCGCACTCGCTCTAGCCGGATCGCCTGCGCAGGCGGCCGAGCGGACGAAGCTCACGGTCTACACGGCTCTGGAGAACGACCAGCTCGGTCCCTTCAAGGCGGCGATCGAACGGGCGGTGCCCGAGGCCGAGGTGGTCTGGGTGCGCGACTCGACCGGCGTCATCACCGCCCGGTTTCTGGCAGAGAAGGACAATCCCCGCGCCGACATGGTGATCGGGCTCGCGGCCTCGAGCCTCCTGATGTTCGAGAAGTTCAACCTGCTGGCCGAGTACAAGCCTGCCGGCGCCGACGCCCTGAAGGAGGCCTTTCGCGACCCGAAGGCGCCCTACACCTGGACCGGAATGGACGCATATCTCGGCGTCGTGTGCTTCAACACCGCGGAGGCCGCCCGCGACGGCGTGAAGACGCCCCAGCGCTGGGAGGATCTGCTCCAGCCAGACCTCAAGGGCAAGATCGTGATGCCCCATCCCGCCTCGTCGGGCACTGGCTACCTGATGGTGGCCGGCTGGCTGCAGAGCATGGGCGAGGAGAAGGGCTGGGCCTTCATGGACCGCCTCCACGAGAACATCGCGGCCTACCTGCATTCGGGCTCGGCTCCCTGCGTCCAGGCCGCCCGCGGCGAGCGCACGGCCGGCCTCTCCCTCGACATGCGCGGCGCCGCCGAGAAGACCAAGGGCGCGCCGATTGAGGTCGTGGTGCCCGCCGACGGCACCGGCTGGGACGAGGAGGCGATGGCGGTGGTGGCGAGCTCGAAGAACCTGGCGCTGGCTAAGAAGGTCGCCGACTGGGGGGCGACCAAGGCCGCGAGCGAACTCTACGCGAAGAGCTACGCGATCGTCGCCTATCCGGGCGTGTCGAGCACGCCCGCCAACTACCCCGCTAATGCCGAGGCGGGAATGATCAAGAACGATCTCGGCTGGATGGCCGAGAACCGCGACCGCATCCTGGCCGAGTGGTCGCGCCGCTACGAGGCGAAGGCTGCCAGGAAGTAGGCGAGCGGCAGGACCGGAGCAGGCGAAGCCCGACGAGGAGCGAGAGTGGCATGACGAGACCCGATCCCGCACCGTTCCTGAAGGTCCAGGGCCTCTCGAAGAGCTACGGCGCCTTCCAGGCCCTGGGCGGGATCGACCTTGCGATCCCGCGCGGGGCCTTCGTCTGCTTCCTCGGCCCCTCCGGCTGCGGCAAGACCACGCTCCTGCGCATCATCGCGGGCCTCGACCGTCAGAACGGGGGCCGCATCGAGATGGGCGGCGTGGACGTCTCGACGGCGCCGCCGGCCGAGCGGGACTTCGGCATCGTCTTCCAGTCATACGCCCTCTTCCCCAACCTCACGGTCGCGGACAACGTCGCCTACGGGCTCGTCAACCGCCGGATGAAGCGCGACCGAATCCGGGCGCGCGTCACCGAACTTCTCTCCCTCGTCGGCCTGCCGGACCAGGCGACGAAGTATCCGGTCCAGCTCTCGGGCGGCCAGCAGCAGCGCATCGCCCTTGCCCGCGCGCTCGCCGCCGCGCCCTCCCTGCTGCTGCTCGACGAGCCACTCTCGGCGCTCGACGCCAAGGTCCGCATCCGCCTGCGGGAAGAGATCCGCGCTCTCCAGAAACGGCTCGGCATCACCACGATCATGGTCACCCACGACCAGGAGGAGGCTCTGGCCATGGCCGACCGCGTCGTGGTGATGAACCACGGCCGGATCGAGCAGGTCGGCACGCCGGAGGAGATCTACCGCAGCCCGGCGACCGCCTTCGTCGCCGACTTCATCGGGGCGATGACCTTCCTGGACGCGACGGTGGCGCCGTCGCAGACGCTGCGCGTCGGCGCCGTCGATCTCGTCTGCGAGGACGGGCGCGGCTTCGTGCCGGGCAGTCCGGTGCGCCTGGGCGTCCGGCCGGAGGAGATCCGGGTCGGGGGCGTCGCCGCTGGCGACGTCAACGCGATCGAGGTGCGGGTGAGGAGCCTCGAATTCCTCGGCTCCTTCTACCGGGCGCGGCTGGAGCCGAGCCGCGACCTCGGCGGCAGCCTCGTCGCCGACCTGTCGGCCAACCTGTTCGGTGACCTGCGGCTCGCGGAGGGGCAGTACCTCTACGTGGCGCTGCCGCCGCGGGCGCTGCGCGCCTTCCCGCAGGCCGCGCTGGCCTGATCGACGCGACGGAGGCTCCGACACGATGAGCGATGCTGCGATCACGTTGCCCCTGCCGGACGCCGGCGCACCGGTTGGCATCCGCCGCGTCCCCGAGACGGCCGTGGCCACGGGCCTCGTCGCGGCGCTGTGTGCGCTCCTCGTCCTGATCATCGCGCTGCCGCTGGGCGCCCTGCTGATCAAGAGCTTCGAGGGAGCGGACGGAGGCTTTGCCGGCCTCGCCAACTTCCGCACCTACTTCGCGACGCCGACGCTCGTCGCGGCGCTCGTCAACAGTCTGGTGATCGCCGCGCTCTCGGTGGCCCTCGTGGTGCCGCTGGCCTTCGGCTATGCCTATGCCCTGACGCGAACGGTCATGCCGTTCAAGGGGCTATTCCTCGCCGCCGCGCTGCTTCCGATCTTCGCGCCCTCGCTGCTGTCGGGCATCGCGCTCACCTACATCCTCGGCAACCAGGGTGTCCTGCGCGGTCTGCTGTTCGGGCACTCGGTCTACGGGCCGATCGGCATCGTGATCGCCGAGTGCCTCTACGCTTTCCCGCACGCGCTGATCATCCTGACCACCGCGCTGGCGCTCGCCGACGGGCGCCTCTACGAGGCGGCTGCCGCCATGGGCACGGGGCGGCTGCGCACCTTCGCCAGCGTGACTCTGCCCGGGGCACGCTACGGGCTCGTCGGCGCGGGCTTCGTGGTCTTTACCCTGGTGGTGACCGATTTCGGCATCCCGAAGGTGATCGGCGGCCAGTACTCTGTCCTCGCCACGGATGCCTACCGGCAGGTGGTCGGCCAGCAGAATTTTCCGATGGGCGCCGTCGTCGGACTACTGATGCTGGTGCCCGCCGTGCTGGCCTTCGGGGTCGACCGGGTGATCCAGCGCCGCCAGTCCGCCCTGCTCTCCGCCCGCTCGGTGCCCTACGAGCCGAAGCCGCGACGTCTCCGCGATCGCTTGGCGCTCCTCTACGCGGTCGCTGTCGCCGGCGTGATCGTCGGTACCTACGGCGTCGCGGTCTGGGCCTCCTTCATCCGCTACTGGCCCTACAACCTCGCCCTGACCCTCGACCATTATGACTTCGCCGCCACCGATGCCGACGGCTGGCAGCCCTACTGGAACTCGCTCGCCATGGCGGCATCGGTCGCCGCGATCGGCACGGTGGTGGTCTTCTGCGGCGGCTACCTGATCGAGAAGCTGAAGGTCTTTGCCGCGGGCCGGATTCTGGCCCAGCTGCTGGCCATGCTGCCGCTCGCGGTGCCCGGCCTCGTCCTCGGCCTCGGCTACGTGTTCTTCTTCAACGCGCCCTGGAACCCGCTCAACGTCCTCTACGGTTCGCTGGCGCTGCTCGCGCTGAACACGCTCGCTCACTATTACACGGTCGCCCACGTGACCGCGACCACAGCGCTCAAGCAGATCGATCCGGAATTCGAGGCGGTGTCGGCCTCGCTCAAGGTGCCGTTCTGGCGCACCTTCACCCGGGTCAGCCTGCCGATCTGCCTGCCGACCGTGCTGGAACTCGCCGTCTACCTCTTCGTCAACGCCATGACGACGGTGTCGGCCGTGATCTTCCTCTACGGGCCCGACACCAAACTCGCCTCCATCGCAATCGTCCACATGGACGAGGCCGGGACCACTGCCGCCGCCGCCGCGATGGCGAGCGTCATCATGGCGACCGCGCTGGCCGCGCGCCTCGGTCTCGCGCTGATCGGCTGGGGTGTCGTGGCGCACCTGCAGCGCTGGCGCCGCCGCGAGGCCTGATCATGGACCGCCCTACGAACCGTTCTCTCGGCATCGCCGAATCGGAGAGCGACACCAACCTGACCGGTCGCCGCGCCGCCTGGCAGGCCCGCAGCCTCGACGGCGAGACGCGCGGCCTCCTCGCCCGCGACGCCCGCTCCTTCCTGCACCAATCGGTCTCGACGCCTTGCCTCAACGCCGTCGCGAAGGCCGAGGGCATCTGGATCGAGGACGTGGCCGGGCGCCGCTACATGGACTTCCACGGCAACAACGTCCACCACATCGGCTACGGCCATCCGCGCCTGAAGCGCGCGATCGCCGAGCAGATGGACGCCTTGCCCTTCGCGCCGCGCCGGTACGCCTGCGCCAGCGCGGTCGCCCTGGCCGAACGGCTCGGCGCGATCACCCCGGGCGACCTCGGCAAGGTGCTGTTCACCACCGGCGGCTCGGACGCGATCGTGGTCGCGGTGAAGATCGCCCGCGCGGCGACGGGGCGCCACAAGACCCTGTCCTTCTGGGACGCCTTCCACGGCGCCGGCACCGGCGCCTCGGCGATGTCGGGCGAGATGTTGTTCCGCTCCGGGCCCGCCGGACCGCTGGTCGCGGGCGCGCTCCACGTGGCGCCCTTCGGCGGCTACCGCTGCCCCTACGGCACGGAGAGCGCGGAGGCGAGCGGACGGGCCTGCGCCCGCATGATCGACTACGTGCTCGCTCGCGACGGCGACGTCGCCGCCCTCGTCGCCGAGCCGACGCGCGCCGTGCCGTACCTGCCCCCGCCGGGCTTCTGGGCGGAGGTGCGCCGGATCTGCGACCGGCACGGCGTCCTCCTCATCTTCGATGAGATCCCGACCGGCCTCGGCAAGACCGGCCGGATGTTCTCCTGCGAGCACGACGGGGTCGTTCCGGACATCCTCGTGCTCGGCAAGGGGCTCGGCGGCGGTATCCTGCCGATCGCGGCTGTGGTCGCCGACCGGCGCCTCGACGTCGGCGGCGACTGGGCCTTCGGGCACTACACGCACGAGAAAAATCCGGTTACCGCCCGCGCGGCGCTGGAGACCCTCGCGATCATCGCCGACGAGGATCTGGTTGAGAACGCCGCCCGGGTCGGAGCGCTCGCCCTCGAGCGGCTGGAGGCGATGAAGGCGCGGCTGCCCGCGATCGGCGACGTGCGCGGCCGGGGCTGCCTGATCGGCATCGAACTGGTGCGCGACCGCGCGACCCGTGAGCCCGATGCCGATCTCGCCGAAGCGGTGCTCTACCGGGCCCTCGATGCCGGCCTGTCGTTCAAGACGACGATGGGCAACGTACTGACGCTGACGCCGCCTCTGGTGGTGACCGAGGCGCAGATGGTCGACGCCCTGGACATTCTGGAGGCGGCGATCGCCGATGCCGCAGGGGGCCGGGCATGACCGGCACCATCGTTCTGCTCGATCTCGCCGGTTGGGTGGCACTGCTGCTCTGGGGCATCCACATGATCCGCACCGGCGTGCAGCGCGCCTACGGGGCCGACCTGAAACGGGTGCTGGGCGCGAGCCTCGGCCGCCCGCTCAAGGCGCTGCTCGCGGGGCTCGGCGTGACCATGGTCCTGCAGAGCAGCACCGCGACCGGCCTGATGGCCACGAGTTTCGCGGCGGGCGGCCTCGTCGAGCGCGTGCCGGCGCTCGCCGTGATGCTCGGCGCGAATGTCGGCACGGCGCTGATCGTCAAGGCGCTGTCCTTCGACGTGGCGAAGGCAGCGCCCATTCTGGTGCTGGTCGGGGCCGTCGCCTTCCGCCGCGCGGGCGGACCGAAGGGCCGCGCCCTCGGTCGGATCGCGATCGGTCTCGGCCTCGTGCTTCTCGCCCTGATCCAGCTCGTCGCGACGCTGGAGCCGTTCACGTCCGCGCCCGGCCTGCAGGCGGTGCTGAGAGCCGTCTTGGCGGATGCGGTGATCGCGCTTCTGCTCGGCGCGATCCTCGCCTGGGCCGCCCATTCGAGCGTGGCGGTGGTTCTGCTCGTTGCGGCCGTCGCGCAGCAGGGCATCGTCCCAATCGAAACAGCGCTCGCCCTCGTCCTCGGGGCCAATCTCGGCAGCTCGCTCAACCCGCTTCTCGCGAGCCGGGAAGCCGCTGGCCGGCGCGTGGCGCTGGGCAACCTGCTCGTACGCCTCGTCGGCTGCGTGGCCGCTCTGCCGAGCCTATCCTGGTCGGCGGAGAACCTGACATCGGTGGTCGGTGCGAGCCGGGATGCGGTCGCCGATTTCCACGTCCTGTTCAACCTCGCGCTCGCGGCGGTCGGTCTGCCGCTTCTGCGTCCCCTGTCCGTCCTCGTCGGGGGCCTCCTGCCCGACCGGACCGTCGCCGCGACGGAGCCGCCGCTCCGCCTCGGTGGGGGGCTTGCGGAAACCCCCTCGATCGCCTTGGGGCTCGCCGCGCGCCACGCGCTGCGCATGGCGGACCGCCTAGAGGTCATGCTCACCGACTCCACCCACCTGCTGTCCGGGGAGGAAGGCTCCCAGGAGCGCATTCGACTTGCGGAGCGGGACATCGACACGCGCGGGGCGGAAATCCAGCGCTTTCTCGCCAAGCTCGATCCCAAATCTCTGAGCAGCGCCGGCTCGCCACCCTGGTGAGCTTCACGGTTCAGATCGGCCATGCCGCGGACGTGCTCGCCCGCAACGTCGCCGCGCAGATCAGCCGCAGACACAAGCAGGCGGGCCGCCCGCCGCCCCGTGCCGATGCGGATCTGACGAACATGCTCGATCGCCTGTCGACCAACCTCCGCACGGCAGCCTCAATCCTCGTCACCGAAGACGAAGTGCTGGCGCGCCGGCTGGCCGATGAGAAACAGGGCTTCCGAAGCCTGGAAGAGACGCGTATCGCATCCCACGTCGCATCGTTGCGGAACGACGCAAGCTTCGAGCCTCTCAATTGGATTGCGGATCTCGATCTCGTTCGTGACATAAAGCGTATAAACGATCATCTTGTTGCCTCTTCCGCCTATCCTATACTCATGAAAAGAGGTGAGCTTTTGGAAAGTAGGTTGAAGTATGCCGAATAAAATAATACAATTTAAGTTGGTATAGTATTTTAATTTTTTTGCGCGACGCTCGCCTGCGCTGGTTGGCGGCTGATCTCGTCGTGTTGCTCAAGTCCCTCCCTGTGGCTGAGCACCGGCTCCGGAGGGGAGCCCAACCACGCCCGTCCCGAGCCGCCTCTTGAGATCCGACCGCGTGTGGGGATACGGTATACCTTACGCCTGTTCCACAAAGAGAGATCCGATGGCGCGTCTGAACGTCAACGGCGTCGTGCGTGAAGTCGATGCCGAGCCCGACACGCCGCTCCTCTGGGTGATCCGCGAGCAGATCGGGCTCACCGGCACCAAGTACGGTTGCGGCATCGCCCAGTGCGGCGCCTGCACCGTGCATATCGACGGGGCGGCGGTGCGTGCGTGCTCGCTGCCGCTCTCCGCGGTCGAGCCGGGGCAGAAGATCGTCACGATCGAGGGGCTTGCACCGGGTGCCGATCACCCGGTCCAGCAGGCCTGGGCCGAGCTCGACGTGCCGCAATGCGGCTTCTGCCAGCCCGGGATGATCATGGCCTCGGCGGCCCTGCTGGCGCAGAACCCGCGCCCGAGCGAGGCCGAGATCCGCCAGGAGATCACCAACATCTGCCGCTGCGGCACCTACAACCGCGTGCTCGCGGGCATCAAGCGCGCCGCCGAGCGCGGCCAGTCCGGCTGAGGGGGAGAGCGATGAGCATCGACATCCGAGCCCCCCGGCCCTCGCGCCGCGCCGTGCTGGCCGGTGCTGGCCTCTTCAGCCTCGGCTTTCACATCCCGTTCGCCGCCCAGGCCGCGACCCTCGACGCAGCGCCCGCGGCGCCGGAGGTGAACGCCTGGGTGGTGGTGAAGCCGGACGAGACCGTGGTGATCCGCATCGCCCGCTCAGAGATGGGCCAGGGCACGCTCACCGGTCTTGCCCAGCTCGTCGCCGAGGAACTCGACTGCGACTGGTCCCGCGTCACCACCGAGTATCCGAGCCCGGGTCAGAACCTCGCGCGCAAGCGCGTCTGGGGCGACTACTCGACTGGGGGCAGCCGCGGCGTGCGCGACTCCCACGAGTACGTGCGCAAGGGGGGCGCCGCCGCCCGCACGATGCTGGTCGCCGCCGCCGCCAAGGGCTGGGGCGTGCCGGCGGCCGAATGCCGCGTCGAGCGGGGCGTGATCACGCACGGTCCGTCCGGCCGCAGCACCACCTACGGCGCTGTTGCAGCGGAGGCCGCGAAAATCGAGCCGCCCAAGGACGTGGTCCTCAAGGATCCGAAGGACTGGACGATCGCCGGCAAGCCGCTGAAACGGCTCGACACGCTGCCTAAGCTCGACGGCAGCCAGGTCTACGGCATCGACCTGAAGCTGCCCGGCCTGCTCAACGCCGCCATCCGCGACTGCCCGGTGACCGGCGGCAGCGTGAAGAGCTTCGACGCGGCCGCGGTGTCGGGCATGCCGGGCGTCAAGCGCGTCGTCCAGGTCGGCGACAGCGCGGTCGCGGTGGTGGCCGACACGTTCTGGCGCGCCAAGACCGCCCTCGACGCCCTGCCGATCGTCTGGGACGAGGGCCCGAACGCGCAGGTCTCCAGCGAGACCATCGCGGCGACCCTGCGCGAGGGGCTCGACGCGGAGCAGGCCTTCGTCGGCAACAAGGCCGGCGACGTCGCGGGAGCCCTGAAGGGCGCCGCCAAGGTGGTGGAGGCCGTCTACGGCGTGCCGTTCCAGAACCACGCCACGATGGAGCCGATGAACGCCACCGCCCTCTGGACGGCGGAGCGCTGCGAGGTCTGGACGCCGACGCAGAACGGCGAGGCGGCGCTCGCCGCGACCGCCGACGCCGCGGGCCTGCCGGCGACGGCCTGCGAGGTCTACAAGATCCATCTCGGCGGCGGCTTCGGGCGCCGCGGCGCCACGCACGACTGGGTGCGGCAGGCGGTGCTCATCGCGAAGGAGTTGCCGGGCACGCCCGTCAAGCTGATCTGGACCCGCGAGGAGGACATGACGCACGGCCGGTACCACCCGGTCACGCAGTGTCGCATGCGCGCCGCGCTCGACAAGGACGGCAACCTGACCGGCCTGCACATGCGCATCTCCGGCCAGTCGATCCTGGCCTCGGTCGCGCCCCAGCGCATGGTCGAGGGCCGCGATCCCGTCACCTTCCAGGGGCTCAACCCGGGCGGCCCGGAGGCGGCGATCGGCTACACGATCCCGAACATCCTCGTCGATCACGCCATGCGCAACCCGCACATCCTGCCGGGCTTCTGGCGAGGCGTGAACCTGAACCCGAACGCCATCTATCTCGAATGCTTCATGGACGAGCTGGCCCACGCGGCCGGCCAGGATCCGCTGGCCTTTCGGCTGAAGCTGATGGGCAACCACCCGAAGCACCGGGCCGTGCTGGAGGCGGTGGCCGAGAAGATCGGCTGGGACAGCAAGCCGCCGGAAGGCGTCTATCGTGGCATCTGCCAGACGATGGGCTTCGGCAGCTACGTGGCGGGCGCGGCCGAGGTTTCGGTCTCGGATAAGGGTGAGCTGAAGATCCACCGCATCGTGGCCGCGACCGACCCGGGCCACGCGGTCAACCCGCAGCAGATCGACGCGCAGGTGGCGGGCTCCTTCGTGTACGGCCTGTCGGCGGCGCTCTACGGGGCCTGCACGGTGAAGGATGGGCGCATCGAGCAGACGAACTTCGACAGCTACCCGGTGATGCGGATGGACGCGATGCCGGCGGTCGAGACGATCCTGATGCCGTCCGGCGGCTTCTGGGGCGGCGTCGGCGAGCCGACCATCGCGGTGGCGGCGCCCGCCGTGCTGAACGCGGTCTTCGCCGCGACCGGCAAGCGGGTGCGCCAGCTGCCCCTGAAGGACACGGACCTGCGCCGGGCATGAGGGCTGCCACCCCGGTGCTCGCGGCCTTCCTCGCGCTCGCCTGCGGGTCGGTCGCGCGGGCCGCCGAGATGCGCCCGCCGCCCGGCGCTTCCTCCTGCACGGGATGCCACGCCGAGGGCGCCGCGATGGGCGTCCTCGACGGCCGGCCGGCGGATGAGATCGCGGGGGCGCTCGAGGCGTTCCGGTCGGGCGCGCGTCCGGCCACCCTCATGGACCGCATCGCCAAGGGTTTCGACGCGCAGGAGAGCCGCGCCATCGCCGCCTGGTTCGCCGCGCAGGGGCCGCGATGATGTGCCGGATCCCGTCCGCACCAACCCGACGCGCCCTGATCGGCGGCGCCGCGGCGGCCGCGCTGGCGCGCCCGGCGCTCGGCGGCACGTCCCCGCGCGTCGTGGTGGTCGGGGCCGGGTTCGGCGGCGCCACGGCGGCGCGCTGCCTCGCCGCCGGCGGCGTCGACGTGACCCTCGTTGAGGCGGCCGAGCGCTACGTCGCCTGCACGGGCAGCAACGCGGTCGTGGTGGGCCTGCGCGGGATCGAGGCGCAGACCTTCGGGTACGACGCGCTCGGCCGGGCCGGGCTCCGGCTCGTGCGCGCGACCGCGAGCGCCGTCGATCCGGCGGCGCGCCGGGTGACGCTCGGCGACGGGACGGTGCTCGGCTACGATCGCCTGATCCTCTCGCCGGGCATCGCGCTGCGCTTCGACGCCGTGCCGGGCTACGACGAAGCCGCCGCCGAGGCCATGCCGCATGCCTGGAAGGCCGGGGCGCAGACCGTGCTGCTCGCCCGCCAGCTCGCCGCCATGCCGGAGGGCGGCACCGTCGTCCTCTCGGCACCGGCCAACCCCTATCGCTGCCCGCCGGGCCCCTACGAGCGCGCGAGCCTGGTCGCGCATTTCCTCAAGACCCGGAAGCCGCGCGCAAAGCTCATCCTACTCGACGCCAAGGACACCTTTTCCAAGCAGAAGCTGTTCGAGGCGGCCTGGGCCAAGCTCTACCCGGACGTGCTCGAATACGTGCCCCTGGCCGCGGGCGGACAGGTCAGCGAGGTCGATCCGGCCGCGATGGTCGTGCGCACCGACTTCGCCGAGTACAAGGCCGACGTCGCCTGCATCATCCCGCCCCAGCGCGCCGGGCGCATCGCGGCGCAGTCCGGCTGCGCCGACCGCAGCGGCTGGTGCCCGATCGACCCCGCGACCTTCGAATCGCGCCTCGTGCCGGGCATCCACGTGATCGGCGACGCGGCGATCGCCGGAGCGATGCCGAAATCCGCCTTCTCGGCGAACGCGCAGGCCAAGGTCTGCGCGCAGGCGGTGATCGATCTGCTGGCCGGGCGGGATCCCGAGGATCCGCGGCTCATCAACACCTGCTGGAGCCTCGTCGCGCCGGGCTACGGCATCTCGATCGCGGGCGTCTTCCGCCCGCATGACGGGCTGCTCGCGGACGTGCCGGGCGCCGGCGGCGTCAGCCCGCTCGACGCGCCGGACACGGTGCGCGCGCAGGAGGCGGCCTACGCCGAGAGCTGGTACCGGACGATCACCCGGGACGTGTTCGGGTGAGGCTTCGCCGTGGGGCCGCCCGCCTCCTCCCGGCCGTGCTGGCGCTCGCCGCCCCGGGTGCGCGGGCCGAGGAGGGCCTCGTGCCCTACGCGATCGTCGGCGACGCGATCTCCGAATCCCTGACCGGCGCGCCGGGCGACCCGGCCCGCGGCCGGGCGATCGTGGCCGACCGCACCCGCGGGCTCTGCCTGCTCTGCCATGCCGGGCCTTTTCCGGAGGAGCGCTTCCAGGGCAACCTTGCCCCGAACCTCGCGGGCATCGGCGCCCGCCGGAGCCCGGCGGAGCTGCGCCTGCGGCTGGTGGACGGGCGGGCGTTGAACCCGGACACCATCATGCCATCCTATTACAGCTTGTCGGGGCTCGCCCGGGTGGGCCGGGCGTGGCAGGGGCGCCCGATCCTGAGCGCGGGCGAGATCGAGGACGTCGTCGCCTTCCTGGCGACCTTGCGCGGGCCCGAGGGGAGGCCGGAGGGGCAGCCATGAGGAGGGTGACGGTGGGACGGATGAATGGGCTCGACCGGCGCCGGGTTCTCGCGGGGGCAGCCGGCACGGCGCTGGCGGTCGCTTTGCGGCCGGCCACGGCGGCGGCGCTGTCGCGCATCGAGACGACCGAATCCGCCATCCGGCGCTTCGCGGGGGACAACCCGATCCGGCCGGGGCGCGTCACCCTCGACCTGCCGCCGCTCGTGGAGAACGGGAACACGGTGCCGCTCGGCGTCACCGTCGAGAGCCCGATGACGCCGGAGGACCATGTGCGCCGCATCGGCGTGTTCAACGAGAAGAACCCGCAGCCGAACGTGGTCACGGTGCATCTGCGGCCGGGCGCCGGCCGCGCCCAAGTCGCGACGCGCATCCGGCTCGCCGACACCCAGCGCATCACCGCCATCGCCGAGATGAGCGACGGCACCTACTGGTCGGCGAGTGCGGACGCGATCGTCACGCTCGCCGCCTGCCTGGAGGGCTGAGCCGGATGGCCCGCACCCTGATCAACCTGCCCAAGACCGCCAAGCCCGGCGACGTGATCGCGATCAAGACCCTCATCTCGCACCCGATGGAGACGGGCTTCCGCCCTGGCGCGGACGGGCGCATCCTGCCGCGCAACATCGTCACGGAGTTCGTCTGCCGCTTCGAGGACGAGGAGATCTTCCGGGCCGAGCTGTTCCCCGCCTCTGCCGCCAACCCCTATCTCACCTTCACCTGGGTCGCGACGCGGAGCGGTCGCTTCAGCTTCATCTGGCGCGGCGACGACGGCTTCGACCAGACCGAGTCCGCGGCGATCACGGTGGCCTGAGCCCGGCCGTGCCGCGCCGCCCGGGCTTCCTGATTCCGGCCGCCCTCCTGGCGCTGGTGCTCGCTGATGCCTCGGTCGAGGCGGAGCCGATCGCGCCGGCCGATCGCCGCTCGGGCTTCGATCAGATGAGCCCCGAGATCCAGGCCATGCAGCGGGACGACGCTGCCAATCCGGGCATGCTCGCGGTCGCCGACGGTGCCGAGCTCTGGACGAAGCCGCCGGTCTCCGGCCTGCCTGCCTGCGCCGGCTGCCACGGCGAGGCCGCCGTGGGCATGCGCGGCGTGGCGTCGCGCTATCCGGCTTGGGATGCCAGGGCCCAGCGACCGATCGACCTCCAGGACCGGGTCAACGCGTGCCGGCGCGAGCGCCAGGGCGCCGCTCCCCTCGCTTACGAAAGCCCCGAGCTGCTGGCCCTGACGGCCTACGTCGCTACCCAGTCTCGCGGCTTGCCGATCGCGCCGCCCGAGGACTCCCGGCTCATGCCTGCCCGGGCGGAGGGCCGTGCGCTGTTCGAGGCGCGCCAGGGCCAGCTTGGCCTGTCCTGCGCGACCTGCCACGACGACCACTGGGGTCGCCGCCTCGGCTCTGCCGTGATTCCGCAGGGCCAGCCGACCGGCTACCCACTCTACCGCCTGGAGTGGCAGGGGCTCGGCTCGCTGCAGAGGCGCCTGCGCAACTGCCTCACCGGCATGCGGGCCGAGCCCTTCAGGTACGGCGCCCCGGAATACGTCGCGCTCGAACTCTACCTCGCGACGCGGGCCGCCCCTCTGCCGCTGGAGACGCCGGCTGTGCGTCCCTAACGACCACTGCCGAACGCAGACCGGCACGGATTTTGGCCCGGTCGCGCTTCGGGATCTCCTCTACGGGGGACCGCGCAGGGGAGCTGATTGGCCCGGCAGAGCGAGGCGGAAGCCGGTATCCCGTCCGAACCGCCGCCCGAAGCGATTGGCTTCAGTATCGAGTGAAGGCAAGGCACCGGGAAGAGACATCGAGCAGAGCGGCGCAGGGATCGGTTGGATCGCGTGGGACCAGCTGAGCGCGAGCGGAGGATTTCGACGCCGGGCGGACGGGTTGTGCAAGAGACTCGCGGCCGGCCGTGATCGGTAGGCTCGTCAGGCCGATGCCGCGCAGCCCCAGCAGGTTGCGACGTCCCTCGGCCTCGATGCCGCCTGCGGGGAAAACGAGTGCCTCCTGCGCGGGCGAGGCGAGACCCGCCAGACGCTTACCGTCGGCCCAAGTCACCACGTCGATACCGGTGATGCTCGCGACGTAGATTACGGTCTCTGTCGGTAGGACCGAGCGGCCGAGAAGCCAAGCATCCGTTCGCCCGGGGCCCGCGTTGTAGGCGGCCGCGGCCAAACCCCAATTGCCGTAGCGGGCCTTGAGGTTCCGCAGCAACTCCGCAGCTTTCGGAATGGCCTTCTCGGGGTCGAAGGGGTCGTCGAGCCCCATCTCGGCGGCAGTTGCCGGCATGAACTGGGCGATGCCCTGCGCGCCCTTCACGCTCACGGCCTGTGGGTTCAGGCCGCTCTCCTGCTTCAGCAACCGAAGCAGGAAGCTCTCCGGAACGCCGGTGCTCACCGCCGCCTGAGCGATGATGGCGCCGAGGTTCCGGCTCCGGTCCTGGCCCCGCTCGACCATCATGACGACACCGAGTGGCTCCGGTGCGGCCAGCTCGATGACGGGGACCGACGCGGTGAGGTCTAGAACCAGCGGGGCCGCCCGGCGAAGATCGGCACGGGCCGTCGTGCAGAGGAGGAGCAGGGCCGCAAACGCGCGGCCCGATCCGCGCGGAGAGGTCACGGCTAGTTCTTCGCGACGACGACCGCCTCGGGGACGATCTCGGCACTCTGGCTGGCCACAGGCAGAGCCTTGTCGCGATCGAGATAATCTTGGACCAGGCGCTGGCCTACGATGGGATCGCGGAATTTCCAGAGGCCCTTCTTCGCGCCCTCCATGACGATTGCGTAGACAGCGAGTTCGATCGATTCGCGAACGGCGAACTGCGTCGGCTCGTTGCGGGTCACGCCGGCATCGAGCGCGAACAGCTTATTCACCGCCACATAGCGGAAGGTGCTGGTCGTGAGGCCGATCGAGTAGATCGTCTTGGTCGTCGTGACGCTGCTCAGCACCTCGCCGGACTGGACCGAGACGATACGCATGCCGACGGTGACGACGTCGCGTCGATACTTGATATCGCCGCCGATGCCGAGATAGCGCGCGCCGATGCCGCCGGTCACGAAGTTCGTGTCGTAGGCCAGGATGCCGCCCTCGACGAGCAGGCCCGCGAAGCGAATGGGCGGAAGCGGCTTGGCCTTGTCCTGGTCGAACTCCTGCCGGGTCGCCCGGATCAACTGGCGCTCCTGCAGGACATTGGCGAGGCTGCCGCGCTCGACAACGCGGAACCAGCGGCCGCCGCCGGCCCGCCGGAGGGCATCGATCAGGAAGGCCGCGCCACCCTGCGTGACGGCGCGCGAGAACTCCGCGAAATTGTCACTCGGCTTGTTCTGGCCGGTCAGGTCGGGAAAGCTGTAGACCGCGAGATCGATCTCCCGGACCGGCGGCGGAAGAAGCTCGAGATTGAGACCGGTCGGCGAGGTCTCGGTGATGGTCGGCGGCTCGTTCAGAGCCTCGCGCTCGCCGACGGCCATGCAGCCACCGAGGCCGAGTGCCGCGAGGAGCAGTGTGCCGACGGTCACGCGCCGAAGAAGGGAAGGCTCAGCCCACATAAGATCAGGAATCCCGACCGTGACCGGGCCGCCTGCCGCGACCTTCAGGTCTCTCGCGTGTGAAAGGACCGCCATGGGACCGCTCCGCGTGCGTTGCGGATCCGATCGCGTCGTTTGGACAACCGGCGAATGAACGCGGCGCTAGGGGGCCGCAGGCACCACCACCTGCGTTATCGTCTGACCATCGTTAATCGTTACCCTAACATCCGACCCGATCCGGACGAAATCAATCGTCGTACCCTGAAACGTGAACGTCCCGTTCGGGCGCGCATTCTCTCCGAAGATAGACTGCGTGATCTGATTGGCGAGCGAGCTGAAGAGTTGTGACTGCAACTGCTGGGCGAAAATCTGGCCCGGGGTCAAAGTGCGCGACGTCGCTGCCTGATTGACCGCGTTGAACACCTGCTGCCGACGCTGATCCGCGGCCTGCGGAATATTCTGCGCCTGCGCATCGGCTTGCAGCCAGCTCCCGTTGAGCGGACTGCCGCCGAAGGCTGGGTTCACGGGCTGATACACGAGGTTTCCAGCAAGACCGGCAGTCCCGGAGAGGGTGAGCGCAGCGATGGCCGCAACGATCCGAGTTATCATGGTTTGAACTCTGGTTCCCGGGCGCTTCGCGAGCGTGCCCATCATCATCTCCGGGCCTGGACCAGACCGAAGCCCTTCTGGACACCGATCTGGCTGACATCGGCGGACAGGCCGTTGCCGCTCTGGACCACGGACACTTGGCGTCCGCCCGGCACCGAGCCTGTCGCGCTGTTGCCGTCACCGGTCTGCTGAACCGTCAGGCTTCCCCCGGTCCCCCCGCTCACCGTGAGATCGGCCCGGTTGCCGTTGCCGTCCTGATTCAGGTTCAGGGTCAGACCGTTGCCCTCCAGAGTGCCGTAGCCGGCATTGTTGCGGCCGCTCTGGTTGATGGTGGCTGTGTTGTAGGCGCCTGTCGCAGCGACGCCGGCGCGGTTGCCCTGGCCGATCTGGCCGATCTCCGTCACGTTGCCGGTGCCGATCTGCCGATTCGACGCAACCTGATCGCCCGCGACCGCCGAGGCGCTGTCCGGCCGCAGGATCGGGATCGAGAGCTGTACTCCACCGATCGTCGCGTACTCGAGAGCCACGCCGGCAGAGACCGGACTCACGTTCGAGCTTCCGGCTTCGCCCAGTTGTTGCGCGGACGCCGCGAATGGAATCCCTGCCAGCAACAATCCGCCCACAGCGCGGAACATGGCCCGATAGGGAGATGCGAAACGCGAAAATCCGGCCATATCTCAGACGCTCCCTACTGAAATGCGCCACCCCGACGGACTGCGAACTAGAAACCCGCGAGATCTATATGTGAATGAATTATTAAAATAGTATCGGAAAAAATGAGCCTTCAGTGGGCGATATATTGATGTGGATTGTCTTGAGGGACAGGCGCGTCCGAGTCAATTCAAAATTGGGCCGCCCTTAGGACCAGATGCCATCCGCATGGCCAAGCGTGCCCAGGATGCCACAGGTTGGCTCATCAGGGGACCGCAATCCTAGAGATCGTCCGCCCCGCCGGGTCCGGTGCGCTCGCAGACATAGGTGGCACCGCCGGAACTGACGGAGAGGACCGCCCGGTAGTGAGCCGACGGCTCCATCGATAGGCTCAGTCCTTGGATCTGCATCGAGCGACCCGCATCGAGCGCGAACTTCGACTGTTGGCTGATCCGCGAGTCCCCGGAAGGGCCCTGCTTGATCACCTGCAGGCGATAGATCCCCACTCGCTCCGCATCGGAACGGATCTGCACGGAAATCCGAACCTGTGCGCCCACGCGCTGCTCGACGAGCGCGCACGAGATCGGCGGCGGAACCTCGGCGGACACGACCATTACGTCCCCCCTTTGGACCACAGGCGGCGTGGATGCACACGAGGGTGCCTGAAAAGGCGACGTGGCTTCCTGCGGCGGCAGGAAGCCACGTCGTTCTCGTCGTCCAGGCTTAGCGGCGGTAGACCCCCTGGGTGATCGTCGCAGTGTTGCTGGTGCCGATCTGCGTGCTGGTGATCACGCTGTTGGCGCTGGCGTACTGCCCGGCGGTGAGAGTGTTGCTCGTGCCGGTCTGCGTGCCGTTGATGACGCTCGCCGCAGAGTTCGACTGCGTGAGGTAAGCGACGTTGAGGTCGCCGGTCTGGGTCAGATAGATGCCGGCGCCGCTCGAACCCGTCTGCTTCACATCAGCGAGGTTGCTCACGCCGCCGGTCTGAAGCACGCTGATGCGGGCCGCATTGGAGCGGATCTGCCTGATCTCGGCATTGTTGTCGTTGCCAAACTGATCGAGGAGGATGTCGCTGCCCGTGGAGCTCTCTTGGAACAAGAACGCCTGGTTCCGGTCTCCAGTCTGCGTCGACTGCAGGGTGCTGCCAGTGTTGAATCCCTGGTATGCCGTGACGATGTTATTGTTGCCGGTCTGGAACAGATTGGCGACGGTGTCCCGACCGCCGACCTGCACGAGGCTGGCTTCCTGCCGGTCACCGGACTGGGCTACCGTGCCGATGGTACGGGTGGTGCCGATCTGGAACGCACTCGTGGTGTTGTCATGCCCCGCCTGCCCGATGAGGAGCTGGGAGTTGTCGGTCTTCGACTGTCCGATATCGGCCTTCTGGATTGAACCGCTCTGTCCGATCACGATCTGCGAGTCGTTCGTCGCGCCGTACTGAATGGCAAGGGCGAACTGCCGGTATGTGTCCTGGACGATCGTGATCGACGAGTTGGAGCCGTCGGTCTGCTCGGTCTTGGCCTCGTGCCCGAAGTCCGGAGCGCCGTACTGCACCACGGTGGTTGTGTTGTTGGAGCCGCCGGTCTGCTTGAGGTCCGCGCTGTTGGCGTTGGCCTCCTGTGTCAGGTCGATGGTGTTGCTCGTGCCGCCCTGCTGATTCGACTTGAAGCTGTTGAAGTCGCCCGTCTGATTCACGGTCAGGGTGTTGCTCGTGCCCGATTGCTCACCCGTCGCGCCGAAGCCGGTGGTGCCATTCGACCCGCCATTCTGCTCGACCTTTACGGTCCCGGACGTGCCAGTCTGCGTCAGGGTGAGTTCGTTGAGCGTGCCATCCTGCTTGACCGTCGCATCGTTGTTGCTGGCCGCGAACGCCGTCGAGGCGGCGAAGAGCGCGAGCATGCTGACAGCAGTAACCGAAAGATGCCTCATGACTGATCCCCTGCGAGTTAGTTTGCCAAGCGTCAGCCGGAGCGATTCACTGTCTGTTGACCAGACCGTCCGATCCGCCGTCTGCATCCTGGCGTTGTTAACGAGAGATTAAATATGGGCCTGCGGCCCGATCCGCATCATTCATTCAGATGACAATATTAGAGTTTTGATAGAGACGATCGATTCAGGTTAACGCAGACGCGTGTGATAAATATGTCAAAATTCGTTCATCGATGAACAGAATTTTCTCGACCGATGACTTGGATGCAATTGATCGATCCATGATCGCGCCTGATCATATATTTCATCGGCGGAAGAGGCATTTCATCTTAAGACAAGATGCCGAATTTATGAGCGATTTCACGGGCTGTAACGCCATGCTTGCCGTTCTACTGCCGCTCGCGGCAGGATGCTGCGGCGGCGAGCACGTGGAAGGCGCGAAATCAGGAGACTGAACGCTGACGAAGACCAATGATCGGTCGGAACGTCTCGCGTGCTATGTAGTCTGCCGCGCCTCTTTGGCGGACAGATCCAGTATCGTCAGCCGTTGCAAGAAGGCATCACTCTGGCGAGTTTCTTCGTTTCGCCGGTGAAAGCTCTTGTGAAGACCATTTGCGATCCGCTACAGGCGCGGTTCGCGCTCGGAAAACTGTTTTAGGTCGCGGTGAAGCAAATTCTCTCCGATGGACGAAGAGTTGTTTTATTTCCTGGGCTTGCTCGATAAAGTGGGCTCGCCGGCCGCTCTGATCGATCAGCGCGGAAACATCGTCGAGTACAACATGCTCGCGCGACAGCTTATCCGCGCCGATGACATCGACATGTCGCAGCCCGGTGGGAAGCCGTTCACAGGCCGTACCATCCAGAGCGTGCTGACGGACATGTTCGGAACGGTCGCCTTCGAGCACCCGTCCTCGAACCGGCGCTTGGCTTTCCAGGCGCTGGACATCGTTGCGGACGATGACACGTACCGTCTGATGCTCCTGATCGACCTGACGCTCAGGCCGAAGGCGTGCGGGCCCGCCCTGGAGAAAATCTTCGGGCTGACCGTGGCGGAGGGGCGTCTCGCGGCCGAGCTCAGCAACGGCATCGCGCTGGCCTCGATCGCACGCGAGCGCAAGGTCAGCATCACCACGCTGCGCACCCAACTGGCCTCGATCTTCGCGAAGACCGGAACGTCGCGGCAGCCGGAGCTTGTCGCCCTCCTGGCGCAGGTCTGCCGTGCTCCCCCCGCGCCGGGCGTCGCAGCTTGACCGGAGGGGCACGACGCCGCGCCTATCCGGCGGCGGGCACCCACGGGTCCCCGACGAGATACGGACGCTCGGGGCATAGACTGTCGTCTGGCCGCGACAGAAGTTCCCGATGCCGGCTCGCGGCACAAACAAAGGGCGTCCGGATGAGAATGGGGGGCTTCAACAGATGACACGGATTGCTATTCGAGTCGGGCACGCACGCGTCACGATCGGCCTCGGCCTCGCTGGCCTCGTCGCTTGCCTCGGCGCTGCGGACGCTGCAGCGCAGGAGAGCAAGACTGCGCCGGCGCCGCCGACCGCCGCTGCGGCACCGGTCAAGCTGGGCTGCGATGCGGCCTGCACCCGCCAGGCTGTTCCAGCCGCCATTCAAGCCTGCGCGCCGAGCATCGAGCGCCAGGCACCGAGCGATTTCGAGTGGATGAGCCGCCCGGCGGGCACGATCTTCCAGCAGGCCGAACCCCCGACGGGTTCGGACACGGTGGCCCGGTTCCGCGGCGACTCGATCCGCTTCCTCAGCCCGCAGGGGCAATGGGTGCGCGTCACCTACGAATGTGATTACGACACCGCGGCGCAAACGGTTCGCAACGTGAAGGTCCGGCTCGGGCGGATCGACGGCAAGGGCGCGAACGAGGGTGCCGCGGTGCGTCCTGGGGCAGGGGGGAACCAAGCTGCGGCGCCGGCCACTCCGGCTCAGCCCAAACGACTGCGGCCGGGTGAGCCGAGCGAGGTGGAGATCCGTCAAGTCTCGCCGGGCGCTCGCTAGGACGTTCGACGGCGGAGCGCCGTACGCTCGGAGGGCGTCCCTCGGAACAGTTCCGCCGGCGCCGATTGTTCAGCTACACAGACCGAGCCCGGCTCTTCTCCGGGCGCTTGAGCCCCGAGGTGACCGATGCGAAGATTGCTGATGGCCCTCACCGCCGCAGCGCTGGCGCAGTCCAGCACGGCTTGGCCTCAACAACCCATCACCAACGTGAACGAGTGCACGTTCATCACCGATCCGATCGCTCTGAAGCGGTGCATCGACGGCTTCCAACTGCGTGGGCCGCCTGCCCAGTATCCGCAATCGCCGCCGATTCCCCAGGTCGAAACGCCCGCACAGGCCGAGCGTGACAGGATCGGTACTGCAGTTCCACCGAACACGAGCTACCGCGACTCGCCGGAATGGCTCGGTTCGACGGCCAAGGGCCAGGCGGGCGAACCGCAGCCGAAGAACAACCCGCGGGTCATCGACCTCAATAGGCCATGAACCTTGAGGCTCCGGTGCCTCGGCCGTTTCAGCGGCCCTGGTGCAGGGTAATGCGATTGTAGGATCCCGTCTGTGAGATGGTGGCCGCGTTCTGCTGGCCGGTCTGCACGATCTGGATGAGGTTGTTGGCTCCGCTCTGCAGGGCGGTGATCGTGTTGTAGTCGCCCACCTGCGAGGCCTGGAACACGTTTCCGCTCCGGCCAGCCGTCGTATCGGCCAAGGTGTAGGCCTGAGCGTTGGTTCTGCGCGCCGCGGCGTTCTCAAGGTCCTGCATCGTCAGATCGGTGCGCATCTGCATCGCCGGTACCGTCTGCGCCTCAGCGGGGGCAGCCGCCTGAACCGCGAGGGCGCAGGCGAAATTTGCAGCGATGATCAGATTCGTATGCATGAAATTGCTCCGCTACTTCTGCCAAAATACCGGTGGAGGGTTAAGAAGTGCTTCGCCAATCTGTACAGCTTGTCTGATGGTAAACAAATCAGCCGCGCGGGGACTTGCAGTCGATCAGATTGCACTGTGTGTGCTCAGGGCGTGGTCTCCCCCATGGCATCGCCGGGCCCTTACTCCTCGATGCTGCGATGAGCGGGCATGACTTGCGCGCTTAATGGGGCGACGTGCTCGCCATCGGGGCCCGCATCCGCGAGATCAGTATGGTGTCGGCCTCGATCGCTGCCGCCGTCGGGGAACAGGGTGCGGCGACGCAAGAGATCGTGCGCCGCGGCTCAGGCCTCAGCCGGCACCACGGAGGTGACGAACAACATCACGGGTGTCGCGGATGCGGTGGAGGAGACCGGTGCCGCCGCGAGACAGGTTCTGGCCTCGGCCGCCGAGGTGTCGCGTCAGTCGGAGCATCTAAGCGTTGAAGTCGATCGGTTCCTAAGCACAGTCCGGGCCGCATGAGGCCAGAATCATGAATAAACTCTACGCTCCTTCCAATACGAGTAACCCAGGGCGGGCAAGAATGCCAGGTCTCGCCCAATTTAAGTTCGCGAAGTACGCTCTGGACTTCTGCCTTTCTGTAGCGAACTGGAGACCGTTGCCGAGAACGTGCAACGATCGCGCATGCCAAACTGGAGCGTCCCTGTCTCCGCATTGATCCAGAACGCCTCCGCAGATCTGGCTCGGCTCGCCCGTGCCGCTGCGGATGCCATTGTCATGGCCCCCCTCTGAAAAATGGCCCTCTCTGAGGTATGGATTTGCGCGCCGCCCAATCAACCCGGTCCATCAAGATGACGGCGGTCATGCACGACCACTGGCGAATAAGGGCAGGCCATTGAGCTCGTGAACCTTCGGCGCAAGAAGGCAAAACCGGCGTTCCCCCGCGACGTGCCCCCAAGTTCTGCCTATGGCCCCGACCGCTTGGCTCGTCGCCCCCTGCGCAAGGCCGATCTGGCGCCCGATCTCGTCGGTCGCTCGAGCCGTTCGGTCCGCGAGCGCTTTGACCTCGGCCGCCACCACCGCAAAGCCGCGGCCGGTCTGACTAGCGCGCCGCCTCAACGGTGGCGTTGAGCGCCAGCAGGTGGGTCTGGTTGGCGATCGAGGAGATCAGCGCCACGACGTCGCCGATCTTGGCTACGGCACCGCTCAGTTCTTGCACGAGGCCCGCAGTGTGCTCGGCCTCGGCCACGGCGATTTGCGCAAGGTTGGCCGGGCCGTCGACCTGCCGGCCGATTTCGACGACGGAGGCCCCAACCTCTTCGGAAGCGGCCGCAACCATGCCGACATTCGAGGCAGCTTGAACCGCTGCGGCCGCGACGCTCGTCGACTTTACCGCAGTCTGCGTGGCGGCCGCCGTCACCTGCTCGACCATGGCCTGCAGTCGGGTCGCCGTGGATGAGACCTGCCCGATGATGCCGCCGACCGCCGCCTCAGAGGCGTGGGCCACCTGGCGCATTCCTGCCTGGGCTGTTCCTCGGCCGAAGCGCGGGCGAGCGCGGTTTCCTCTCCCAACTGGCGAGTCCGAACGAGGCTGTCCTTGAACATCTCGACCGACGCGGCCATCGCACCGATCTCGTCACGCCGCTCAAGACCCGGGTTGGCGGCTTCAAGGTCGTCATGGCTAAGACGCTCCATCGCACTCCGCATAGCCGCAAGCGGCTGGATCACGCGGTACTGGCTGATGGCCAGCCCACTCAAGGCGACGATCGGTGCACCAACGATGGTGGCCACGGCCTCCATCATCTCCAGCCGTGCCCTGCGAGCGGTCGCTTCCGTGACGGTCACGACGTCATCCATCGCCTTCAACGCCACCTCAAGAACGGTGCGCTGCCTAATGGTGCTGTCCTTCTGGAGATCACTGAGCGACATCGCGGGCTTGCCGGAGACTAGATGTTTGGTCCTGCTGTGTGGTGGTACAACTGCTGCCGCATGTCTGCCGCTGATCGCCTTCACGCGGCCGATGTTGATCTGCGAAACAGGTGGAGCATCCGTGGCCGACCCCTCAGTCGGGATTGGAATTGGCCCGGTCAGGTAGATACTAAGATCGCTTACGTGTGTGGTGTTGTCCCGATGCCCAAGATCTGTCCCGCGTACCATGCCGACATCCGTCGGCGGATGGCCGAGCTGATCGCGCTAGTCGCGATCCGACATCGTGACGGCGGGTGAACGAGAGAAGCGTCACCTTCTTGCATGCATCTGACGCCGAACCGTTCGACCGTGTTGCCGCTGAAGACCGACAGCTGGGCTCTGCGCTGCTCGTCGGAACGACGGCGGTCGCTGCGAGGTTGGGCCTCGGCGTAACGACAACGGCCAGAAGCTCTATCGGGCAAGATGCTCGCACCCATCGAGCATTGCGTAGGTTGGCCGAGCTGACACGTGAACGCCGGTGGCGAGGGTGATCTGATGGCGCGCAAGCGTCCACATCCAACGATCGAGAGCCTGATCGAATCCGCAGGACGGCTCGGCATCGCACCGAGGAGCCTCGACTTCGAAGCTCTGCGGCTTCACCTCGACCTGCCCGAGTTCGGGGCAGCGGTCGACGACGAGCGTGTCGCCGGTGCGCTACGGGAGATGCGGAACGCGCGCGCTTTCGCCGAGACCGGAGTCCCGGCGCTCAGGAAGGCGGTACCGGTGCTCAGGGCCGTGGTCGCGCAGGACCATCGCGTCGCCTGGAATGTTCGAGTCGAGGTTCCGCTGCTCGATGCTGGCCGCATGGACCTGCGAGTCGATGTCGCGCCCGATCCAGCCATGGCCGAGATCCTCGCCGGCATGATCGCGCGGAACGATCCGACGTATCAGCTGGCCAGTCTGCGCGCGGCGGTCGGCGAAATCTCGGCCCGGACCACCCGCGCCCTGCGTAAGCCGATCGAACGGCTTCGAGCCCAGATCCTCCTCGACCTGCGCGAGGTCGGGGCGGATGCGGCGGCCTATATCGAGCACATGGATCGCTCCCTGCGGTCGCGGGTGTTCACCGACGGCCCGAAGCTCGCCCGGTCGCTGGGCGACACCCTGACGCCGGTTCGCCGTCGCGCCAAGGCCGTGGCGCGGGAGGGCTCGCGGCTGAGGCGGCTGCGCGATCAGGTCGGCTTCGGCGCCTATATCGAGCGCTTCGCCGCGGCACGCCGGCTGAAGCGGCGCATCCTCTTCCACATGGGTCCGACGAACTCGGGCAAGACCTACGCGGCCCTGCAGGCGCTGACCGCGGCACCGACCGGAACCTATCTCGCCCCTCTGCGGCTACTCGCCCTGGAGAACTATCAGGCTCTGCGGGAGCGCGGCCTGCGCGCCGGCATGGTCACGGGCGAGGAGGTGCTGGGCGAGACGGAGCCGACCCACACGGCCCGGACGATCGAGACCGCCGATCTGGCACGGCCTGTCGATGTCGCCGTTATCGACGAAATCCAGATGCTCTCGGACCCAGATCGTGGCTGGGCTTGGACGAACGCCCTGTTCGGCGTTCCGGCCCGAACCGTGATCGTCTGCGGCTCGGACGACGCCCTCTCCTACGTCCGGCGCGCCGCCGAGGCCGCCGACGAGTCGCTGGAGGTGATCCCCTTCGCGCGCAAGTCGCCCCTCCTCCTGCAGGATGAACCGGCGCCTCTGGAGAAGGTCGAGCCGGGCGACGCGGTCGTGGCCTTCTCCCGCCGGGCGGTGCATGAGAACCGAGAGATCCTGGTCGCTCGTGGGCATCAGGTTGCCACGATCTACGGCGCTCTGTCGCCCGAGGTTCGGCGGGCGGAGGCCGCCCGCTTCCGCTCCGGCGAGGCCAACGTGCTGGTCACGACCGACGCGATCGGCATGGGCCTCAACCTCGGGCCGCTGAAACGCATCGTCTTCTCGGCCGTGCGCAAATACGACGGCGTCGCGGAGCGCGCACTCACGAACTCGGAGATTCGCCAGATCGCCGGCCGCGCCGGCCGCTACGGCCACCAGGACGTCGGCTATGTCGCGGCGACCGAGGAGGTCGCCCTGGAGCCGATCCGGGCAGCTTTGTCCGGCGCGCCGACAGCACCGGCGGCCGATACCCGCTTCTACGTGCGGCCAGATCTGTCCGCGATCCGCGCGGTCGCGCAAGAGATGCAGACCCACAGCCTGTTCGAGGTGCTGACCCATTTCGCCCGCGCCACTTTCTACGCCGGTTCGCCCTTTCAGCCGTCTGCCCTGGAGGAGATCCTAGAGGTCGCGCGGATGATCGACCGCGCCCGGCTGCCGATCGACGAGAAGTTCGCCTTCTCGGTCTGCCCGATCGATCGGCGCGACGAGATCGCGATGGGCATGCTGGAGCGCTGGAGCCAAGCCCGTTCCATCGGGGCAACGGTGCCTGCCCTGCGGGCGAGCCTGACGGGGGAACTCGATTATCAGGAGCGGACGGTGAAGCTCGCGAGCGCCTATCTGTGGCTGTCACGGCGTTTTCCCGACACCTTCGACGATGTCGCGGCGATCCGACAGATGCGGGTCCGGGCCAACGAGGCCATCGAGCATCATCTGCGAATGACGGCGACGCGCCGGGCGGAGCGCCGCACGCGGCGAACCGTCGGAGCGGGGTGAGCGGCTCTGCGCTCGAGAGGCCGACCGGTTGCGCATGCGCGGCGTGAGTAACGATCCTGAACCCTGTGTCGAGTAGCACAGCGAGGCAGATAGCAAGCTTGGCTTGCGCCGAAGTGTATGGCGTGACCGCACTCTAGAAGGATGGGCGGGATCTGGCTCTTCAACGCCGCGCGTCGCCGGCGAACTGATGGCGCACCCGGTCCAGGGTCTGCACGTCGACTTGCGCCTCGAACGCGATAGCCACGAACCGCATCATCGGGTGCGCGCCCGCCTCAGCGATGGCGTCGATATCATGGTCGTCGGTTCTGTCCGCTTTGACGTTGTTGCGCGCATACGCGGGCGACATCATCCGGACGGTGCGGCCATGCGCGGCTAGAGTCCGACCCCAGGGATCGACGCCGCAGCCCGCCTTAATGGCCACGGCCCACCCCGGCAGCCTCGCGTAGAGCGGACTTAAATCCTGGTACCGGCAGAGCCAGAACGGCTGCTGGTTATCAACCGATGCAGGAGGAAGCCAAGGTGACTGGAGCTGCGCAGTATTACCGAGCGGAGCAGCGGAAGGTCCGCCTGTGAGAGAACTTACCTCCCGGTCTCACCATGGCAAAGTTGCCCAGGCCGGCGAGCTGCGGCTTGAAGCAAAGCCATGTCTGCTTCTGGAAAAGTGTTTTTCTATAAGCGCCCTAATTCGGCGGCCCTCGGCGTATGCAGCGGATGCATGATCATCGTCGCGGACGAAGTGACAACCACAACCATAAGGCGTATAAACAAAGGATCAAAAATCAGAAGTTGAGCGTTTCGCCTGCAGACGTTCCGCTTGCGTCTCATGGTCGAGCCAGCGCTTGACCTGGTGGAGCGGCGCCGCCCCGCCATGGCGGGTAGGGATGAGGGGAGAATGTTCTGGAACTCGCGCTTCGCCCGCATCTGCGTGGGCATCGCCCTCCTCGCGACAGTCGTGATCGTCCTGCTGCCCGGCTTCACGGGCTATACCAGCGTCGACGGCACCGTGAATGCGCGGTTTGCGCTGGTCTCGGCTCCGATCGAGGGTGTAGTCTCCGATACCCCTCCGAAGGTCGGCACGGCTTTGCCAGAGGGGACCAGCGTCTTCTTCATCAACAACGACCGCATCTCGCGCACTGCCGAAGCCCAGCTCGACGCGGATCTCGGCGCGGCCAAGGAGCGGCTGCAGGCCCTTGAGATCCAGGCCAAGGACCTCTCCGCGCTCAAGGCGGATCTGGTCACCCGGCTCAAAGAGTATCAGCAGGCCAGCATCGTCGGCATCCAGCAGGAGATCATCATCCGCCAGCAGCGGATCAGCACGGCGCAGGCCAACAAGGCGTCCGCGGAGGCCGACCTTGCGCGCAAGCAGACACTCGGCGCCACCGGTGTGGTGGCGGGCAGCTCGGTGGAGCAGGCGCGCGCGGCGTCCGTGTCGGCCACGAGCGAGCAGAACATCGCCAAGGCCGAACTGGAGCGGCTGCAGCGCCAGCTGGACGCGCTCAAGCGCGGCACCTTCGTGGGAGAGGGCCGCAACGATGTGCCCTATTCGCAGCAGCGCACCGATGAGGTGACCATCCAACTCGCCAACGTCGAGGCGCAGATCCGCACCGAGAAGGCGCGCATCCAGCAGTTGAAGGGGCAGCTGCATCTGGAGCGGGCACGCAACGACAGGCTCTCCTTGGCGGCGGTACAAGTCCCCTTCGAAGGCGTGATCTGGCGCAACAACGTGGTGGCGGGATCCAACGTTGTCGTCGGCAACGAGCTGATGCGGCTGCTCGACTGCCGCGATCTGTTCGTCGACATCCTGGTGGACGAGGTCGACTACGACGAGATCAAGCCGGGCGACCGTGCCGACGTGCGACTTCTCGGCACCTCGGACATCATCGGAGGCCACGTTCTGTCGGTGCGGGGTTCGGCCGCCGCCGTCGAGGAAGTGGTGCTCGCCGCGCTACCCCCGAAGAGCCGCGGCAAGAACGCCCGCATCCGGGTCGCCCTGGATCCGAGCGGCATGCAGACCGACTACGCGAACTTCTGCCAGGTGGGGCGTACCGTGCAGGTGCGGTTCGCCCGCACGTCCTCCCTGCAGACGTTCGCGGATCCGGTGATGAATTGGGTGAAGAGCCTGTGGTTCAGCATCTCCTAGACCAGGAGCTCTGGCCGCTCGCGCCGACACTCTTCGTCGCGGGCATCTTCTTCGTGTTCATCACGAACTGGCCGCGGCAGCGGAGCTGGGCGCGCACGCTCGCCTGCGTTTTCGTGCTCGCTGTCGCGGTCCGCTACCTCGTCTGGCGCCTCCTGCACACGGTGCTGCCCTACCCGGCGGACGGGAGTTTCGGCTTTCTCTGGACGTGGTTCGTGTTCTGCATCGAGCTCGGCGCCTTCGCCGACATCCTGCTGTTCCTCGTCGTCATGAGCCGCACCGTCGATCGCAGCGCCGAGGCCGACCGCCTGGAGCGTGCCTTCTTCGCGCGCCCGGTCGAGGACCTCCCGGTGGTCGACATCTTCATCCCGACCTACAACGAGCCCCTCGACGTGCTGGAGCGGACCATCGTCGGGGCGCTCGCCCTCGACTACCCGCGCGACCGCTTCAAGGTCTACGTCCTCGACGACAAGCGTCGCGACTGGCTGCGCGCGTATTGCGAGGAGAAGGGCGCCATCCACGTCACGAGGCCGGACAACGCCCACGCCAAGGCCGGCAACATGAACAACGGATTGACGGTCGCCTCGGGCGCGTTCGTGGCGATCTTCGATGCCGACTTCGTCCCCTACCGGAATTTCCTGCGCCGCACGCTGCCCTTCTTCACGGACCCGACGATCGGGATCGTGCAGACGCCGCAGCACTTCTTCAATAAGGATCCGGTGCAGGCCAACCTGGCGCTGGAGAAGGTCTGGCCCGACGAGCAGCGCCTGTTCTTCGACGAGATGGCGGCGAGCCGCGATGCCTGGGACGTAAGCTTCTGCTGCGGCTCCTGCTCGATCGCCCGTCGCAGCGCGCTCGACGCCATCGGCGGTTTCCCACACGACTCGATCACCGAGGACCTGCTCACCACGCTGGCCATGTTGAACCTCGGCTACAAGACCCGCTACCTGAACGAGCGCCTCTCGATGGGACTCGCGGCCGAGAATCTGAAGGGCTACTTCGTGCAGCGCGGGCGCTGGTGCCGGGGCGGCATCCAGACGATCTACCTGCACAACGGTCCCTTACGCGGCCCGGGCCTGAGCCTGTTTCAGCGGGTGATGTTCATCCCGCTGTCCTGGTTGATGCAGTATACGGTGCGGTTCGTGATCCTGATCGTGCCGGCCGTGTATCTCTGGACCGGCGCGGCGCCGCTCTACTTCACGGGCTCGCAGGATATCGTCTACTACCAGCTGCCGGTGCTGACCGCCTATTTCCTGCTCATGGGCTGGCTCACGCCGACGCGCTACCTGCCGCTGGTCTCGAGCGCGGTGGGCACCTTCGCGACCTTCCGCATGCTGCCCGTGGTGGTCTCCAGCGTGGTCAAGCCCTTCGGGGTCCCGTTCCGGGTGACGCCGAAGGGCAGCGGCAACGAGGAGAGCGCGTTCGACGCCTACACCTTCTTCTCGATCGCCTTCTGGATCGCCGTGACGTTGCTAGGGCTCATCGTCAACATCGTGCCGGAATGGTCGCGCATCGGCGACGGCGAGTTCTCGGTGGTCTCGGCCTACTGGGCGGCCCTCAACGTCCTGGTCCTGATGGTCGCCGCGCTGATCTGCTTCGAGAAGGCGCGCCCGCTCCTCGACAGCTTCTCCACCGACGAGCCGGCCCGGGTCACGACCGGGGCAGAGCGCGTGCTGAGCGCGCGCGTGGTCGGCCTGTCGCTGGACGGCGGGGTCGCGGCCTTCGCGGAGGATCCCGGCCTGCGCTCTGATGAGCCCATCCGGATCGAGATGGAGCGGTTCCCGCAGCTCGAAGCGACGGTCACGGGCACAGCGCGGGGGCGCCGCTGTGGGCCGGTCCGGGTGAGCTTCTCCTACCATCTCCAGGGCGCCTGCCGGGACACGATGATCGTCCGGCTCTACACAGGCTCGTATTCGCAGGATATCCGCAAGATCGATAAGTCGGCGATTTTCGGCGGCCTGTGGACGCGCCTGTTTGGCCGAAGTGATCGGGGGCTGGAAAGAAAAGAGGGTTGAGCCACTCGTGTGACCCTGAAGCGAACGCGCGTTCGCATCCACTTGATGTCTATCATCAACAATCCGGGAGCAGAGATCCCTCGCCGGTCGGCGCAGAAACCGTATCGTCATCGGAATTGGGCAATCGCCTGCCGACCGCTAGCGAGCGTCGGCTCAATCCTGATCTTCCATCGACCGCACGATCCGGTCCGTGAGCGGCAGCACGAGGCGGCAGGTCATGCCATCGGGCGATAGGTTGAGCTGCGCCTCGGCCTCGAGCTGGTAGGTCAGCATCTCCTCTAGAACGATCCAGCCGAAGCCCCTGCGGCGGTCCTCGCTCGGATCGAGGCGCACGCCCGTCTCCGTCCAGTCGATCATCAGGATCGGGGCACCCTGTCGCGCCGCGCACCGCCACGTCACCGCGATGCGGCCGGTCGGCGTGGACAGCGCGCCGTACTTCAGCGCGTTTGTGGTCAGTTCGTGCAAGGCCAGGGCCAGGGGTTCGGCCGCCCGCGCATGCAACAGCACGGTCGGACCGACCAGCCGGGCCCGCACAGGATCGTCGGCCTGGACGCTGGCCAGCTCGTCGGTGATCAGCGACCACAGGTCGAGGCCGGCGCGGGGATCGCGGATCACCGTGTTCTGCACCCGCGCCATTGCGCCCAGCCGCCCGTCGAGATGCGCGACGTAATCCTCCAGGCTCTCGCTGCTCTCGGCGGAGCGCCTCGTGATCATGCGCGTCAGCCAGAGCATGTTGCGCACTCGGTGCTGCAACTCGGCCAGCAGCGCCGCTCGCTCATCATCCGTGTTGCGTCCCGCTTCCGCCGCCACCGTGAGTCCAGGCTGCTCCGGACGTTCCAGGGGTAGAACCGTTCGGAAGCTCCTCAGGTTCGTTGGCATCGAGGTGGGCGCCCTCGTGCTCCAAGTGCAGGTAGTCCGCATCGAAGAGCGCCACCTTCTGCAAGGCCGCCGGATCCGGGATGGTGAGCGTCTTGCTCCTCAGGACGATCAATCCGGCGGAGCGCATTTCCTGCAGGGTGCGGTTCACATGCACGCTCGTCAGGCCCGTCGCGTCGGCCAACTCGGTTTGTGTGACGGGCAACGGGCAGCTGTTTCCCTCGCTCAGGCCGACGCAGCGCAGCCGGATGAACAGCTCGCAGAGCAGGTGTGCCATTCGCTCCAGGGCGGAGCGCTGCCCGATATTGACCGTCCATTCCCGCTGGACGGCCGCCGTGACCAGCGTCTCCCACCAAAGCGCGCGCGTAATCCGCGGATGCCGGTCCGTCACGCCGAGCAGCGCCTCGCGGGGGATCTGGGCGAAGCGCAGCGGGGTGAGGGAACCGATAGAGTGATCCATCTGGCGCAGCACGAAGACATGCGGGTCGCACAGGTCTCCGGGCACGAAGAAGGAGATGATTTGCCGGCGGCCATCCGCCAACTGCTTGTAGCGACAGGCCCAGCCCTCCAGGATCAGGTTGACGTGAAGCGGATTGTCGCCCTCGCGAATGATGTCCTCGTGGGCGCCGACGGCGCGCACCTTCTGGGCCAAGCCCTGCAGCGCCAGCTTGTCGCCGCCGGATAGGCGGACGAAGTGTTCGAGCTTGCGGATCAGGCGCTGCGGCATGAGTGTCCCCCGGACAAGTTCCGGACGGTGCGCGGCACCAGATTAGTCAGGGGAGCCGGCACACGGATTTCACACAGGTGAATGCGCGGACCGAAGCCGCCGGCGCTCGCGATTCACGGGCACTCGCCTGTCGGCCCGAAACCGACGGTGGCGTCATGACACCGGCTGAGCGGAGGCGGCGAGCATTGCCACGGTGCGGGATCAGCTCCGCCTCACGGTAAAGCTTCTCCAGCCGCCGCTGGTCCTCGTAACACTGTGATGCGGGTGAACAACGATCCCGATCGCCTCGTCGACGACATCCGCAAGGTCGACGACGCGACCGTCTGCCAGTTCATGGATGGCGCGCTTGCGGTCGCGGAGCGTGCGCCCGGACTGCCTGAGCGCAGCATCAGCATCATCGCGGTGATCGATCATCCGGCCGCGACGCGCCCTCGACGAGATCCCCGCCGCGACGCCGCCCGTCGTCGCCCTCGGCTTCGGCTCTGAGGATTACGCCACGGCCACCGGCACCCGGGCGACGTTCGTGTCCATGGCCATGCCGGCGCAGGCGGTCGCGATCACGGCGCGCGTTCGACCGTCTGGTCGCGAGCGGCAGCGGTGCGGTTGCAGTCGAGGGGCAGATGATCGACATTCGGGTGGCGCTGCAGGCGAAGCGGGTTCTGTCACTCGCGGACCGGATCGGTGCCCGCGATCCGCAGTTCTGCGCCTAGCTGGCAGGGGCACGCGGGGATGGCCCAATTTTCGGCGAACTGCCGTCCGACGCGCTTCGCGAGTTTTCACCGTGCCGTCCTGCGTTCGAGCAGGACGGCTGCCACGGCCACGCGCGACGGCCCAAGCCGGGTCGGCCAGTATCTGCAGGTGGCGGACCTGCCGACCCTGGATGCCCTGCATGGCCTTCTGCGGGGCGGGTCCCACGCCGACGTCGAGGTGACGGATGCCCTCGGCGCCTGGACAGCGGACCGCTACGGCTCGTCGGTCCTAGTTCAGAGCCTCGGTGGCCAATCCGCGATCTACGAGCCGCCGGAGGGCGGCGAGCCCGACTACGAGTTGCGCGAGGTCATCGAGGCGCATCCCCAGATAACCGCTCGGCCGTTGGCTGAGTTCGCGATCCCGGTCCCGCCGCTCGTTGAGTCGGTGGACGAGCGGCGCTTCGCCGGCCGGGCCTGACGAAGCCTCACCCGCTAAGGCGCTACCAAACCGCGTCCAACTGACGCGCTAAGTGGTGGTAAAAGCTCAAGAAAAGAGAGTGGCGGAGACGGAGGGATTTTCCGAATAGGAACGCTAACCTATTGTTAATTATATAAGTGTTTGCCTGCGCTGGCGTTTCCGGGACATGACCCGGGACAAATCGGGGACATATGTGCCCCTTCCAGGGTTCTCCGCGTGCCTCGCAAGCCCCACCCCAAGAACGCCTACCTGGAGCTGCACGACGGGTACTACCGGGTGACGATGGGCGTGCCCGTGCCCCTGCGCCGGATGCTCGGTCACCGCCTGAAGCACTCCCTCGGCACCAAGTCGCTGATCCAGGCGAACGTGATGAAGGTTCCTATCGTCAAGCTGTTCAAGTCGCGCATCGAACACGCCTGGGAGACCATCGGCGGCCGGAAGCGGTCGGAGCTCCAGGAAGCCGTGGCCTGGGCCAAGGTGATGTCCGAGGTCGGGCCGCCCGGCGGCGAAGCCCACGACCAATACGCCGGCCAGCTTCGCGAGCGTGTCGCGGAGATCCGGCAACGGGGCTCCCGGTGGATCACCGACGTCGACGAGGACGGCGATACCTACGACGTCGAGGTCCACGCGCCCGAGGCCCTCAAGGAGGCCGAGACGTTCTCGGACATCGCACGCGGTGCGGCGACGCCCATCGCGCTCCATCACGATGCCTACATGAAGACGCTCAAGATCAAGGCGCGGTCGCTGAGCGACGACACCAGGGCCTTGAGGATCCTGCTGGACTGGTGCGCCGCCCGCGAGATCCCGCCCTACCTCGAACGTGTCGACGTGAAGGTCGCCGTCCACTTCATGGACGAGTTGCAGGACTTCACCGGCCTGAGCTGGGCCACCGCGGCCAAGTACCTGGGGCGGATCAATCGGTACTGGCTCTACCTCGTCAAGCGAACGAACGTAGACCGGAACCCGTTCGAGGGGCTTACCCTGGAGAAGCCGGCGACCGTGCACGGCGAGCAGGAGCGGTCGTTCACGGACGTCGAGGTCCAGACCCTGCTGATGGGCGACCCGGATCCTGGCATGATGGACGTCATGCTCGTCGCGGCGCTCACCGGTGCACGGCTCGACGCGGTCATCGACCTGCGGGTGGGCGAGTGCGCCGATGGATGGTTCACGTTCAAGCCGCAGAAGAAGGAGGTCTCGGCGCGGGACGTCCCGATCCACCCGGCATTGCGTGACCTCGTCGACGCACGGGTGAGGGGCAAGGCACCCGAGGACGACCTCTTCCCGGAATGGCCGGGGCCGAAGGCCGAAGATTCGATGCGCGAGCGGAGTTCCTACTTCTCGAAGCGCTTCATCGCCTATCGACGTGGGTTGGGGGTGGCGGACGTCGTCGAGGGCAAGCGGCGCAGTCTCGTCAACTTTCACTCCTGGCGCCGCTGGTTCATCACCAAGATGGAACGGGCCGCCGTGAACGGTGACCTAATCGCGGCCATCGTCGGCCACAAGCGGTCCGGGCTGACCCTGGGCCGGTACAGCGAGGGCCCCGAGATGGAGGCCGCCAAGGCCGCCATTGCCAAGGTGCGCCTGCCGCCGCTCGACGGCAGCCCCATCCAGGAGGCGCAACCGCTCACCCCGAGGAACAGAAGGAAGCCGGCCGCCGCGACGGCGGCGTAGCCGCGGTCGCCGCTGTTAGGTTGCGGTAGGCGGTAGCGTACGGCTCGACCCCTTACCCGGAGGGTCCTGTCGCAGGTCGGCGGCGACCCGCCGTTTCGGGGAGCGCCTGATCAACTCGTAGCGCCCGTCGTCCGTGGGACGGATGTACTTGTTGTGCGTGTTCCGGGTCGTCAGCTTCTCCGTGACGACGCCGGGGGTGATCCGCTCGAAATTCCGCCTCGCGAAGTCATGCGTATCCGGGGTGACGGTGGCATGGAGATCCGCGGCGGTGAGCGGGCCGCGCTTGCGGATCTCGTCGGCGAAGGCCCGCATGAGGCGGTCCCAGAAATGCAGCGAGGTCGAGGCCACGATCCCCGCCTTGCGCCCCTTCGGTCGTTCGTCGGTCGGGGCGGGTGCGGATATGGCTGCCATCACGGTGATAAGCCGGTCGACCTGCGAGCGCAGGGCCGCGTTCTCGGCGGCGAGGCTCGCAAGCACGTCCTCAATCCGGCCGGTCATGCGGTCGACCTGCGCGCGTGTGGCCGGTTCGTCGTCGGGGAAAGCGGTGCCCGATGGTCCTGCCGAGCGCGCCAGCGCCAGGAAGCGCCCGAGCGCCCGCTCCGTGCGCTCGTCGAGGTCGAGGGCCGCGAGATGGGGTCGGTAGCGCCGACGACGCTTCCAGGCGGCGAAGGGATCCTGGATGTCCCGGTCCGAATGGCTGGCGCCGCCGCCGCCGGCCGAGGCGCTGCGCTCGGCGAACGCGACGCGCAGGTGGTCGTATGTGACGCGCACCCCGTTCTCGACGAGCAGGTCGGCGACCTCGTCCAGGGTCCTTTGGTCGATCATGGCTCCAGCCCGCGGTGAGCGGGGCCATGTTCGCCATCAACGATGAAGAAGATGTCAGTGCCTGTGCACGAACTGCATCAACGGCCTGTCGGACGCCATGACCGATGGCCGGGCGCTGCCGGACGGCAGGCAACGGCATGGTGCGGAGGCCTGCCGGACGCTGGTCCCCAAACCCTGGGCCAAACCCGGGGAGTAAGTCCAGGGAGTGTAACGTTGGGTTTGGTTCTTGAGGAAGAATGCGGTGGCAGCGAGTAGGGGTATTAGAACCTACATCAGAGCGATTGGAGCCATCGGCCATTATGCGATAAGTAACTGGAAAATATCATTTTATTTTGGCTCAACGGGCCGTGTGCCGCCAGAGGCGGCATTCCTGCCTCGAATCTCGAAGTAGCCTCAAAACGCAGCGATCAGGCCGCTTTGCACCAAACTTTTCTCAAACTCTCTGCGCCTGCCGTGATGGTCAATCCAATGCCCCGGCATGAGCCGAGGCTATGATCCGCCCCTAAAACATGGTATCGATAAAGAGCATCGCGTGGGTCTGTCGCTGCATCCCGATGTCATCCGTTGGCCCTGCGCCGCTAGGTTCAAGCGCTGGGTCAGTGGCTCATCAGGCAACAGACGGGACAGTTGCCCAGCAGACCCCTGGTGACGCCTCCGAACGCCCATTCCCGAAGCCGGCCGTGCCCGTAGCCACCCGCGACGATAAGGTCCGCGGCTTGCTCGGAAGCCGCCTCGACCAATGCCTCGGCGGTCGAGGCACCGTAGGCATGCCTATGGACCGCCGTGGCGTGGACGTCGTGTGACTGCAACAGGCCAATGACGTCCCGCGCGTCATCCGTTTCCTTCCCGTCGTCGACGGAGACGAGCACGACACCGGAAGCTCGCTTCATGAACGGCAACGCGTCACGCACGGCGCGACGCGCCTCGCGGGTGTTCTTCCACGCCACCGCGACCCGCCGGGCTTCGAGGTGGTCGACCCCCGGCGGAACGATCAGCACCGGCATGCCGAGCCGCATCAAGGCGTCCCCAGGGTCTACGGACATGAGCGGGCTGCCGTCGTCGCCACGCCCTGTGACCAGCAAGTCGCCGGCCGCCGACTGCCTCCCGAGGAACGCCGATGGGAAGTCCAGGGCGGAGCGCCACTCGATCCGGCTCCGCCCCCCGACGGCCTCCTTGAACGTCTCGTGCGCCAGCCGGAGGTCGTTCAGGACGTCCTCCTGGACGGAAGCGATGCAGTATCCGCCGCCCGGGATCGGGCCGGAAGGCGCCCCGTCGTAGGCCGGCATCTCCGCCGCGACGCCGATCAGGCGTGCCTGGAAATCGTCGGCGACGTGCGCGGCCAGCCGGACGCGCGCTCGCGCATGCTCGCCGAGGTCGACCGCCACCATGACGCTCTTGTAGGACATGGATGTCTCCGGGCTGGTTGGTAACGAGGTCAGGCCGGGCCTACCGGTCGAACGGAGCTTACGGCCCGGCCGGGACGCGCTCAGGCCAGCGTGAGGTGGTCCTCGACGGCGCGCACGCCCGGGGCCGACCACGCGGCGTTCTCGGCGATCCGGCGCTCGTGGCAGGCGTTCACTTTGCCCTCCAGGACGACCTTGCCGTCCTTGACCGTCACCTTGATCGCGTCCGCCTCAAGCTCGGCGCTGCGCTTGAGCGCCGCCACGATCTTCGCGCGCACGTCGGGAACGCTCGCCTTCGGCGCCACCTCAATGGCGTTCACGATACCCGCCACACCCGCGAGCCGCCGGATCGCCCGGTAGGCCTCTTCCTTTTGGTATTGCCAGCCCAGCTTGCCGGACAGCGTCACCCAGCCATCCTGGACCTTCACCTGCACGGCGTTCCGCGGCACGGTCACCGACCAGTCTAGCATCTGCACGGCGCGGCGCGCCAAGTCCTCGTCGCGCGGCGGCGTCTCGCCGCCGAAGCGCACCTTGATCTCCTCGACCACCCCGCGCACGCCGCGCACCTTCTGGGCGGCCTTCTCGGCGGCGACGCGTTCCGTGTAGCTCCCGACATGGCCGGTCAGCGTGGCGATGCCGTTCTCCACGGAGACGCCGACATGGGCGGCGTCGATGCTCGGGTCGAACTCAAGCTCGTCGATGATGTTCTGGCGGATCTGCTTGTCGCCCATCGCTCGTCTCCTCGATAAGGGCTGGGCCGTCGCTGGCCTCGACGGAGGCTAGGACCGGCAGGCTGGGGGACATTGATCCAGCGCAACGTCCTCGCCCGCCGCGATCCGTGCGGCCATCGGGCAGGCTCGTCGGTCTACCCGGACCGGGCAGCGGGCGGTCACGGCGGCGACAACGTCCCGCGCATCGAACAGGCGGTCGAACGTCGGCACGTCCGAGAAGGCGCGCGGCACGCTCGCGTTGCCCGCGATCAGCGCGAAGGGGATGCCCTGGCGGCGCAGGGCACAGGCGAGCGAGAAGCCGGGCCCCCGGTTCAGGTCGGTGCTGATCACCGCGAAGTCCGGCGGAGCCTCGTCCAGGGTCTCGGACGCCTCCATGCACGTGCCGTAGGGGCCGCTGACCGCGCAGCCGGCGTCGGTGAGGACGTCCTCCAGCCACATGCCCGGCAGCGCCTGGGGCTCCGCGACCAGCACGACCGGCCTTGTGTCCCGTTCCTTTTGCATCGCCCGACTCCCGCTTCCGGTTGCTGGGGCGAGGATGAAGACGGTCCGCCGGACCGCGTTGCGCTAGATCAAGGGAAGCGCAGCGGTCGCCAGCATGGCGAGGACCGCGAGCGACATGCAGGCCGTGGCGACCCAGCCGAGCATCTTGAGCCACCCGCGCACCGCGAAGGCACCCATGACGTCGGCCCGCGCCGCCGCCAGCATCATCACGGCCATGACCGGGACCGCGATGACCCCGTTGACGACCGCGCTCCAGTAGAGCGCCCGGATCGGATCGACCGCGCCGAGGCTGACGGCCATGCCGACCAAGGTCGCGAGCGCGACCGTGCCGTAGAAGGCGCGCGCCTCCAGCAGGCGCCGGCCGAAGCCCACCGGCCAGCGCCGGGCCTCCCCGACCGCGTAGGCCGCCGAGCCCGCGAGCACCGGGACCGCCAGCAGCCCGGTGCCGATGATGCCGAGCGCGAAGACGGTCGCCGAGAACGGTCCGGCGAGGGGGCGGAGCGCCTCCGCGGCCTGGGCGGATGTCTGGATGTCGGTGACGCCGTTCGCGTGCAGGACGGCCGCCGTGGTGACCATGATGGCGAGCGCCACCACGTTCGAGAACGTCATGCCCACGAGCGTGTCGACCTCGATCCTGTGCAGGGCGTGCCCGCCTTGCTCGGGCGCGTGCAGGAGATCGCGCCGGCGCGGGAAGGCGTGCAGGTCCTCGGCCTCCTCGGCCGCCTGCCAGAAGAACAGGTACGGGCTGATCGTCGTCCCGAAGAGCGCCACCAGCGCCGTGAGGCCGCCCCCGCCGAGGTCGATGCGCGGCAGGGCGATGGCCACGCCGAGGTCCCACCAGGAGACGCGGGCCAGGATCACCACGCCGAGATAGGCGAACAGGCTCAGCGTCAGCCACTTCAGGACGGCGACGTAGCGCGTGTACTGCAGGGCGAGCTGCATGAAGGCGCAGGTGCCGGCGAAGAGGGCCACGTACAGCCAGCGTGGGCCCGGCACGAGCAGGGCGAGGGCGTCCGCCATGGCGCCGAGATCGGCCCCGAGGTTCAGGACGTTGGCGGCGAGCAGCAGGATGACCACGCCCTGAAGGAGGCCGTTCGGGTAATGCTCGCGCAGCACGCCGGCAATGCCGTGGCCGGTGGTGCGTCCGATCCTCGCCGAGACCATCTGCACCGCCGCCATGAGCGGCAGGGTGTAGAGCATGGTCCAGCACAGCCCGTAGCCGAACTGGGCGCCGGCCTGCCCGTAGGTGGCGATGCCGCTCGGGTCGTCGTCGGAGGCGCCGGTGATCAGCCCGGGCCCGAGTACCCGGAGCAGGCGCGGCTTTGAGGGACCGACGGTGGGGCTCGGAGCCTCGGGGTCGTCCGCCTCCCCGGTCGCGACGGACGGGACGCTCATGACACCGGCTTCGAGGCCGTGGCGTTCGCCTCGGTCCGGACCATGCGCGCGACCCTCAGGGCCGCCGACAGGTCGTCGCCGTCCGTGCCGTACCGCCGGAACAGGGCGTCGAGCCAATCCGGGCGCGCCGCCCCGGTATCCGGAATGTCTGCGAACGGGACGTGGTACATCCCGTCGAGCGCCTCGATGCCGTAGCCGGTGACGGCCCATTGCCGCCCCTGCCAATGCACGGGTTCGGTCAGCCCATGGCTCATCCTCGCCTCCTCACGCCGCATGCTCGCCGAGTTCGCAGACCTCGCAGGTGTCCGCCCGCAGCCGCCAGTCGACGACCCCGTCGGCCTCGCACAGCATCGCCTTGGCCGCGTAGGCGGCTGCCACGTCCGAGCAGGCGGTCACCACCGCCTGCCGTTGCAGCACGCGGTGGTCGTGGCCGGTATCGTCCGGGACGGTCTTGTGGAAGGTGACCAAGTATATGCGCATCGCCCGCCTCCGCCTGCCGGTCGATGCGGACCTTGGACCGGTCGGGCCGGCCGGCGTTGATCCAGCGCAAGGGCGCCCGCGTTCATGTCCCCGCCGTCGGCGGGAAAAGTGGTTCGCGACCGGGCTCCCCGTCCGCCGGGTGGCGGGCCGATGCTGCGCGATGGGCGTGCGCCTTCCCGTGCAGCGGCCAGTAGCGCTCAGTGGCGAGATAGGTGAACGAGGCGGACCAGCCGATCAGCAGGAGTCCGTTGAGCGCCTCGACACCGGTGAGCAGGCGGGCATGGCCGACCGGTGCGTGGTCGCCGTAGCCCAATGAGGAGTAGGCGACCACGGAGACGAAAAGGCAGTCCTCGAAGGTCTCGATGGGCACGCCTGAGAAGGCGCCGAGCCCGAGCCTGAGGACCAGCAACCAGTAGGCGACGGCGTAGGTCCAGACAGCGGCCGTGTGTCCTGCGAAGGCCGCCAGCACCACGGCGACGATGCGCCAGCGCGGAGGCACCGGCAGTTCCGAAAGGTGCTCCGACGTGAGGCGAAGGGTCTCGTACAGCAGCAAGATGGTGGCCATGACGAGGACGATGCTGGCGGCCAGGACGACGAACATGGCTTCGGTCCCATGGACGAGGCACCAGATCGTGCCCGACCTCACCAATGGCCGCGTTGATCTGCCTCAAGCGTGACGCTCCTGCGACCTTGATCGTGCCGGTAACGCCGTGATCCGGGTCGCAGGAGGATCGGAGGTAACGCATACGCTTCTCCTCTACCCGGGCCCGGACCGGATGCTTGAGGCAGGTCAACGCCGTCCTGTTCGGATGCCCCCACCGTAACGGCCGCCCGATCCGGGTCGAGGGAGGCTCCGATGTCCATTGCCAGCATCATGGTCGCGGTCGATGACGGGCTTCACGCCCCGGCGCGGGTCCGGCTCGCCGCTGGGTTCGCGGAGCGCCTCGGGGCCCGCCTCGTCGGTGTCGCCGCCTGCATGCCCGATTACCCGCGGGGGTACGGCGAGACAGCCGTGCCCATGGGGATGGTCATCGAGGAGATCCGTCAGGCCGCCCTCGGCAAGCTCGCCGGCGCGGAGCGGACCTTCCGCGAGGCCGCCTGCCAGATCGACCGGGTCGAGTGGCGCTCCGACGTCGCCGCCCCGGTCCCGTTCCTGGAAGGGCAATCCCGTGCGGCGGACCTCGTCGTCGTGGGGCGCCCCGCCGACGACGAGGGCGTGACGCCCGGGATGGCGGTCGACGTCGGCGATGCGCTGATGAGGTCGGGACGGCCTGTCCTGGCTGTCCCAGCCGGCATCGAGCACCTGGAAGCCAAGCGCGTCTTCATCGGCTGGAAGAACACCATCCAGACCCGTCGGGCCGTGTCGGACGCCATGCCCATCCTGCGTCGCGCCGAGGCGGTCCAGGTGTTCCGAGTCGGCGATGGGGAGGACCGCCACGAGATCGAGGACGTTGTCCGCTACCTCGCGCTGCACGACGTGAGGGCCAGCGCGCACCTGGCGGGGCCCTCCGGCTGGACCGTCGCCGATGACCTGAGGGGCGCGACGCGTATGTTCGGCGCCGACCTGATCGTGACCGGCGCCTACGGCTACAGCCGCCTGCGGGAGTGGTTCTTCGGAGGGGTCACGCGAGACCTGCTGGAGAAGGCGTCCGTCTGCTGCCTGATGTCCCACTGATGCGGGCGGCAGGATGTGCCCGAAATGACGGGATGCCGTGAAGGGGCGGCTCGTGCGCGGCGAACAAATGCGGTACACCTGTTCGGAGCGGTTCGCGTGACGCACGGTAGGCTGGTTCTTGAAGAAGCTCACCGGGAACCAATTGCTCGGCGAAGCCGGGGTCCATCGCTTCGCGACCCGCATCCTCGATGCCGGGCTTTCCTTCCATCCGACGACCGGCACCCTCGATGCGGGCGTCGACGGCTTCATCGAGTTGCGCGACCCGGAGACGGGAGAGGTGAGGGCCCAGTACGTCGCCGCCCAGCTCAAGACGGTGAGCAGGCTCGCCGAGGACAACGGCGAGACCTTCTCGTTCAAGGCCAACGAGCGCGACCTCGACTACTGGTTCAACGCCAACACGCCGGTCATCCTCGTGGTGGTCAATCCGGCGACAGAACTCATCTGCTGGAAGTCCGTCCAGGCCTATTTCCAGGACCCCGACCGTAAGCGCTCCAGGAAGGTCGTCTTCGTCCGCCAGGAGGACGAGCTCACCCCCGACGCCGTGGGCAAGCTCGCCGCACTCGTCGCGGGCTTCGCACGCCCGGGCGTCGTCACGCCGTCGATGCGTTCCGAGGAGGAACTCGAAACCAACCTGCTGCGGGCCAGCTTCCCGTATCGCCTCAACGTCGCCTCCATCGAGGACGGCCCCGGTGAGGTCCGGGACGCGCTCAAGCGTAAGCTGGAGCGGCCGCCCATCGACTGGATCGTGGACGGCGACCGGCTGGTGACCTTCCGCGACCTGGAGGACCCGCTGTTCGAGCACGCCTGCGACCAAGGCAGCGTCGACCAGATCGAAACGCTGGACTGGGCCGAGGCCGACGGAGAGGCGAGCAAGCGTCTGTTCGTGCGCCTGCTCGGCCTTTGCCTCGGTGAACGGATACGCGAGCGCCTCGTGTTCGACCGGGACCGCAGGTACTACTTCTTCAAGGGCAACCCCCAGCGGAGGGGCGAGCGCGTCTACACGTTCAAGGACGCGCGCGGCGACGGCAAGCGGACCGTCGTCTCCCGGCACGGGCTCAACCGGGAGAAGACCGGCGCCTCGTACCTGCGGCACGCGGCGTTCGTCCCGCGCTTCCTCGACCTGGACGGCGAGTGGTACCTCGCGGTCGATCCCACCTATCACTTCACGCGGGATGGTTTCTCCGAGAGCGCCTTCGCCTCCGACTACCTGAAGAAGATCAAGGAGATCGAGCGGAACTCCAACGTGCGCGGGCACATGCGCATGTGGCGCGCCCTGCTCACCGAGCGGGGCGACATGCTCCACGCCGAATACCCCTACCTCAGCTTCGAGGCGCTCGACCCGCTGCGCCATCCCTACGGCGTGCCGGACGACCTCTGGTCGGAGCGCGAGGACCCGGACATGAGCAAGGCTCGAAAGGCAGGCCAGCGTGAGCTCGACCTTTAGGCTGCAGCACGTCCACGAGCCGCTGCTGGAGTTCGGAGGGGACGGTCGGCACCCGGACGTGCGCTTCGGCCTCGTGGACCATGGTCCGGTCGACTTCTCGACGAACGAAACCCGGACGGTCCGCGTCGGCCTGATCGGCTCGTCCGAGACCGTCGACGGCTTCCGGGAATGGTTCGCCCGCTGCGAGAGCGAGATCCCGGCCAAGCCGAGCCGGCAGCCCAACCTGTTCCCGTCCTTCCCTGGCAGCGGCGTCACCGGACCGTTCCGGTGCTGGTTCGAGATCGACCGGCATCACCAACGTATCCTCCGGGCCGCCAGCCTGGCAAAGGTCACCGGCGAGGAGCGGGACGACGTCGCCATCCGCCTCGCGGTCGAACTGTTCGTGGAGGAGATCCGCGACCTCTCCGAGTCGGACCGGCCGCCCCAGGTCGTCGTCTGCGCGTTGCCGGTGGAGCTGATCGAGCGGGTGAAGAACCTTCGCGGCCCCGAGGACGGCGAGGTCGGCCCCAGGGGCGAGGAAGGCGAGGGCGAGGCCGGGAACGACGCCGAGGACACCCGTCTCTACGAGGATTTCCGGGGCGCCCTGAAGGCCGCGACGCTCGCCTACAGGATTCCGATCCAGATCGTCTGGCCATCCACGTACGACGAGCGGGCCGTGATCAAGCGGAAGCTGGCGAAGCTTTCCGCGCGGAGGGTGCAGGACGAGGCCACCAGGGCCTGGAACCTGTTCTGCGCGCTCTACTACAAGGCCGGGGGAACGCCTTGGCGGATGGTGCGCGAGCGCGACGAGTTCTCGGCGACCTTCCTCGGGATCAGCTTCTTCGAGGATCTCGGACGAACCTCGTTGCGGACGAGTTCGGCCCAACTGTTCGACGAGCGTGGCGAGGGCCTGATCCTCAAGGGAGGCCGGGCCCTACGGGACAAGAACGACAGGCATCCCTACCTTTCCGAGGAGGATGCTTACGCGCTGACGAAGAACTCCCTCGGCACCTACAAGCGCGAATGGGGCACGTTCCCGGCCCGCCTCGTCGTGCACAAGAGCTCTCCCTTCCACCCGGAGGAGGCCGCCGGCTTCGAGGCTGCCATCGATGACCTCGGGATCGACCAGGCGGACCTGATCTGGCTCCCGCGCCGGTCGCCCGTCCGGCTCATGCGCGACGGTGACTATCCACCCCTGCGCGGTATGGCGATGCGGCTCGATAGGGACACCTCGTTGCTCTACACCCGCGGCAGCGTCGACTTCTTCGCGACATACCCCGGGCTCTACGTCCCGAACCCGTTGATGCTGAAGGCCCACCGGCGCGACAGGACAGAGTGGGACATGCTCCTGAAGGAGACCTTGGCGCTGACCAAGATGAACTGGAACAACACTCAGTTCGACGGGGGGCTGCCCATCACGATGCGTGCCGCCCGGCAAGTCGGGGAGATCCTCAAGCACGTCGGCGAGGGCCAGGTCCCCGATCCCCGGTATCGGTTCTACATGTGATCGAACACGGGGGCCGAACATCGGTCCCGCCGCGCGCAAATGCCTGGGCCTTGTCCCCGGGATCCCCAGGGTCGACGCGTTTTTGCACCGTCGCCCAGGCTCGAAGGTTGACCTGCGTTAACCGAGCTGGAAGGGTTTGCCTGCGCCACGGCGCCGATGCCTTCCGCCCCGGGCTTTCCAGGGCCGAAACAGGGAAATCCCCGACGATGATCCGCCCCGCCCGCCCGAAACGAAAGGCCGATGACCGGCTCGGGCCGGCGCGCGGAATGCGTGCCGCTCCAGGCCGACCCGTCGCCGATAACCGTCCGAGAACCACCGGGGCCTGACCGGCGCGCGAACGCGCCCGGCCGCCTCGACCGAGGCAGCCGATATGTCACCCGACTTTCATGACCCCGACAGGATCGTCGGCCAGATCTTCGAGCAGTTGGCGACCTGCCGCGCCGAGATGGGACGTGCGTCGCTCTGCCGGGTCGCGTCCGCGCTTCGCGTGGCCCTTGGCGCCGCGGTCCTGAGCGAGGCCGAGCGCCACGCGGAGCACCTTGCCGAGCGCACCGGCGGCCCAAGGCCGGGCGACGTCCGCGTGATGTCCTGGACCCAGCGGACCGGGGCCGAGCCCTTCGACGAGAGCATCGAGCCGTGACAAGCCTGAGGAGCGAGACGATGCCCCTACGCCTCATAGCCAGGCCGCCCGGCCGCGCCGCCGCCGGACCCGACGCAACCGCCCCTTCCCGATCTTGCCGCGAGGCCCGACCGGCGCGCCCCTGAGCGCGCGGCCGCCTCGCGCCGGAGGCAGCCCATGTCCAAGAAGCCCTTTCGCAAGCCCCAGCCGCCCAAGCGCCTCGCCCCTGCCGCTGCGGCACCGTCCGAACCCGACATGTTGGACGAGTTCCTTCCGGCGCAGGACACCGAGCAGATGCTCGGTGTCGCCCGGACCGCCCGCGTCAGCACCCTGCTGGCGATGGCGATGCTCCAGGATGCCGCGCGGCCCGCGGACCTCAAGCGCATGGCCAAGCCCGATGGCCTTGCCGTCGTCGTCTCCGTGCCCGGCCCCGACTGGGTCGAGCCGGTCACCCACGCCGTGCGGAAGCTTGGCGCTTGGTGCGAGGTGATCAAGAGAAATGGGTCCAGCCGGCAGGAGAAGCCAGAGCACGGTTGTGACGACGTCGCCGAAGCCCTCGGAGCCGGCAACGGCGTCGTCGGGGTAAGCCATGCCCCGGAGCGTTACCTTCCCGCCAATCTCGTCGCCCTGGCGGACATCAGGATCGACCTGAAGACGCCGAGCCCCCGGGCGCTCCGTTCGACCATCCGGCTCGCGACCGGCTCCCGGCCCGGGCCGATCCCGGCCGGCATCGCGTCCGGGCTGTCGTTCGCCACCCTGGCGGGCTGCATCCGCCGCGGAACGTCCGGCCGGGCCTGCGTCCGCCGCATCGAGGCGGCGTCGCGCGCCTTGATCGTCGTCGACCCCGGCGTCGCCGACGTGCCGCCCATCGAGCAATGCCACGGCTATGACGAGGGCGGCGCGAAGGCCTGGGCACTCGGGCTGGTCGCGGCGATGCAGGAGTATAGATCCGGACTTCGTCCTTGGAGTAGCATCGAGGACAGGAACATTGTGCTTTCCGGCGACCCCGGCGTGGGCAAGTCCACTTTCGCGAGAAGCGTAGCGAAGTCGCTGAGATTGCCTCTTTTCTCGACGAGCGTCTCGTCCTGGTTCGCCTCCACGGGTGGATACCTCAACGAGATCATTCGCCAAGTAGACACGGTCATCGGCCAGGCATCCGCCGCTGGACATGCCGTCTTACTACTTGAGGAAATTGACTCAATTCCTAACAGATCGACAGTAGATCAAAGAAATCGCGAATATTGGGTCGCCTTGACGTCGCATATCCTCACGGCCCTGGACTCTGCGATGTCGGGGGCGACCTCGTCGCTGATCATCATCGGCGCGACCAATTTTCCGGAACGGCTCGACGAGGCGTTGGTGCGTCCGGGCCGCCTCAACCGGATCGTCCGGATCGAGCGACCCGACACGGTCGCCACCGCGGGCATCTTGCGCCAGCACTTGATGGGTGACCTGCGGGACGTCGACCTCGGGCCGGTCGCCGCAATCGGCGCCGGCGCCACGGGGGCGGAAATCGCCGGGTGGGCGAAGCGGGCCCGCGGCGCGGCCCGGGCCGCGGGCCGGCCGATGACCCGCGCCGACCTCGTGGCACAGGTCGCCCCTCCGGACACGCGCGACGCCGACGAGATCCTCGGGATGGCACGACATGAGGCAAGCCACTGCGTGATCGGGCTGGTGACCGGCAGTTCCGAGGTCGAGACCGTCTCGACGGTGCCCAACGGTCCCTACGCCGGCCTTACGCGCAGCCGGGTTCGCCGCAGGTCCAACGTCAGCAGGCGGGATCTCGACGACTTCGTGGTGACGCTTCTGGCAGGCCGGGCGGCCGATGCCCTCTGGGGCAGCGTCCACAGTGGATCGGCGGGCCAGCCCGGCTCGGACCTCGCGGCCGCGACGCGGCTCGTCGCCGCCGCGCATGCATCCTACGGTCTCGGCGGAAGCCTCGCGTGGCTCGGGGACGAGGACGAGGCGATGCGGCTCGCCCGGACGGACGAGGTCTTCAGGCGTCGCATCGAAGCCGACCTGTCCGCGCTGCAGGCGCGGGCCGACCGGCTCGTCCGGGAAAACGCCGCGACCATCGACGCGGTCGCCGCCCGCCTCGTGCGCTCGCGCGTGCTGTCCGGCGACGAAGTCCGTCGCATCGTCGCCGACTGCATTCCCGCCTCGGGCGGCGCCCTGCCCAAGGAGGCGCGCGATGCGTGACGTGGATGCGCGCCTGGGGGCAACCGTCGTTGCCCTCGTTCAAGCCGCCCGGTCGCTCGGGCCGGAGCGCCTCGACGACCTCCTTGAGAACGTCGCCGGCGAGATCGCGGTGGCGCTCCTCGAAGAGGAGGCTCGGAGAACGGCCTGGGCCGGGTGCCCCGGCAACGTGGTTCCGTTCGCCCGCGGCGGTGTTCCAGGGGCGTGCCCGACCCCAACCGACGCCCGGGATGGATCCTGGAATGGGACGGAACGACCCCCGGAAGCGATTTCTGTGGATAAGTCCGTGCCGCTTCCGGGGGTGAGTCCCGGGCCATTGACAGCCGCGGATGCCTAAAAAGGCGGCAAGGCCGTCAAGCGGCCCCGGAGCCTGGACCGAACCGGCGCAAGGATAGCCCAGGGTCGCGAAGGGCCCTGGACCTCGATGGGCCTTCCGCCGGGTAAGCCGTTATCGCCAGCTGGCTTCCGGCGATCCCCGTTCCGGGCACTCATTGAATTGCCTATTCAATCCTTGAGGTCGAAATCATAAGGACTGAGGCAAGTATCCTTGATGTAGTTCGCCCCTCAAGGATCCGTGCAACCCTTGACAAATTCTAGGTTAAGCGACTCTCGGGACTCGCGTTTCGCCGCCGGGCCGGCCCAATACGGATCATTGTACTTCGGTTCGACTTGCGGCATCAGAATGCAACGCCGAGCGGCAGACGCCACCTCGACGGAAATAAGCAGGCCCCGGTCGGGCTCGCCGCCCGGGCACACGGCCCGGGCAAAAGGAAGCCCCTCGGCGGATGTCGCCGCCGAGAGGCTTCCGGGCCGGGGCCCCAAGGGGCGGGCGGGACTTCAAAAGAAGCCCCGCCCGCAGAGTTCAGACCCGGGTGCGTTAAGAGCGTCTAACAAAA